>JAKLEQ010000047.1 GCA_022711635.1 Methanoregula sp. | reverse complement strand
CCCCTGACTTCTCCGTCCTCTCCGATCCCTCAATCTGGATCGCAGCTACCGGCCAAGCCTTTTATACGCTCTCCATCGGGATGGGGATTCTCGTAACCTACGGCGCGTATCTGGCAAAGGAAGAGAACCTCCTTGCATCGTCCGTGATCGTATCATTTGCAGACCTCGCCATCTCGCTTCTCGCCGGGTTCGTCATCTTCCCGATCGTCTTCTCCTTCGGCCTGGCCCCGTCCGCAGGTGCTGAGCTCGCGTTCCTGACCCTTCCCGCGGGATTTGCCCTCATGCCGGGAGGCCGCATCGTATCTTCGGGTTTCTTCCTCCTTCTCTTCCTCTCGGCGCTCCTCTCCTCGATTGCAATGTTCGAGGTGGTTGCGGCAGCGGCCATCGGTGCGACCGGGTTCACCCGCCGGCAGGCCTGTGTCCTGGTGACTGCCGGTCTTATTCTCGCGGGTCTTCCTGCCGCACTCAGCTACAGCGGACTTCACCTTACCATAGCAGGGGCAAATGTCCTTGATACCATGGACCATTTTGCGGGAACGATCTTTGTCACCGTCACGGGGATCCTGACGGCTGTCGCATTCAGCTGGTACGTGGACCGGAGGACCATCGAGTCAGGAATAGAGTCGGAAAGCCCGTTTGTCCGTATCATCGTTCCGCTCTGCCGGTATGTCATTCCTCCGGCCCTGATCCTCGTCCTCGTGGCAGCGCTTTTTGCGGGATAGAGCATTTTTGAATTCCCGGATCAACTGACTATCCCCGACGGCAGGTACCTCTGCCGCTGTCAGCTCCGGCAGGTTCTTGGCGTACCCTGAATATTCTTGTGACGCTGGTGACAGGATGACAAAATACTGGATCGCGGTGGCATCGAAGAATCACGTCCTGTACGGGGCATCTCAGGGAATCGTCATGGCGGGTCACGGGAAACGTGCGGGGATCGCCCGGATGCACAAGGGAGACGGATTCATCTATTACTCGCCGAAGGTCACCGTTGAGGGAAAGGAACCGCTCCGTGCCTTTACGGCAATCGGGGAGATCGCGGATGATACGATCGAGCAGGTTGAGATGACTCCGGATTTCAAGCCCTTCCGGAGAAGAGGACTGTACCGGAAGACCGGTGAGGTTTCCGTAAGACCGCTGGTTAAGGATCTCACCTTTATCCGGAACAAGCAGTCATGGGGATACGTCTTCCGGTTCGGGCTCATCGAGATCCCGGAACAGGATTTCCGCCGCATCGGGCACGCATTCGACACTCTCCCGCAATAATCCGCCAGCCGGTGCCGGTATGCCGGTCAGGCGTCTGTTCCTTCGTGGCCGCGGGGCCCGGAAAAGAGGCCCGAGCCATGGGCGATATCGTCCGGCGACCCGTACACGATTGCCACGTCCCCGGGCTCCAGCCGCGATTCCCCGGAAAGCCCGGTGATCATCTCCTCCCCCCGGCGGATGGCGAGCACGAGGATATTGTTCCGTTTCCGCAGGTTGACACCCCCGAGTGTCCTCCCCGCGAGGAGGGAGCCCGGTTCGACAGTTAACGCTGTCACGGTCACCGATGGGATCTGCTTCACGAGGTCCGGGAGGGAGCCGTAGACCGGTGCAGGGGTACGGAGCATGCGGTACCCGTCGGCGCGGATCCCGTTGACATATGCCTCGATTCTGTCACCGGGAACAAGGTACTTGTGCAGGACGCGGGTGAAGATCTCGACCGAGGTCTCGAACTCCTGGGCGATCACTTCGTCAGCGCCCGCCTCCTGCAGGACCGCAACCTCGCTGACGTACCGGGTCCGGACGATGATCGTGACTGCCAGGTTCAACCGGCGGATAAGATGCACGATCTTTCGCACCGCGATCGGGTCGTTGATGGCAATGACCACGATCCGTGCTTCCGCGATACCGGCATGGTCCAGCACTTCGCGGCTCGTGGCATCGCCAAAGATCACCCGGTCACCGCTCCTCCGTGCGCCGGAGACGAGGTCGGGGTTCAGCTCGACGATGGTATATGCTATCCCGGTGCTCCGTGCAGCATTGGCAAGGTTCTTGCCGGTAACCCCGTACCCGATGATGACCAGGTGGTCCTTCTGCCGCTTCTCCTGCCGTGCATCATCCGGCGGACAGGTGCCGTTGACTAGCCGGTAAAAGGCCGGCATATCGCAGAGCCGGGCAGAGAGGGGCGGCCCGACCGTGATGACGAACGGGGTGATTGCCATCGTGAAGAGTGCAACGACGAGGAAGAGCTGGTTGATCTCGAACGCAAGGATCCCGGCACTGGCGCCGCTCTGCGCAATGATGAACGAGAATTCCCCGATCTGGGAGAGGGCGAGCCCGGCCATCGTCGCCGTCCGGAGCGGGTACCCGAGAGCAAGTGCGGCAGCGGATGCGAGCAATGCCTTGACAACAATGACGAGGATGATCAAAAAGACGATCAGCCAGACATTGGCAAAGAGGATGCGGAAGTCTACGAGCATGCCCACGGAGATGAAGAAGAAACTCGTCATTAAGTCACGGAACGGCAGGATGATGCTGACGGCCTGGTGGCTGTACTCCGACCCGGAGATGAGGAGCCCTGCGAGCAGCGCTCCGATTGCAAGGGAGATTCCCGTGAACGAGACCATCCATGCCACGCCGAAGCAGACGAGGATGACCATGAGGAGGAAGAGTTCCTGGTTCTTCGTCTTTGCGATCTCGTAGAGGATCCGGGGGATGACCCATTTGGCGCAGACGACGAGGACAATGACGATAACGAGGTCTTCGGTCAGCAGCCAGATCATCGACTCAGGGTCGAGGAGGGGTGTCGGATCAAGCGCCGGCAGGCTCGCGAGGAACGGGATGGACATCATCATCGGGATCGCGGCGAGGTCCTGGAAGATCAGGATCCCGAGGGCTATGCTCCCGTGCGGCGAGTCGATCTCGCCCTTCTCGTGCAGGATCTTCAGGACGATTGCCGTGGACGAGAGCGAGAGGAGAAACCCGATCAGGATCGCTTCGTTCAGGGGAAGTCCTAAGAGGAACGAGAAGCAGAAGAAGAACGTGAAGGACAGGCCGAGCTGGATCGCCCCCCCGATGACCGCAACGAGCCGTATCTTCCAGAGGTCCTTGAAGGAGAACTCGAGCCCGATGGTAAAAAGCAGCAGGATGATCCCGATCTCGGCGAGGCTTGCGACCTGCTCCTGCGATGAGATAACGCTGATACCATACGGCCCGACAATCACCCCGGTCAGGATAAATGCAACGAGCGGCGGGACCCGGATCCGGTTGAAGACGATGCCGACAACGAGAGCGATCAAAAAGATGATGAGGATGTCGGAAAGAAGGGTCAGAAGCGGTCCTCCGGGTTACTGGTGGGTTGTCATCCCTGAAAAAAGGTACGACGCAATGGGGAGGAGTCGGGCAGGCAAAAGCGTGCCCTCCTGGACAGCGCCGGACGGCCCCTCTCTC
Source organism: Methanoregula sp. (assembly GCA_022711635.1). Classification (GTDB taxonomy): domain Archaea; phylum Halobacteriota; class Methanomicrobia; order Methanomicrobiales; family Methanospirillaceae; genus MVRE01. The sequence continues at coordinate 8,039 of JAKLEQ010000047.1, read as the reverse complement.
CCACGCGCGACCCCCCTCCTCCAAAGGTACATATACCCGGAATTTGATCGTATAGACTAACGGGCAACAATGGCCCCCGTGCCGGAATTTACGGAGGGAAGGTTCCGATCTCCATGGACCCGTCGCCGGAGAGAAAACGCCGATCCTGTGCTGGTATGAACGGGCTCTGTTCTCTAGCCCTTGCGGTTCTCCTCCTCATCGCGGTCAGCCAGCCGGCATTGGCTGCCCGTGATGTCCGGGTAGGGCTGCACGAACTCCGTCCCTCGCTCTACACCGATGACCAGGGGAAGCCGGCGGGAATATTTGTCGATCTCCTTACGGACATTGCCTCGCGGGAAGGATGGAACATCGTCTGGGTCCACGGCACCCTCTCCGATAACCTCGACAGGTTGGAGAAAGGGGAGATCGACCTCATCTCCGCGATCACCGATACCCCGGAACGGGAGAGGGTCTACGACTTTGCGCACGAATCCGCGGTCTCTACCTGGGCGCAGGTCTATGCCCCGGACAACAAGAACATCAATTCCATCCTCGATCTCGACGGAAAACGCATCGCACTGCTCCGCGGTGATATCAACAATGCGGCGACACGGGAGTATGCGGAAAAATTCGGCATCGTTCCTGTTTTTATCGAGTACAACACCCTCAGCGAGGTCTTTTCTGCAACGGTCTCCGGTGAAGCAGATGCGGCGGTAGCCTCGCGTGTCGCGGGGCAGTACTCGTCACAACAGTTCCGGCTTCCGGCGACCACGGTGATGTTCTACCCCAATGCCCTGACGTTTGCGGTCCCGAAAGGGAGGAACGCCGACCTCACCGGGGCAATCGACCGGTACCTCGCACAGGGTAAGGCCGATCCGTCGTCCTTCTACAGCCAGACGATGCAGAAATGGTTTGGCGAAAAGGCCGGCTGGGTCATTCACCCGTATGTGCTGGGAGGGCTCGTGATGGCGGTTATCGTCATTGTCCTCTTTGTCATCATGAGCCTCCTGCTCCGGCGCGAGGTGAAGAGAAAGACCGCCGAGGTTTCGCGCCGGAACGAAGCCCTCCTTGCCGAGGTTGCAAGCCGGAAACGTGCGGAGTCGGAACTCCTGCGAAAGAACGAGGAGCTCCTTGCCGCGTACAAGCAGCTGGCTGCGACCGAAGAGGAGCTGCGGGGGAACTACCGGGAACTCGGGAAGACCGAACGGGTACTCCGGCAGGCACGCAGGAAGCTGAACCTCCTCAATACCCTCACGTTCCAGGAGATCCAGAACAGCGTCTTCTCCCTCGGCGGCTATCTTGAACTCGCAAAGGACGCAGGAAGCGGCGGGCCGGTGAAAGACTATATCGCGAAGGGATCCGCAATCCTCCGCGGGATCCAGGGATCGCTCCGGTTCGCCAAGACCTACCAGGATATGGGGATGAACGAGCCGAAGTGGCAGAATGTTTCCTTTGTCCTCCTTAATGCCCTCTCCCATCTCGATCTTTCCACGATCGAGCGGACCATCTCTCTCGAAGGGCTCCAGATTTACGCAGATCCCCTCCTCGAGAAGGTTTTCTACAACATCATGGAAAACCTCCTGATGCATGCCAAAACCGCAACGACGGTATCTGTCCGGTTCGAAGAGCGTGAGAAGGGGATTGCGATCCTGATCGAGGATAACGGCCCCGGGATTCCGGCAGATGATAAGGAGCGGATCTTCGAGCGGGGATTCTCCGGGCACGCCTCCGACCTCTTCCTTGCCCGCGAGATCCTCTCGATCACCGGTATCACGATTGCCGAGACCGGCTTGGCGGGAGCAGGAGCCCGGTTCGAGATCTTCGTCCCTGACGGCATGTACCATTTTTTACGGAAGGATGGGGAAAATCCGAAACGCTGAGCGTTCCGGGTGCAGAAACACCCGTTTCCGTTGGCAGAAATTCGCACCGGGAGTTCTCCTGCAGGGGGGATGTGCCCCGACTCCCCGGTGTTTTTTTTGGATGATTTTTTTCGGATGATCGATGGAGGGTACCGACAGGTCAATTGCGTCAGGAATGTACCCGGAATATTTTCATAGTCTCCCCGCGATATCAGAATGATCTCCATGACAGAACAGAAATTGACGGGGTCCGGTCATTTCCCCCGTGACGTCCCGTTCAAACCGTCCCCGGCATTCGTGCCATGGTTCCTGATCGGTTTTACCCTGCTGATCGCCCTTCTCATCATCGTCATCGTCGTCCCGCTCTGGTTCGCGGGGTCGCTTGACCTCTTTACCGGGAGTGTGATCCTCTCCGGCCTCCTCATCGTCTCGGTATTCTTTGTGGTCTGGACAAAACTCTACTACGCCTCCATGTTCTACGAGATCCACGATGACGAACTCCGCTGGCGCCGCGGCGTCTGGTTCCGGACCACCGGCATCGTCCCGTTTAACCGCATCACGAACCTCGACCTGAAGCAGGGGCCGCTGATGCGGTTTCTGAACATCTCGACCATCTCGATCCAGACCGCAGGGTACTCAGGCCAGGCCGTCCCGGAGATCCGGATCGAGGCGATCGAGCATGCCGAGGAACTGCGTGAAATGCTCCGGACCCTTGTCCGGTCCTGCAGCGGTACGGGCGATGGGACCGGAACCGGAAGACAACCCGGAAAAGGTGTTGGCGAACCGGTTATTCCGGCGGGAACCGGCCTGCTTATCCTTGACGAGCTGAAAAAGATCCGCCTCCTCCTCGAACAGCACTGAGGATAGGAAAATATCCGAAACCCTTTTTCCCGCGACAGAATCAATCCGGTATTTCTCTCCCCGCAGAAACCGAAAAACAGTGTACCCGGATCCCTGAGCACCGCTTCATCCTCGCCTCGTACATCCTTTTTACACCACAGCTCCCGCCAAACGTGATACCTTGACCGGTTCGCAACCCCGACACGGGTCCTGTCACGATATGCCTCCATCGGGGAAGATCGCGGGGACGTGAATTTTTCCGTGGACCTGCAGGGAGTCCTTGGGGTAATGGAGCTCTTTCTTCCGGGAGACGGGTTCGATAAAAATCCGGGTTTTGCCTGCTGGAGCCGGTAGCTGCGGTCACAGCCGCAGGATCCCCCGCAAGCCACACTTTCACTCCCTGCACGCCATCCTCTTACGTTCTTCCGGCGCGGAGATCCCGGTATGTATGCCAGCTGCCAGCTCACCTGCCACCGCTGCCGGCACACCTGGGTGTACATGGGAAAATGGCTTGAACGCCTCGGCCAGACCCGACGGCCGGTGAAAGCGCTCTGCCCGCGGTGCCGGGCAAAGGTCGTCATGGACGAGAAAAATGCCCGGTGACCCGTACAGATCCTTCGCGACCGGCAGCCTCAGGAACGGCTTTTCGGGTCCCCCGGAAACCGGAATCCCCCTTTCGGGATACGCATCTCGAACCGGGCACCCTTCCCCGGCTCGCCGGTCTCCCGGATCGTAATGCCGGTAATCTCGAGGATCTCCCGCGCGAGGAAGAGCCCGGCGCGTTTCTCGATCGAAAAGTCCGAAAGGAAGATCTTCTCTTTGAGCGCTTCAGGGATGCCCACGCCGTTATCCTCGAAGAAGAGGGTTACGGAATCATAGCGCTCCGGAACACGCACCCGGCCGCCGGCAGCACCCGGAATCTCCGGCATATTCTAAAATTCCTTAAAATAATTCCTGAAAATCAGTGCGGGAAAAATATATAGCATCACATCGAAATGGAACAACAGGAGCAAACCGGGTGATTCCCTGCGGATGCGGCCCGGTCCTGCAAGGTGTGAAATGGAACCTGACAGAACGAAAGAGGACGGTTTTACCGGGCTCGAAGCGGCAATCGTGCTTATCGCATTCGTCGTGGTCGCCGCAGTATTCGCGTACGTGGTACTGGGTGCCGGCTTTTTTGCCACCCAGAAGAGCCAGGAGACCGTGTACAAGGGTGTCGAACAGGCATCGGCAAACATCCAGATGCTGGGGCAGGTATACGCCATCAACAGCGGCGCCGCTGCCAACAAGGTGAACCTGATCCAGTTCTCCATCGGGCTTGCACCCGGTTCCCCCGCCATGGACCTCGAGGACATGTCCATCGTCTACTCCGCTCCCAATGTCAACCCGGTCACCTACTCGCTGGGGACTGCTGCTTCCGACAACCAGCACTTCTCCGCGACCAACCAGAGCGGGGACGCAACAACGAGTCTTACGGTCAACGACCAGGTGAGGATCGAGTTCTACACAGGGTCTGCAAACGAGCGGGGCAAGGGCGACAAGCTCACGATCGAGATCCGGCCGGGTATCGGGGCAGCCCTCCCGTTCACCCGGACGATGCCGGCCGCCGTCCAGAATGTGAACACTCTCCATTAGATACGTTCCTTTTCCCCATTTTTTCCGATTGACGGGACAGGTGCCTGTTCTTCGGTCATCCCCCGTGCCGGCGCTTCCGTCGAGACCCTGATGGTGCCTTCCGGCGCATTCCCGCCCTTGTTATGGCCCTGTATCGCTCAAAGACACATATCCAGAGGGAAGCAGCCTTTGGAAAAGCCCTCTCTGCTTTTCTGCTGAAAAGATCCTCCGCCTGTTAATTGAGGCACCTCAAGAAAAATCTCCTGAAAGAAGGATGCAGGGCGAGATCCCTGGAAACGGGTCGTCACCGTGCCGCGGGAAGGAAGGACTCCGGGTGAAAAAGCAGGCTCTGGTTATCCGAGAATCGGCTTATGGTGGAGATACCTCCAGATTGCGACATAGGAGGTAAATCCTATAATTATCCCGATAATTAAGTTAAAAAGTTCTACAATCAGTTCCATTCTCAAAATCAGATTAGATATCTTTATTTATAAGTATTTGCATTTATCTGGCAGACCGTCAGGGCATACAACGAATGCCCGAGAGAACAGGGGAGAGGATCATCGATCAATCCACTACGCATGAATCCCCGATATCCTGGTGGAAAGATTCGGAGTGACGGCAGCCGCCATACATTGTGTGTCTGCGCAATCGCTGCCTGATGGGGAACCCATCGGCACGTTTTTTGAGGAGTCTGTTCCGTTCCAATCCTCAACCTGATGATGACAACCCTCAGGAAAGAAAACGCATTCCCTCACCTCAGCCCGTTCGCGGGGAGGCGCACGCGCTGCGTAACCGTCCCGGCCATCCCCCATAGACGAAGATTTGCACTCTCCCGCATCCCGTGTCGCAAAAGATGCCGTTTGATTCATAGGATCGAAACGACAATACCGTGCTTGCGTCTTCGCAGGAGACGACATCGACGATGACCCCGGTCGTACGAGAAGTCCGCGCAAAGTCCATTCTTACCCGATCGCAGATCTACCCGTACGTCATCAATCCCTATACCGGCTGCCAGCACGGGTGTTCGTACTGCTACGCCCGGTTCATGAAACGGGTGACCGGGCACCGGGAACCATGGGGAGAGTTTGTCGATGTCAAGGCCAATGCGCCGGAACTGCTCCGAAAGGAGGTCCTCCAAAAGAAGCGTGACCGGGTCTGGGTGAGCGGGGTTTGCGACCCGTACCAGCCGCTCGAGGCGAAGTACCGCCTGACCCGGCAGTGCCTTGCGATCCTCGCTGATAACCATTGGCCCGTCACGATCCAGACCCGGTCCCCGCTGGTCCTGCGTGACATCGACATCATCAGAAACGCACAGGAATTTGAGGCCGGGTTCTCGATCGGGACCGCGGATGATGCGATCCGCCGGCTGTTCGAGCCATCCGCCCCTCCCATCAGCGAGCGAATCGCGGCATTGGAAACACTCCATGCGGCCGGCATCCGGACCTATGCCATGATCGCCCCCGTGCTCCCCGGCGCACAAGGGCTTGCCGCGCAGCTGGCGGGGAAGGTCGACTTCATCGTCATCGACCGGATGAACTACCATTACGCGGACCATATCTACCGGGAGCATGGGCTGGAAGAATTTCTTTCCGAACGTTACTATGAACAGGTACGCCGGGAACTTGCTGCCCGGTAACTCCGGTCTCATTTTTCATCGGAAGGGATTACCAGAAAGCGGTTGTACTCCTACGCTTGCCGGCCCGTTCCCGCAAGGATAGCAGATCGCACCGTTCACCCGGTAAACCTGTCGGGGTTCGTATGTACAATCGCTGCTTTTTTCGTATCAGTCCGGAAAATAGTACAAGAGAACCCGCTTCGAAAAATTTTCCAATCTGACAATGACAACCCTCTGCGAAGAAGAGAGCCTTTCCTTTCACGAGTCCCTGGAGCCTGCGATCCCCGTCCGCCGCAGCGGTAACCATAAAATCCCCTGCACCTTCTGGTTTGTCGTAAAAGACGGGAGGACGGCCCGGGCGGTACTGACCCGGTACCGCCGCCGCAGGCTTGTCAAGCTCGGGTACGCCTGCCCGGTGCGATCCGGGTGCGATCGTTACCCGGAGGGATTACCGGATTGTACCGTCACGATCGAAGACGGGCCCGGATAACCGCGCCCGGGACAGCCACACCGCCCTCGTACGCTCTGGTGGGGCGGTGGATTGTGCAGGATGCAGGGTGCACGGAGCCGGGAACCAGCGGGCCGGTGAGTTCCGCCAGGCTGCAGCTGCAGGCAGCCTGCCTCGCGGTTGGGACAGGCGGGCCGATCCCGGGGCACCGATATATTTATAGGATACGGCTTCTGTTCCTGTTTGGTGATACTTGTGCCAAGACAAAAAAAACCTGGTGTGCCTGGACAAAAAAAACCCGGGCTCACCTTATCAAGCATTTCTGATCTCGCGTACAAGGAGCACAAACGGCATATCAGGGTCGAAGAGATCATGAGCCGCGAAGTCGTCACGACGACGCTCGGGACGCTCATGTCCGATGCTGCAAAGGCCATGGGTGAGCGGCATATCGGGAGCCTTATCGTGATGAAGTACGGGACACCGGTCGCGATTGTTACCGAGCGTGACCTTTTGACCAAGGTCCTCGCGGATGGGCTTAACCTGGAGACAACCACGGTCGAAGAGGTCATGTCTTACCCGCTCATCCGCATCTGCCCGACGACCGAGATCCGGGAGGCTGCACGAACCATGATCCGCAGGAAAGGGAGGCTCGCGGTCTTCGAGTGCGGAAAGATGACGGGGATCATCGCCGCATCCGATCTGATCCGGGAGATGCCCGATGCGCCGGAGACGTCCCTGAATGTTGAGGACTACATGACAAAACGCGTCGTCTCGGTCGATGCGAAAGAGACGATCGACTCCGTCGCCCACATCATGGGCTCGGAACGGATCGGGAGCGTGATTGTGAACCGCGAGGGCAAGCCGTCCGGGATCTTCACGGAGCGCGATCTTCTCTCAAAGTTCCTCATGAAGGGAAAGTCCCTGCGGACAACGGTCGGGAGGGCGATCTCGTCCCCGCTGAAGACCGCCCCTTCGGGCATCAGCATCCATGCGGCGGCAAAGATCATGGCAGCGGGGCATATCCGGAGGCTCCCCCTCATGAAGAAGGGAGAGATCACCGGCATCATCACGGCACGCGATCTCGTAGAGGCGTACGCAAAGTAACGCAAACCCTGTGCCCCCGCAATTATCCCTTCAGACTTTTTTGCGGGCGATTCCCGATCCGGAAGCGGGTGAACCGGACCGGGCACCTGCGTCCCTGTCACGAAATGCAGGAAGATTGTTTCCCGAAAGACGATGGGGAGATCATCGGAAAAGACCAGAAAGGATAAGCAAATGAACGGGGCATTGCGGGAAAAAAGAGGCAGGAGACGGGCGGCAGGTGCCGCCGGCCGCCCGTGCCCGTGCTGCAATACCGCTTCAGATGCCAGCAGTGTTTGCAGGTTTTCTTCCTGCAGAGGGACGGATCGATAGTGCAGAAATAATCATATCCGGTCTTCTCGTCGGTAAAAAGGTATTTCATACTGCAACCCCTCTCTGCGGCACCGGGTCAAGGACGCAGATGGAAAATTCGCAGTCCTTGCAGTTTCTTCCTTTTTCATCAAGCGTACAGTTACCCTTCAATGTGCAATAACAGGTAACGAAGAGGACTTTTTTCAGCCCGCTTTCCTCAAGGTCGTCCGGAAACACCCCATGTCTTCTCATCTCCCCTGGTCATACGGTTCTGCCCGCAATCATCCCG
>JAKLEQ010000046.1 GCA_022711635.1 Methanoregula sp. | reverse complement strand
TACATAAATGCATTTTTTACCAACTACTCTAGTGCCGTGAGAGGAGGGTTGGATGAGAACAGAGGTCTTACGGGACATCAAGAAAACAGAAGAAGAGTACCGAACCACCATCCAGGCGGCCCAGGAGGAGCGCAGGCACAGGCGCTCGCAGGCCGAGCTGGAAGCGGACAATCTTGTCACGAAGGCAACGGGCAACGCGGAAGAATACAAAAAGCTGAAACTGGAAGAAGCACGGCGCCAGGCAGCATCCCGGCATGATGATATCCTCCGGGAAGGGCAAGCCCGGGCAGCAGCACTGAAACAGAAAGGGACACAACGCCTTGACAAGGCTGTGCAGCTGCTTGTCGGGCGGTTCAAGGAGCAGCTGCATGTTAGCGCCTGAAAAGATGAGCCGTCTGCTCATCGTGGCGTCAAAAGACCAGCTTGCCCCTATCACCGGTGCCCTGTACCGGTCGCGCCTGTTTCATATCGAGGACTTTGTTGTCGAAGGGCGCGAGGGATACGACGGATTTTCAATCGGAAAGCCGCTTGCCGGTGCAAGCGAAGCATCAGGAGGCTTGATCAAGGTCAGATCTCTTGAGAATGTCTTTGCCATCCGTCCGGATGATATCGATCCGGCAGGCGCCCGGAAACGACACGATGACCTCGCCCGGGTTGTGGATCGCGAACTCGCGAAGATCGGAACCGAGGTCGAAGGACTGACCTCGCGACGTTCGAAGCTCGAGGCGTCGATCAAGGAGTACGAGCAGCGTATCCACGAGATCACGCCGTTTGCGGACATCCCTGTCGACCTTTCGCTCTACCGCGGGTACGAACGCTTCGCGGTCATCGCCGGTTTCGTGACAAAGAATGTCGCGATCCGGGAGCCGGCGGAGTCCAGGATCGTTAAGGGCAAGAGCAGCAACTTCATCGTTGCGGTCGTCCCGAACGAGGACCGTGCCGACGTCGAGAGCGAGCTTGCCGGGGCAGGATTTGTCGCATCGCCGATCCCTGCCGAATCCGGCATGCCCCATGCCCTGATCGACGATTATCAGGCAAAGATCACGCAGGCGAAGGCAGAGATCGCGTCGATTGAGATGAACCTTGACGCGATCCGGCAGAAGCATGCGGACTTCCTCGTCGCATGCGAGGAGGTGCTGAAGAGCGAGGTCGAACAGGCCGAAGCCCCGCTCCGGTTTGCAACGACAGACCAGACATTCGTCGCGGAAGGCTGGGTTCCGTCATCCCGTATCGCCGGCATTACGGATGAGATCATGAAAGCGAGCGGCAACAGGGCATATGTCGCCGAGCTCCCCATCGGCCCTCACGATGTCGTGCCGGTGGAGTATAATAACCCGTCATTTGCAAAACCGTCGCAGTTTTTCATGAACATCTACGCTCGGCCGAAGTATACGGAGATCGACCCGACGCTGATGCTCTCGATCATATTCCCGATTTTCTTCGGGTTGATCCTGGGGGACATCGGGTACGGCCTGATCCTGCTCGCGTTGTGTTTCGCGCTCCGCAAGTACTTCCGGGGGGAGGATGCAGAATATTTCCTCAAGGTTATCCGGAACGCAAGCATCTCGAGCATCTTTTTCGGTGTGCTGAACAGCGAGTTTTTAGGTTTCGCCATGCCATGGTGGCCGCCGTACTCGTTCTCCCGCCACCTTATCTCGGAACACGGGGGCCACGGCCCGATGATCCCCGAGCTCCTGCTCCTTGCGATCTGGATCGGCATCCTGCACATCACGCTCGGGAGGGTGCTCGGCATGGTCAACCATTACCGGCAGGATCATGGGGAGCACCGTATGAAAGCGGTCCTCGCAAACGCCGGATGGCTTTTCGTCATGTGGGGGGTCCTTGTCATTATCTGGTCGGGTATCGTGATGCCACTGATGCCGGATCTCACAGGATTCCCGATGCTCGTTGCGATTCCGGGCCTGCCCATGGACATCCCGGGCATCAATGTCACGATGGTCCTCGGCGGCATCATGATCCTTGCAGGCGTCATCTTCATCGCACGGGATTCGATCCTTGAGGTTGTCGAGTTACCGTCAATCATCAGCCACGTGCTCAGTTATGCACGTCTCGTCGCGGTCGGGCTCTCTTCCGTCGCAATTGCGATGGTGGTGAACTTCATCTCGATCGGCATGCTGATCGAGCCGCAGCTCGAAAATTTTACCCTTATCGGTGCAGTCGTCATCCTTGCAGGAGTCGTCGTTTTCATTCTCGGCCATGCCCTGAATACTGCTCTCGGGATTCTTGGGGGCGGACTGCATTCTATCAGGTTAAACTATGTCGAATTCTTCACCAAATTCTACAAGGGTGGAGGCTTAAAATACAACCCGTTCGGGTTGAAGAGAAGATTTACGGAGGATTAAGAAATGGCAGCAGAAGTCGTAGCATCAACAGTTGAAATCGCAGCAGCATCGCAGGTTGGAATGAAGGCACTCGGCGCAGGACTTGCAGTCGGTCTTACCGGTATCGGGGCCGGCGTCGCTGAAATGGGTATCGGTTCCGCAGCAGTCGGGGCGACGGCCGAGAACAAGGACCTGTTCGGTCTCGTGCTCATCCTGACGGTTATTCCCGAAACAATCGTCATCTTCGGGCTTGTCGTCGCACTCGTGCTGTGGTTCGTATAAGAGCGCGGGGCGACCATGGGACTGGAAGCGGTTGTTGAAGAGATCAGGGGTAAAGGCAAAACAGAGGCGGACGCGATCCGTGCCGAATCGAAGAAGGAGACCGACGTGATCCTCGCCGCGGCCAACAAGCGCGTAGCGGAGATCAAGCTCGCAGCGGAGACTGAGGCGGCGAAACAGGCCGCCCATATCATGAGCATGGAGGCTTCCGCGGCCAACCTTCTTGTCAAGCGTGAGCAGCTCAATGCCCAGAAAGACCTGCTTGACCAGGTTTACCAGGCAACGCTTGCCGAGATCGCGAAACTGCCGGAGAGCTTCCACAGGGAAGCCTTAAAAAAGCTCCTTGCCGAGGCGACAAAGGAGATCTCAAGGGGGACAATCCGGTGCAATGCGCGGGATGTCCCTGCCGTCAAATCCCTGATCGCAGCGAATAAGGAATTCGCCGGCTTCACGTTGGGGGCTCCCGTCGACATCGAGGGGGGTATCATCGTTGAAGGCGAAGGCGGCGGGCTGAAGATCGACTACAGTTATCGCACATTCCTCTCAAGGGTGTGGGAATCCGGGCTGAAGGATGCATCCGATATCCTGTTTGCGTAAGGAGGTACCTGTATGGTGGGGATGACGGGCGGTCCAGCGCCCTATATCTACGTCTGTACGAGGATGCGGGTCCGGAAGGCGAAGCTCATCCAGAGGGATGAGTACCAGCGGATGCTAAACATGAGCCTGACCGAGATAACCCGAGTCATCGAGGAGACAGCATACAAGCAGGAGATCGATGAGCTCGCGACCAGTTTCAAGGGGATCGACCTCATCGAGGTCGCAATCTCGTGGAACATGGCAAAGGAATTCCAGAAGATCCTCGAGATCACGCCCGGACACCTCAAGCAGTTCACCCGCCTCTACCTGCGGCGCTGGGATATTCAGAACATCCTGACAATCCTTCGCGGCAGGCTGCAGGGGGCGAAGTCCGGCAAGATCAAGGAGATCCTGATACCGGCAGGAAGTCTCGACCGAGTCGATCTCGACCGGCTCCTCGGTGAGGAATCGGCAGAACGGATCGTTGAGATGCTCCGCGGGCACCGGATGTACCCGGTCCTCGCCCGGGAATTTCCCGCGGCAAAGGAAAGCGGATCGTTCTCCCGGCTGGAGAACGAGCTGTACAAGCAGTTTTACGCCGACATGATCGCGGAAGCCGAGAGCGGGATCAAGGGTGGGAATCTCTTCCTCTCGTTCATCAGGCTCGATATCGACATCAAGAATGTAAAAACCCTCTTCCGCCTCCGGGCAGACGATATCGAGGAAGATCCGCGGGAGATGTATATTGCCGGCGGTGTGCTTGCGCCGGATGAGTTCGTCCGCCTGAATACGATCAAGGAACAGGATGAATTCGTCGATGCGCTGAAAACCCGGGTTCATCATAAGTCCCTGCTGGTGTTTCTCGAGGAACTCAAAGGTGCGGGGAAGGTGCGGGACATCGAGGTTGGGCTCACAAGGGTCCAGCTTGACCAGATGGAACGGATGAGCAAGCGCAACCCGTTCTCCGTCCATCCCATCCTCGTGTACCTCGAGAAGAAGAAGTACGAGGTCTTCAACCTCCGGGCGCTCGCCCGTGGCAAGGCTTCAAAGCTTGCGCCGGAACGGATATCGGAATACCTGGTGATCTGAATGGAGATTGCAGTGATCGGCAACAGCGAGTTCATCCTCGGGTTCCGCCTCGCAGGCATCCGGAAGACCTATGCGGCGGACACCGACGAGAAACTGAACGAGCACATCAACAAGGTTCTCCAGGACACCAGCGTCGGTATCCTCGTCATGAACAGCAGCGATATGGAGAAGGTCCCGCGCCGGCTCCGGGCCACTCTGGAGGAGTCGGTCCGCCCGACCGTGATCGCCATCGGCGGCGAAGAGGGCGGACTTACGATGCGGGAGAGAATCAAGAGATCGGTGGGTGTTGATCTGTGGAAGTAAAAGACAAAAAATCCAAAGAATCGGGAATTCTCAAACGAATTGCCGGCCCTGTCGTGACGGCAGTCAACCTTGACGCCCACATGTACGACGTGGTAAAGGTCGGCAAGGAAGAATTGATGGGCGAGGTCATCAAGATCTCGGGCGAAGATATCATCATTCAGGTATACGAGGACACGTCCGGCATCCGGCCGGGCGAGCCGGTCATCAATACCGGGCTCTCGCTTGCTGCCGAGCTCGGTCCCGGGCTCCTTACCAGTATCTATGATGGTATCCAGCGGCCGCTCTCAGTGCTTGTCGATAAGATGGGGGATTTCATCCAGCGCGGGGTATCCGCACCGGGGCTCTCCCACGAGAAGAAGTGGACGTTCAAGCCAACGGTTAAAGCCGGGGACAAGGTCGAAGGCGGCACCATCATCGGCGAGGTGCAGGAGACGAACATCGTCCACCGCATCATGGTCCCGCCCACGGCAAAGCCGGGGGTCGTCAAGACGATCAAGAGCGGTGATTTTACCGTCGACGAAACCGTCTGTATCCTGGACGACGGGCGCGAGTTCCCGATGATCCAGCGCTGGCCGGTCCGGGTACCGCGGCCGGTCAAGGAGAAGAAGAACCCGACGATCCCGCTGATCACCGGTCAGCGGATCCTCGACGGGCTCTTCCCGATTGCCAAGGGTGGCACCGCGGCCATCCCCGGCCCGTTCGGGAGCGGGAAGACCGTTACGCAGCAGCAGCTCGCGAAATGGTCGGACGCCGAGATCGTGGTCTACATCGGCTGCGGTGAACGCGGCAACGAGATGACGGAGGTTCTTACGGAATTCCCGCACCTCGAGGACCCGAAGAGCGGGAAACCCCTCATGGAGCGGACGGTGCTGATCGCGAACACGTCCAACATGCCGGTCGCTGCCCGGGAAGCCTCGGTCTACACCGGTATCACGATTGCGGAGTATTTCCGTGACATGGGCTACGATGTCTCGCTGATGGCGGACTCGACCTCACGCTGGGCGGAAGCGATGCGTGAGATCTCCAGCCGGCTCGAAGAGATGCCGGGCGAAGAAGGCTACCCCGCATACCTTGCGGCACGCCTCTCGGAGTTCTACGAGCGTGCAGGGCTTGTGAAAACCCTGAACGACCGGAGCGGGTCGGTCTCGGTCATCGGCGCCGTCTCCCCGCCGGGCGGGGACTTCTCGGAGCCGGTCACGCAGGGCACCCTGCGTATCGTGAAGGTCTTCTGGGCTTTGGACGCAAAGCTCTCCCAGCGGCGGCATTTCCCGGCCATCAACTGGCTGAACTCCTACTCGCTCTACCTCGACAGTCTCCATGACTGGTACGACAAGGAGGTCTCCCCCGAATGGAACAAGATCCGCTCGTGGGCGATGGAAGTCCTCCAGAAGGAAGCGGAACTGCAGGAGATCGTCCAGCTGGTCGGGTCCGATGCATTGCCCGAGGCGGAGCAGGTGACCATCGAGGTCGCCCGTATGATCCGCGAGATCTTCCTGCAGCAGAACGCATACGACGCTGTCGACACGTTCTGTGACATGAAGAAGCAGTACGACATGATGAAGACGATCCGGCTCTACTCGGACCTTGCGTACGCCGCACAGGCTGCGGGCGTCTCGCCGGGGCAGATCAATGCCACGAAGAGCAAGAACGACCTGCCCCAGATCAAGTTCATCAAGGACTACAAGCCTGCGCTGCAGAAGATCGAGAAGGAGATGGATGCAGAGTTCACCCAACTGAGGTCGGCAGCATGAAGGAATACAGGACGATTAACAAGATCGCCGGGCCGCTCCTCTTTGTCGAGAAGACCGAGCCAATCGGGTACGGCGAACTGGTCAACATCGTGCTCTATGACGGCACGATCAAGCGCGGGCAGGTGCTCGATACGAGCGACACGCTCGTCGTCGTGCAGGTGTTCGAGACGACGGCCGGTATCGGCAAGGACAGCGGCGTCCGGTTCACCGGGGAGACGATCAAGATGCCGGTCGGGCGCGACATGCTCGGTCGCATCCTCTCCGGCGGCGGGAAGCCGATTGACGGCGGCCCAGAGATTGTGCCGGAAAAAAGGCTCGATATCACCGGCGCTGCGATCAACCCGTGGGCGCGGGCGTCACCCAACGAATTCATCCAGACCGGGATCTCGACAATCGATGGCACGAACACGCTCGTCCGGGGACAGAAGCTCCCGATCTTCTCGGCAGCCGGTCTCCCGCACAACACGATCGCGCTCCAGATCGCACGGCAGGCGAAAGTACTGGGCGGTAAGGGCGAGTTCGCAGTCGTGTTCGCCGCGATGGGTATCACGAAGGAAGAGGCCAACTACTTCATGCAGGACTTCGAACGCACGGGCGCACTCGAACGAGCGGTCGTGTTCCTCAACCTTGCGGACGACCCTGCCGTCGAACGTATCATCACGCCGCGGCTTGCCCTCACCACCGCAGAGTACCTCGCCTTTGACGTCGGCATGCACGTGCTGGTCATCTTAACCGACATGACCAACTACTGCGAGGCGCTGCGCCAGATCGGTGCAGCCCGTGAAGAGGTGCCGGGCCGCCGCGGGTATCCGGGATACATGTACACCGATCTTGCGGGTATCTACGAGCGCGCCGGAATTGTGAAAGGCAAGAAGGGATCGATCACCCAGTTCCCGATTTTAACGATGCCAGGGGACGATATCACGCACCCGATCCCCGATCTCACGGGATACATCACCGAGGGCCAAATCGTGGTCTCACGTGAGCTGCACCGGAAGGGTATCTACCCGCCCATCAATGTATTGCCCTCGCTTTCGCGGCTGATGAACCTCGGTATTGGTGCAAAGCACACCCGCGAGGACCACAAGAAGGTCTCCGACCAGCTCTATGCCGCCTACGCGGAAGGCAACGACCTGCGGGGTCTCGTGGCCATCGTCGGGAAGGACGCGCTCTCCGAGCGCGACCGGATGTTCCTCGAGTTTGCGGACCTGTTCGAGAACCGGTTCGTCCGGCAGGGACTGGACGAAGACCGGACGATCCAGGGGACGCTGGATCTTGGCTGGGAACTCCTCTCGACGCTGCCGGTCGAGCAGCTGGTCCGTATCGACCGCGACCTGATCAACAAGTACCACCCGAAGTTCAGGAACGCCCCGAAGGCGACGTGAGGACCCATGGCGCTGCGTGACATCAAGCCCACCCGGTCGGAACTGATCAACTTAAAGCGGAAGATCAAGCTCTCCGAGCGCGGCTACAAGATCCTCAAGATGAAGCGCGACGGACTGATCCTTGAATTTTTCAAGGTGCTCGCCGAGGCGAAGGATAGCCGGGGCGAGCTGCTCAGCAAGTATGCAGCGGCAGTCGAGATGATGGCGCTTGCAAACACGGTCGAGGGGGCAATCGGTGTCAAATCGGCGGCATTCTCGGTGAAGGAAGTCCCGGAAATCACGCTCAAGAGCAAGAATATCATGGGCGTGATTGTGCCCGACATCAAAGCTTCCAAGGTGAAAAAGAGCCTGGTCGATCGTGGCTATGGTGTGCTGGGAACCTCGACAGTCATCGACGAAACCGCGACGTCATTCGAAGAGCTGGTCGAAGCGATCATCGAGAGCGCTGAGATCGAGACGACAATGAAACGCCTTCTCGACGAGATCGAGAGCACGAAACGACGCGTGAACGCGCTCGAGTTCAAGGTGATCCCGGAGCTGACCGAGGCCCAGAACTTCATCAAGATGCGGCTTGACGAGATGGAGCGGGAAGAGCTCTTCCGGCTCAAGAAGATCAAGGCCCGCACGACGGCGTGAGGGGAAAGTATGCCGATCGGAACCATCCGGGAACTGGGATGCGCCAGAAAGACTGTGCTGCTCCGGCTGGATCTCAACTCCCCCATCGATCCCTCCTCCCACCTCATCCTCGATGACAAACGGTTCCGCGAGCACCTCCCCACGATCCGTGCGCTCTCCGACGCTGCGACCGTGATCATCACCCACCAGAGCCGGCCGGGAAAGAAGGATTTTACGACCCTCGAAGCCCATGCCGGGAAACTGGAGCAGCTTCTCGGCTCCCCCGTCACCTACGTTGACGGCATCTTCTCGAAGCATGCCCGGGATGTCGTCGAACGCGCGAAACCCGGCGACGTGGTCATGCTCGAGAACGTCCGGTTCAATGCAGAGGAGAACCTGACCTTGAAAGCGGAAGAGGCCAAGAAGACGCATATCGTGAAGAAGCTTTCCGCGATGGCCGATCTCTTTGTCAACGACGCGTTCGGCACTGCTCACCGCTCCCAGCCGACGGTCGTCGGGCTCCCTCTCGTGCTGCGGTCTGCCGCAGGCCTCCTGATGGAGAAGGAGGTATCCCAGCTCTCCCGGGTCTTCTGCGGCGCCCCCCGGCCTGTCCGCGTCGTGCTGGGCGGAACCAAGGTGGACGATTCCATCGACGTCGCCGGCCATATGCTGGAAAACGGGATCGCCGACCAGATCATCGTGATCGGGGTCGTCGCAAACGTCTTCCTGCTCGCCGATGGGATTGATATCGGCAAGCCCTCCACGGCGCTCATCTCCCAACTGAAGTACGAACCCGAGATCGCAAAGGCAAAGGCGATCCTCGACAAGTACCGCGACCGGGTCATCATGCCCGAATACGTTGCCGTCCGGCAGAATGGAAAACGGGCTGAATATGCGGTTACAAAGATCCCGGCCGATGCTCCCGTCCTTGACCTCGGCATGGAGGCGATTGGCTCTCTCGTGCAGGAGATCAAGTCGGCGGGCACGATTGTCTTCAACGGCCCGGCCGGCGTCTTCGAGGAGCCGGACTTTGCGACCGGGACCTACGAGCTCGTACGGGCGGCATCCACCGTCGAGTTCTCGGTTGTCGGCGGCGGGCACACCGCCGTTGTCATCGAGAAGCTGGGACTCTCCTCCGATTTCACCCACATCTCGACCGGTGGCGGAGCCTGCATCGAGTTCTTAACCGGCAAGAAGCTCCCCGCGGTCGAGGCGCTCGAACAGTCAAAAATCCTTTTTGGTTGATTTTTTAAAATTGTTGTCCTTTTCATGCGTCAGCAGGAGAGGACAGTTTTGGTAAAAAGAGGATAACCGGATCCGGTGGGAGAGATAACCATGCCGGGAAAAAATGTCAGTCGCGCCGCAGCAGCGAATCGATCAGGAAATTTCCAGTCGGGCGCCGGCGGATATGCCCTGGAGACGGGAGCTCGCTCTTCATTGGCTTCCGGGGCGCGGCCGCAGGGCTGTTCACCGTTTCTGTCATGATAACCGGCATGACATCCTTATCCCGGTTGCTCTGGTGCCTCATCGTACTGTAGACGGCAAATGAGAACACCAGGGCGGTCAGGATAAAGAGAGAGATCGAAAAGATGGTGGTAATGCCGGCGATGAGCATGAATGTTCCTCCCTGCAGGAGAGCATATGCCCCCAGCGCGAACATCAGCCAGAAAATGACGACGAAGATCCGCGTCGATGCAACCGGGCTCGAAAGACTCCTCTCCCGGTACAGTTCCTGCTTCGTCGGGAACCGGTCGATGATAATGCCAAGCTGCAGGAGCGCGAGACTTGACAACACCGAGAATATGCCGACGATCCCGAGCCCGAATATGATAAATTCCTTCATTCCCCTCACCGATGATCTCCTGTTGTTTCAGGCGCTATAAATAGTATTCTCTATGTATTACAAAAGGAATTCTGCCCCGATTTCATGGATGACGTAAGGATTTTTAAAAGTTTATTAATAGTATTCCAAGCAATATTTGGGAGAATGGTTGAGAAGGCACCGCCCCTCCGGGGTGAACGGGTGGCAATTTCTTACAAGATGCCACCGAACATTTACGATAAGGTTAATAAACTCGTATACGAGGAAAAGAAGTTCTCTACCATCTCGGACTGCATCACACAAGCTTTATTATCGTTTGTCGACAATCAGCACGACATGGGACAGTTCAGGGAACTGTTCAGGGAATACATGGCCACAGAAGAAGGGCGGGAATTTCTCAAAGTGATGATGAGGGAAGTGCTGGTGGATGTTCTCTCATCCCAGAAACTCGAACAGAATGATAAAAAAAGTAACTCATAAGTAATTCTTTTATCCTCCACTGGCCCCACAGGGTACGGGACGCGTTTTTATCGTATGGCAACACAGGTTCCCTGACAGATCTCCATGCAGGTCCGCATCATAGCAGTCGGGAAGATCAAGGAGCGGTACCTTGCCGACGGTATTGCCGAATATGTCAGGAGGCTGAGACCGTACACCCGCCTCACGATCTCCGAGATCGGGGATGAGCGCCGGCCGCCCGACCCTTCCCCCGCCCAGCGGGAGCAGGCACTCGATGGCGAGGGAAAAAAGATCCTTGCCGCACTTCCGAGCGGGAGCTTCGCTGTGGCACTTGCTATCGACGGGAAATCGTTCTCAAGCGAAAGTCTTGCCACGCTCCTCGGGAAATACGAGGTCGGCGGGACGGGCACGTTTGCGTTCATCATCGGGGGGGATCTCGGGCTCTCCCGCGACGTCCTCGCACGGTGCGATCTCCGTCTCTCCCTCTCCCCGATGACGTTTACCCACCCGATGGCCCGGCTGATCCTGCTGGAACAGGTCTACCGGGCATTCCGGATCCTGCGGGGCGAACCGTACCACAAGTGAGTCACCTCGCGTCCAGATTCGCCAGGATATTCCTGAGCACGTCTTCCGGTATTTCGGTCCTGCCGGCGATACCACGGAGTGCAATCCAGCTGTTGAGCGCTGCGGTGGCCCTGGAGGCTGCTTCCCGGCTCTTCACCCCCCGCGCGATCTCCCCGATCACACGATCACGGTTCGTGATCCGAATTCCGTAGACCGCTTCGATCACACCCAGCTGCCCCGCGACCTGCTCCCGGATATCGCCAGGCGTATCAGGGACTGTTTCAGTCCTGTTCCTGGCCAGGTCCACTCTTATTGCTGATTTAAAGATCGCCGGATCGTGAAAGACACTGTCATAGACATGGCAGGCTTCGTCGCTATGGCAGACGAAGGTCACGCGAAGCCTGCTCCGCGTCTCGCGGAGGTAGCCGGCGACCGTCGCGACAGCGACCCGGGTCGCCCGTTCCAGGGGGAAGCCGTACGCCCCGGTGCTGATCGCAGGGAACGCGATGGTCGAAAGACCGTGGGAATCCGCGTGCTCCAGCGCTTTCCGGTAACAGGTCGCAAGAAGATTATCCTCTCCCTGATCCCCCCCTTTCCAGACCGGACCGACCGTATGGATGATATACCGGGCCGGCAGGCGGTACCCTTTCGTCATGACGGCATCGCCGGTTGCGCACCCACCAAGCATTCCGCACTCGACATCGAGCTCCGGCCCAGCCGCACGATGGATCGCCCCG
>JAKLEQ010000045.1 GCA_022711635.1 Methanoregula sp. | reverse complement strand
GTGATCGGCAGCGTCCACAGCGCACGGGATATCACGCAGCGCAGGCAGGTGGAACGGGCACTCAAGCAGAGTGAGGAATCTTTGCAGCAGAAATCACAGGTGCTTGCGCTTCGGAACAGGGAACTGAACTGTCTTTACGAGGTTGCCCGTCTTGTCGAGACGACGGATTCGACGGAATCCCTTCTTACGGCAGTTGCCGGGTTACTTCCCTCGGCATGGCCATATCCCGATTCCACGTGTGCGAGAGTGGTACTGAACAACCGCGAGTTCAGCTCGGCAGCCTTCCGGGAATGTAACCGGGTCCAGGACGCCCCCATCGTTGTCCGTGGGAAAAAAGTCGGAAGAATCGAGATCTTTTTCACTGGTGACAATAAGGACATCCTGCCGTTCCCTTCCGGGGAGACCGACCTGCTCCTGACCATTGCTGAACGGCTGGGAAGAGTCCTCGAGAGGAAGGAAACGGAAAAAGCCCTCCAGGAAAGCGAGGAGAAGATCCTCCTCCTGCTGAACTCAGCCGCCGAAGGTATCTATGGAATAGACCTGGACGGGAACTGCACGTTCTGCAACAATGCATGCCTCAGCCTGCTCGGGTATTATCACCAGGATGACCTTCTTACAAAGAACATGCACTGGCAGATCCATGCAAAACATGCTGACGGATCGCCTTTTCCGGTTGAAGAATGCCGGATCTTCCAGGCATTCCGCAAGGGCGTGGGGACGCATGTCGATGACGAGGTGCTCTGGCGTGCAGACGGTTCATCATTCCCGGCTGAATACTGGTCCTACCCGCAGTACCGCAACGGGCAGGTTGTCGGCGCGGTGGTAACCTTCCTGGACATCACGGATCGGAAACGGGCTGAGAGTGCACTCCGCGAGAGCGAAGGGAAGTACCGGACAATTATCGACGAGATGCAGGACATCTTCTACCGGACCGACCTTGCCGGGAAGATCACGATGCTCTCTCCCTCAGCCGCACGGCTTGCCGGGTACGATTCGCTCGACCAGCTCCTCGGGCGCGATGTAACCTCGGTATACGCCGATCCTGCCGACCGTGACCGGCTCCTTGCCGCCCTGCGGGAAACGGGATCGGTCTACGCATTCCCCATGGACCTGAAGGTCCGCGACGGCTCGATACGACATGTGACAACAAGCAGTCACTTCTACCGCGATCCCCACGGGAATATTGCCGGGGTGGAGGGCGTCATCCACAACATCACGGACCTGCGCAGGGCGGAAGATGCGCTGCGCGAGAGCGAGGAACGCTACCGTACGATCATCGAGAACATCACGGATGTCTTCTTCAGGATCGACCGGGAGAGCCGGATTGTCATGGTAAGCCCTTCCGCTCCCTGGACATTCGGGTATGCCTCGACGGATGAGATGCTGGGGATGCCGGTAGTCCGGTTATGGAAGTATCCGGACCACCGGCACCGTTTCATCGACGCCCTTGAAAGCCAGGGGGGTGTCGTAAGGGACTGGGAGGCAGAATTTGTTAAAAAGGATGGTTCGGCCTTCTGGGTATCGATCAGCGCCAGTATGCGCAGGGACGGGCACGGGGGGTATGCAGGAACTGAAGGGTTTATCCGTGATATTTCTGAGCGCAAAAAGATGGAGGAGTCGCTCAAAATTGCCCTGCGAAAACTGAATATGCTCTCCTCAATAACCCGGCATGACATCCTGAACCAGATCACCGGCCTGCGGACATTCCTCGAACTCTCCCGTGAGGATCTCATGGGGACGCCGCACGAGGAATTTATCAGGAAAGAGGACCAGGCTGTAGAAGCGATCCAGCGCCAGATAGAATTCACAAAGTACTATCAGGATATCGGTGTTAATGCCCCGAAATGGCAGGACGTCAGATCCGTCATTCGTGAGGCATTAGACCAGCTGAACCTTAAAGGGATCGATGTGGAGATCGATGTGCCAGCAGTCGAGATCTTCGCAGACCCCCTCATCGTAAAAGTCTTCTTCAACCTCATGGAGAACTCGCTCCGGCATGGCGAAAGGGTGACGAAAGTAGGATTTTTTGGAAGCAGATCCGCAAGAGGTTTCACCCTGACATACCGGGATAATGGCATCGGGGTTTCTGCAGAAGACAAGAAGAAACTGTTCCGGAAAGGATTCGGCAAACATACCGGCCTCGGGCTGTACCTTTCACAGGAGATCCTCGCGATCACCGGCATCATCATCATGGAGAACGGTACGCCCGGAGAAGGGGTGCAGTTCGAGATTACCGTTCCGGAAGGGGGCTTCCGGTTTTCCGACAGTTCGTCGTGACCTGCACCCACCGGCATAACCTTCTGCATGGGATGACCTGCAGCTGGGGGAAAGGAGGGTAGAAAGTCTCCTTAAGGCCGGGAAAAAGAGATAGGCCGGATACTTATTTTTTCAGCCGGCTTTCGATCAGGTCACCGATGAAGGCACCGATGATGAAGATAATGACATAGGCGATGATGATGACAAAGATACTGAATGTCCCGAATGCCCCCCCGATGATGCTGGTGGTTTCGGGAAACAGGAACGCCGACAGAAGGACGAAGATGATCCCGACAACGAGCCCGCAGATTGCGCTGTTTCTCAAAAGGCCGGAGTAATCTTCCTTCCCTTTGTGGATGAAACCAAAAACGATACCGATAATCAGATCCAGGATCAGATAAAGAGTTTCGAGCATCATGAAAATACACCTGTTGTTACCTGATTCGCGCCTCAATAATTAAAAGGATTCCGGCAAGAGGTGCCGGAGGTTGAACATTATACGGTCGCCGAAAGGTTCACCTGGCCAAACAGTGCCGTCGTGCTTGAATTCCTCAGCATCCTCCCGTCTTTCCAAATCTCGACGGTCAGGGGCTGCTTTGCAGACCGGTCCGTCTTCTGGACCGAGACGTTGATAATCTGGCTGGAATTCTCTACCGTGAACAGACGGTCCCCGCTTGTCCAGATCTTGTGCACGGATCCATCCGCCTCATAAAAACCAGTATATGCCCCCATGTACTGGACGCGTACATAGATCCCGGTTTTCGAGACAGTAATTGTTGTCGGCACGACAATCTTCGACGGGTCGATCGTCCGTTGCCCGGTTACCACCTGGGTGGTTGTCCCCGTCCCGGGAACCGTTACGGGCGGCTGTGTCGTGCTCCCCTTTCCGAACGATATGAGAACGGCCGCGACGATAACAAGGATGGCAGCGATCGCAATGATTGTAAGATGCGTTGTCGTGAGTCCTTTCTGTCCGCCACCCTTCTGTTCACTGCCGGATCCACCCTGTCCGCCGGCCTCTCCCCCGTTACCGTTCATACATCTTCACCATCCGTTTTCACCTCATGAAGCGGGTTTGAGCTTCCCTATTGATCATGAACGCTCAGATTACAAACGGTTTGTGGGTGGTATCCTGGGTGCGGCAACCATGAACCGACCCGGAAAGAAAAAAACCGGACCCGGCGGAATGCAGGGAAGTTACGCCTTCTCTTCCGGTTTTTCCGGAATCCCGTTGTCGTCCCTGCCGGCCCGCATCGACCGTATCATCCCGAGGATGATCGAAGCCACGGCAAAGAGTGAGAGCCCGATGATAGCATAGATGATGAGCCCGAAATTTTCCTGGACGATCGGGATGCTGCCGAAGAAGTACCCGGCGAGAACAAACGCGAGGATCCAGAGGATCCCCCCGAGAGCGTTGTAGGAGAGGAACCACCGGTACTGCATCTTCCCGACCCCGGCGAGGAAGGGGGCGAAGGTCCGGATGAAGGGCACGAACCGGGCGATCACGATGGTCATTCCCCCGTACCGGCAGAAATACTCCTCCGTCATCTTCAGGTGGTCGCGGCGGACCAGCGAGTACTTCTTCTCAACGAGTTTCATTCCCGTCGTGTGCCCGATCCAGTAGTTCACGGTGTCGCCGAGCACCGCTGCCACGATGAGCGTGACTACCAGGACTTCAACGTTGAGGATCCCTGCCCCGGCGAGAGCCCCCGCGACAAAGAGGAGCGAGTCGCCTGGCAGGTACGGCAGGATCACAAGGCCCGTTTCGCAGAAGATGATGATGAACAGGATCAGGTACGTCCAGAACCCGTAGGTCTGGATGATCTCCGGGAGGTAGTGATCGAAATGGAGGACGAAATCGATGAACAATGCGGGGGATATCATAGAGGGTTACCGTGTCTTTTGTTCAATAGCGGGTCCGGTTTCTGCCGTCCGGGGGATGCATCAGGACGGAGTATCACTCTTGGTTTATGTACTTGATTTCCGGCTCTCCTATAGTTACCGATCCGGGCGATACAGGCCGCAGCAACCGGTGGTGCTACTCCCGAAGCTTCCGGAGATCCTTCAGGTCCGGGCCGGGTCTTCAGGTTATTTCGGAAAGGTCAGGAACGCAAAGAGCATTCCTGCACCGAGGCAGTACAGCGCGAAGATGATGAGCCGCCGCTCTTTCAGCACCCGCATCAGCAGGTCGATGCTCACGTATCCCGCAACGAATGCCGCGATGACCGCGGCAACCAGCGGGGCCGGGGCAATGGTGCCGGACGGCTCTTCCATAAATGTCCAGACCGACGCAACAATCATCGCAGGTATGCCGATGATAAACGAAAATTCAGCAGCCTCCTTCGGCCTGATACCGAAGAGGAGCGCTGCCCCGATCGTGCTGCCGGACCGGGAGATGCCAGGCGCCACTGCAAGCCCCTGGGCAAGCCCGATGACAAGGGCGCTTTTTGGTGTGAGATCTCCCTTTGGAACCTTCACCAAAGAGACGATGAGCAGGAAGATCCCGGTCACGATGATGAGGAGGCTGACGATGAAGGGCTCTGCAAACAGGCCGGTGAAGAAGGGTTTTCCCAAAAAACCGAGGAATGCCGTCCCGATGCCGGCGATAACGATGAAGAGGAAGTACTTGCGTGCAGACGGCTCCCCGCTCAGAAAACCGCAGGCAAGCCCGTACAGGGTCACGCGAAAGTAGATCAGGAGCGCGGCAATCGTCCCGGCCATGATCACGATATCGAACGCAGCCGGGACGGAGATACCGAGCAGTTCCTGCGCAATCACAAGGTGTCCGGAGCTGGAGATCGGCAGCCATTCCGTGAATCCCTGGAGAATCCCGAGAAGAATGGCATTGGTGAGGTTAAGATCCGTCATAAATTGATAACTATTGGGGAAAAAAATTATTAAAGTGACCGGTTAGCGGGATCACGGGCGGTATCGCACGGGCACCGGATCCCGGGGGAGAACGCCGACTTGAAACGAACAAATTATTAAAGTTAATTGGATAAAATTCAAATCCTTTTTTCCGGATTTTTCCGAATGGAATTTATACAATATTCTCCATACATGTTGCATGGCATAATGAAAATCTATTTATCAAAAATTGGATATCATGTAACGGTAATCCTGATTTTTTGTGATATCGTGATATAAATGGAAACCTACGACCAGGAACTCCAGCGCATCAAGGCGATCCTGCGGGGGACGACCAAGGGACTAACGGTCACCGAGATCTCGCGGAGCATCAAGATCAACCGGAACTCGGTTGCAAAATATCTCGACATCCTCCTGACATCCGGCCAGGTTGAGATGAAGGCCGTGGGATCCGCCAAGATGTATTCGCTGACAAAACGGGTACCTGTCAGCACCATCCTGAGTCTCTCATCGGATTACATCTTCGTTCTCGATAACACGCTGACGATCACCTACGTCAACGACAACGTCCTGAATTTCGAGAAGATCAGTGCGGAAAATATTGTCGGGAAGACCGCCGATTCCGTTCCGATATCCTTCTTTTCTGTCCCGGACATCCTTGCGCTGATCAAAGAGAGCATTGCCGGCAACGAGATCATCCGCGAGCTTGAGGTCCGGAAGGATTCCCAGTCATTCTTCTTCCGGGCGAAATTCGTCCCGAGTATTCTCGAGAACCGGAAGAAAGGTCTCCTGCTGATTCTTGAGGATATCACCGAGATACGCCAGTATCAGAAGACGCTGGAAAACACCGTTGCGGAACAGGACAAGGAACTGACAACATCGTACAAGGAACTCACAACGGCACAGGAGGTCAGCAGGGAGGTCAAGGGCGCGTTCGAGGAGAGCGAACGGCGCTACCGGAACCTCATCGAGCTTGCCCAGGAAGGGGTCTGGACCATCGATGCCGAGGGAAGGACGACGTTTACCAACCGGAAACTCTCCGAGATCCTCGGCTATACCGCTGAAGAGATGCTGCAGCAACCGGTCTTTGGGTTTGTGAGCGAGAAGAACCGGGCGGCCCTGAAGAAGAATATTGCACGCTTAAAATCAGGAGAGTCGCAATTTTTCACGGTGACCTTCACCAAGAAAGACGGGAGCCCTGTCTATACACGGCTCGCGGCGTCCCCGGGACTTGACGAGAGCGGCGCCTATGCGTATGGCCTCTTCCTTGTCTCGGACATTTCCGAACTGAAGAAAGCCGACGATGCAGTCCGGCAGAGCGAACTGTACTACCGGACCCTTGTCGAGACTTCGCCGAGCGGGGTCATCACCATGACACCGGAAGGCCATATCCAGACGGCCAATGTCCAGGCGGTCAGGCTGCTGGGATACCAGAAACTCGACGATCTTCTTGGGAGAAACCTGTTCGATTATATCGCCCCCAACGACATCGAGAAATGTAACACGACCCTTTCAAAGGCAGCCGAGAAGGGATCCACCAAGAGTACCGAGTGTACCCTGATCTCGAACGACAGCACCGGCTTCTGCGCCGAGCTGAACATTTCCACGATCCGGAATCCCGATTCCACCATCTCCGCGTTCGTCTGCATCCTGACCGATATTACGGAACGGCGGAAGGCAGAATACCTCATACGGAAATCTGAAGAGAAACACCGGGCGCTCGTCGAGGGGATCAGCAACATTGTTTTTACGACCGATGCCAAGGGAAAGCTGACCTATGTCAGCCCGGTCATCCAGACTCTTCTCGGGTATGATCCTTCCGATCTGACCGGTAACCATTTCTATAAGCTCGCCCCTCCTGACGAACGGTACAAGATCGGCCTGATGCTCAAGAACGCCATGTCTGATAAGACCGGGCCCGAAGAATTCCGGATGATCGACAAGGCCGGGAACCTGCATATTGTCAGGATCGTGGCACAGCCCTACAAGGACAAGGGACGGCTGGCAGGAATCAACGGGCTCATCGAAGATGTAACCGACCTTAAGAAAGCAGAGCACAACCTTAAAAAGATCGAGCTCCAGTACCGCGCCGTCGTTGAAGACCAGACGGACCTGATCTGCAGGTTCCGTCCTGACTTCTCGATCTCCTTTGTTAACCCGGCGTTTTTACGGTACTACCAGAAACCGGAGGGGGATGCGCTGAATGTGAGTCTCCTCTCGTTCGTTTCAAAGAACGAGCAGGAGCAGATCCGGGAAATCATCGCGACGCTCACCCCGGAACGGCCGGTAAAGACTTTCGAACACGGGAGCGTTTCGCCGAAGGGAACCGCACACGCATACCACACGACGATCCGGGCGATTTACAATGCCCAGAGAGAGGCAATCGAATTCCAGTCGAGTTCACGGGACATTACGGAACTCAAGCAGTACTACGAGCAGTCGCAGCACCTGCTCGAGGAACTGCAGCTCCACCAGGCAGAACTTGAGTCCCAGAACGAGGAACTCATCCAGCTTCGGAAGAAGGCCGAACGTTCGGAGCGAAAATATCTTGACCTCTATGATTTCGCACCCGCGGGGTACTTCACCCTTGGCCGGGGAGGGGTCATCACCGGGGTGAACCTGACGGGAGCGGCGATGCTGGGAAAAAGCCGGGACAGTGTTCTCAACCAGCAGCTCCAGAACTTTATTGCCCCGGAGCACCAGGAGAACTTTATTGCGTTCTGCAAACGGGTCTTTGGCACATCCCGGAAACAGAAATGCGAGATCGCCCTGATGCAACCGGGAAGTGACGACCAGCTCGTGATCCAGGCGGATGGCAAGCGGATCGAGCAGGAGCCGGATGCCGGGCAGCAGTGCCGCATTGTTATGACCGACATCACCGAACGGGTGATGGCGGACCGGGCCCTGCAGCAGAGCGAGAACCTGCTGAAGCGGATGATCAACGGCTCCCCCGTCCCGATCTTTGTCATCGACAAAAACCACCGGGTGACGTACTGGAACACGGCGATGCAGTCCTGCACCGGCATCCCTGCGAAGGATGTGATCGGGACCAACCAGCACTGGAAAGGCTTCTACACCGAGGAACGCCCCTGCCTTTCCGATCTTATCGTTGAAGGAGATTACGAGAAGATCCCCCGGCTGTACCCGAAAATTGCGTTCAAGTCCCAGCTCATCGATGGGGCATACGAAGCAGTGAATTTCTTTCCCACGATGGGGGAACGCGGTAAGTGGCTCCACTTCACGGTGTCACCGGTGTACGATACAAAGAAGAATATCATCGCAGCGCTGGAAACCTTCATCGATATCACTGACCTGAAGCTTGCTGAAGAGACCATCAAGAGCGCGAACAAGAAGCTCAATACCTTAACAAGCATCACCCGGCACGACATCATCAACCAGCTGACCATCCTCTTAACCTATATCGAATACTTGGAAGAGGAACTTCCTGCAGACCCTGAGATACGCAAGCACGCGACGAATATCAGGAATGCAGCGAATGCGATCCAGAACATCGTTGTATTTACGCGGGAGTACCAGAGCCTCGGCATGGAGATGGCATGCTGGTACGACCTTGCCAGGCTCATGGAAAAGATTATTGCCAATTCAGATGCCAGGTCCGTAACAACCCAGATCGATACGAAAGGAGTCAAGATCTACGCAGATCCTCTCATCGAAAGGGTATTCGAGAACCTCGTTGACAATGCGATCCGGCATGGCGGAAACGTGACCGAGATCGGGATATCCTTTAACGAGGCGAATGGCGGCGGGACGATCGTCTTCTCTGACAACGGGGTGGGAGTCCCCGCGGACCAGAAGACCAGGATCTTCGCCAAGGATGCGGGGCAGAAAAAACGTTTCGGGCTCTTCCTCTCAAAAGAGATACTCAACTACCATGGTATCTCGATCCGGGAGAACGGGGAGCCGGGGAAAGGGGCACGGTTCGAGATCGATGTGCCGAAGTCCCGGTATACACTATCAAGCTAGAGAGAGAAACAGATCTTTTTTTTTCATGATCAAAAGTAATTAATCTTTTACATGAAGATCATATGTGATGGTAATGACCAACCCCCGGCAATCGTATAAATGTATTCTCATCATCCTCGCATCACTTTTTTTTATCGTGTTTCCCGTATCTGCGTTCATCTATACGGGAAGTCTCCTGAACGGACCCTCCTTCGACATCGTTGAGTCCGGCGGGTACCTGTATGTTGCACAGGGTAGCGAGGTCAGGATTTATGATGTTTCCAGTTCTGCCAGGATGTCTGCACTGGACTGGAAAGACTCGATCGCAAGCATCCCGGTCGGTTCTGCCGTCTATGCGCTGGAACTGCAATCCGGGTATCTCTATATCGGATCAGCAACCAAATTCGTGATTGCCGATGTAAAGAATCCCAAAGCTCCGGTCATTGCCGGTACACTGAAAAACCCGTACCCGGACACGGAGATCCGGGATGTCGTTCTTAATGGCGACCTCGCCTACCTGAATGTTGTCAATGCCGGTGTGCTTGTTGTCGATATCTCCAATAAAAACACCCCGCGCCAGTCTGCGCTGGTCGAGTTAAAGGGATCGAACCAGCCATGGCGGGCAACGCTCTCGGGATCGTACCTCTATGTAGGTTCTGCATATGACAACCAGCTGACCATTCTGGATTTGAGAAATCCGCAAAAGCCGGTTATTGCCGGAAATTATTCTGCCGGGAGTGAGGAATCTGACAGTGTTTCCGGGGTTGCGGTACGAGGAAATTACGCGTACATCACCGAATACCATAATGGCGTCCGCGTCATCGACGTTTCGAATCCTGCAGCACCGGTCGAGGTATCGAACCTGATGGACATCAATGCAAACGATATCAAGATCCTTGGGAACTACGCGTATGTCTCGGTCCGGTACCAGGGGTTCGACATCATCGACATCTCGAACCCGAAAAGTATCGAAATAATCGGGCAGGCTACCGATGTGCCATGTTATGAAGAGGGGATCTTTCCAACAGAGAGCTATACCTACATCTCCCTCGAATCTGTCGGTTTCGGGATTTATGATACATCGACAAAATCTTCGCCGGTCACTCTCGCACAGGTCCATACCGTGGGCGGTGCAGACTCGGTTGCCGCACGGGGCAACTACCTCTACATCGGCGCCCATAATGATGACGTCTGGGTTGTCGATATCTCGGACCCTTCCCGGCCGAAAGAGATTGCCGCGATAACCAACAACGGGCGGAATTCAAACGTCCAGTTGCAGGGCAACTACCTGTACGTCGCCGGGGAATGGTCAGGGGTATATGTCGCCGATGTCTCGAGCCCGTCGAGTCCCCGGTGGGTGGTTGAGCATTTCGACAGCGGTATCCACACGGTTCTCCCTGACGGTAACTATGTCTACACGGAAAAGGGCATCGTGGACTTCTCGATCATATCCTCCCCGGCCTATGAGGCGGAATCACCCTATTTCTACGGGGAAGCAGCGAAATACGGGGACCGGTATCTTCTTGTCGCAATTTCTGACGGAGTCAATGATGGCGTCCACGTAATCGACGTTATCAATAAAGCGAACCCGATCAATATTTCCATATTTGACCCCGGGGTTCCGTATACGGATGTCGTCGTTTCGGGGACAACCGGGGTAGCAGTTTCCGGAAACAGTGTTGTAGCGATCGATCTGAGTAATCCCGCGATGCCGAAAGAGACCGACCGTGCAGAGTATCCGGGAGTCTGGGCGGGGGAAAAACTCGCATCTGACGGTTCAACTGTGTACGCCGCCGGTACCGGGTTGCGGGCTTTTGATGTCTCCGATAAGAACAATATTAAACTCGTCGATACGTTTCAGCCCGAGGAATCGATAAACTCTGTTGTTTTTTCCGATGGCCATCTCTTCCTTGGAAAGAAAATGGGGGTCACCATCCTGTCCCCCGGCAATCCGCAGCTGGACCCGGAACCAACCGGGATGACCGGTATCATGGATACACCATCGGAAGAAGAGGAGTATGGTACTGTGAACATCAGGGAAACTTTCGGGATGGTGGACACTTCCGGAGCCGGAGGAGGGTCGGGAACATGGTGGGATGCCCTCCTGAATTTCCTCAGATCCCTCCTCCCCCGCTAGACCCCAGGGAAAAGAGGAGTGATTCCGCGAGCATAATCACCCCGACTCTTTTTCCGTGTGCCAGCCCTCTTTTACAACCGTATTGCCATAGTCCCGTCTCAGGAGATTTTTTGACGTTTCATGCTCCTCAATTCCTCCCTGACACTCTTTCCCATTCTGAAATCCGGCCAGAGTAATCTTTTAGAAAGAAGACGGGTTCAACAAATCCACCATGGGCATCCAGTGTTGATCCATGGGACACGATTGATAAACCTGTGAGTTCGAGCCTCGAACTGTCATGATTTGGGGAATTTAAAGAGGGTCGGGATCAAGGAAGAAAAACAATGACGAAAATACGTTTTGTGCTGTTATTTGGCCTCATCGTCCTTTTCTTCGCAGTGCCCTGCGCCGCTGCGGCAGGTCTTGAAAAGGTCGGGGACCTGATGAACGGACCATCGTTTGATTTAATCGAGTCCGGCGGATACCTGTATGTCGCGCAGGGAAGCGAGGTACGGGTCTACGACGTTTCATCGGCTGCCAAGATGTCAGCGCTGGACTGGAAGGACTCGATCGCGAGCATCCCGGTCGGTTCGGCGGTTTACGGACTGGAGATTAAGTCCGGGTACCTCTACATTGCTTCGGCGACCAGGTTTGTGATCGCCGATCTGAAAAATCCGGGCCACCCGGTCATTGCAGGTACCCTGTCAAACCCGTATTCCGGATCCGAGATCCGCGATGTTGTTCTCAACGGCAACACCGCAT
>JAKLEQ010000044.1 GCA_022711635.1 Methanoregula sp. | reverse complement strand
CAAAGATCTATAAAAAACCCCTGGGAGCTGAAAAACAGGAGAAGCTCCGGTTATTGGCCAGAGGGTGCAATGACGATCTGAAGGGGATTGCTGCCTGGCCAACTGACCTCCTTTCAAGGGAAAAGGACGGACCGGTCTGCGGCTTTCTCATGCCGAAGATCACCGGATGGGAACCGGTCCATAAGGTCTATGGCCCGTCGCACAGGAAAGAGTTGTATCCTGACGCAGACTGGCGCTTTCTCGTACGAGCTGCGAAGAATCTGGCCGCGGCCTTTGCTGTGATTCACGCGTACGGTTATGTCATCGGTGATGTTAATGAAGGCAACATTCTTGTCAGCGACACCGCATGCGTAAAGCTGATTGATTGCGATTCATTCCAGGTCAGGGCTGAAGGGCACGATTTTTACTGTGAAGTTGGCGTGGCACAATTTACCCCACCGGAGATTCAGAAGTCAAAGGATTTCCGGCTGCTCCGGACACCCAACAACGACAACTTCGGGCTGGCGACCCTTATCTTCCTGTTACTCTTTATGGGAAGACATCCCTTCGCAGGGGTATACAAGGGCAAGGAGGATATGCCGATTGAACGAGCTATTGCAGAATATCGCTTCGCTTTTTCCCGGAGCGCTGCGATGCATCGGATGGCGCCACCCCCGGACTCAGTCGGGCTCTCCATCGTTCCCCCGGAGATCGCGACGCTGTTCGAGCAGT
The DNA here is from genome assembly GCA_022711635.1 of Methanoregula sp. Classification (GTDB taxonomy): domain Archaea; phylum Halobacteriota; class Methanomicrobia; order Methanomicrobiales; family Methanospirillaceae; genus MVRE01. Next base: position 11,446 of record JAKLEQ010000044.1, on the reverse strand, counting down.
CATTTTCAGAGGCCGGGGCACAACATGACGGCCGCCCGATGGCCCACGCGTGGTGGGATGCACTGAATAGTCTCGAAAAAAGGCTCCGGATATGTCCGACAGATTCGATACACCGGTATTATTCCGGCCTTCCATCCTGCCCATGGTGTCAGCTCGAACAAAAATCCGGCGTCATGCTGTTCCTGTCCGCCGATTCCGCTTCCAGGATAGGGATATCAACGGAATGGCGCAAACTGGACCATGTAAAATCCCCGGGGAAATTACCGGATATTTCCCCGAAAAAATTCCCTGTCAGGCCGATGCCCCTGAACCCTGCAGTAAACAAGGCATTTGCCTTCACCAAATTACGGCACACGATCGGGGGAGTGTTCATCGGACTTTCGATGTTTGTTGCATATTTCCCGCCATTCGAGTTATTCTGGGCAATTCTGATCTTCCTCACCGGCGCGGTGATAGGGCTGTTCCCCGGAAGAGAGAGTGAGGAATTGAAAAGAAGGAAAGACCGTCTCAGGAATGCAAAGCTGAACTGGGGACTCTGGAATAAGAAATGGATAAAAGAGGCCGGGGAGGAGGACTTTTTATCCCAATCCGATGAACTTGCCCGGATCCGGAAGGAGTATGAAAACCTTGAACAGGAATACAAGGATGCTTTGAGCCCGTTGCGCGGTCCGGTTACGAAGGAACGGCAACTGGCAGGGCATCTCGATCGGTGTTTTATTGATAATTACCAGTTTATCCAGATTGGCGCCAATCAGCGGGCAGCTCTCCGGTCGTTTGGTATTGAAACTGCATCTGACATCTCACTCGCCCGGCTTGCTGCCGTGACCGAGCTGAATGACGCGATGAAGGGAGAATTGCTCCTCTGGCGCGAGCAGATGGAGAGGGCATTTGTCTTCGATCCCTCAAAGGGATCAGGAACCGACAAGACGGAGATCCAGACGCTTCTCCATAAGTTCCAGCCACGGTTAAGCGCCAGGGAACATGAACTTCGCCAGGGGCTTGAAAAACTCTGCCAGATCCAGCAGCGGATTGTGAATAACCGGGCCAAGCTTCATTCTCATGTCGAAAAAAGCGCCAAAGAACTTGCCCAGGCGCAGGCCGACATGACAGTCTTTGGTACCGGGCTCTCCCGCTGGTTCTGATCGTTTCCCCGATTTTTCAAAAAAGGAGAACACGAAGAGGACGGCAGTTTCTGTCCCCCCGGATTTTCGCTCTTCCTTGGGGGAGGTGCGGGTGCCGGAAAAAGAGCTACAGTATCCCCTTCGTGCTGGGGACACCCTTTCTGCCGCTCCTTGCGAGTGCCCCGCCAAGGGCGATGCCAAAGGCCTTGAAGGCTGCCTCGCACTTGTGGTGGTCGTTCCGCCCGGAAAATTCCATGTGGGCAGTAATCCCGGCTTTTCCGCAGAGGGTATGGAAGAAATGCTCGAAGACGTCGCCCGGGATGCCACCGACTGCAGGGCCGCCAAACGACCCGGTATATACGAGGTAGCCCCGCCCCCCGCAATCGAGCGCAACCGTCGCTAGGGATTCGTCCATCGGGATCATGGCATGGGAGAACCGGCGGATACCGGCGCCGTCCCCGACAGCCTTTCGGATGGCCTCCCCGAGCACGATGCCGGTATCCTCGACCGTGTGGTGGCAGTCGACCGCAAGATCGCCTTTCACCGTACAGGAGAGGTCGAACCCCCCGTGCTTCGCCATCGCGTGCAGCATGTGATCGAAGAACGGGATACCGGTCGCAACCGCCACGTTGCCGGCCCCGTCAAGGGTGAGGGTGATTGTTATCTCCGTCTCGTTTGTCTTTCGTTCCAGGGTTACCGTTCTCATCTGCATGCAAAAAGCGCCTCCCCAAGGGTTATTCTGCCGGCGTACAGCGCGGACCCGAGCACCGCACCGCAGGCGCCCGCATCCCGGAGCCTCACGATATCTCCTGCACTGCTCACACCGCCGGCAACAACAACCGGTCGTCGTGTTGCATCAATAACTTTCTTCACCGGCGTAAGGGAGATCCCCTGTTGCAGGCCTTCGACATCCACGTTCGTGTACAGGAAGGACCCGGCACCCAGTTCGTCGAACTTCTGCACCCACCCGATCACGTCCCCCGCAGTCTTCTGCCATCCCTCGATCGCGATCTGGCCTCCCCGTGCATCCACGCCGGCCATGATCCTTCCGTCCCCGAACTCGTCGGCAAGATCGCGGATGATGCCCGGCCGTTCTGTTGCCGCCGTGCCAAGGATGATCCGGGCGACCCCGGTCTCCAGCCACCGCGAGGCGTCATCGGCCGACCGGATCCCGCCCCCGAGCTGGATCTCGACACCGGTCGTTTTCACCAGATCACGGATAAGGTCGGCGTTCTTGCGCGAGCTCCCGAAAGCGCCATCGAGGTTGATAACGTGCAGGGCGTCCGCACCCTCCCTGATCCAGCGTTCCGCCCACGCAAGCGGTTCCCCGTAGACCGTCGCAGACTCGCGCTTGCCCTGCACGAGCTGGACGCAGCGCCCGTCAAGGATGTCGACAGCGGGAAAGATCCTCATAGGGTTACCGGATCATCCGCTGGATACCCATGACAAGGATATCCTTTGCCCCGGCACGCCTGAGCGCGTTGATCAGGGCGTAAACGCGTTCCTCGGAGACAACGGCATGGACTGCCACGAGATCCTGGGTGGAAGCGACGTCCATGACGGTCGGGCCCGAGAGCCCCGGGAGGACTTTTTTTACTGCCTCGAGGCTGGATCGCCGGACATTCATCATCAGGTAACACTGCCCCCGTGCACGGACAACGCTCTCGAGTGCAAGCATGATCTCGTCGATCTTCTCCCGTTTCTCCTCCAGCGATGCGGTATTGGCGATCAGAAACGTGCTCGTCTCCAGCACGTCCGCAATCACCCGCAGCCCGTTGGTACGGAGCGTTGTCCCCGAACTCGTCAGGTCAACGATTGCATCGGCGATCCCGAGCAGGGGGGTCGCCTCGCAGGCCCCGCCAACCCGTACGATGCTGACAGGAACATCGTTTCTGGAGAAGAAGTCCCTGGCAATCGCCGGGAACTCTGTCGCGATTTTTGCGTCCCGAAGGTCCCGGATGGCACGGATCCGGGAGTCGTCCTGGACGGCGAGGACGAGCGTCGCCTTCCCGATCTTCAGGTCGAGGAGCTCGGAAACGTCCGATCCCCGCTCGACAACCATGTCGTGCCCGGTGATCCCGAGATCCGCTGCACCCGTCGCCACGTACTCGGGGATGTCAACCGGGCGGGCAAAGAGGATCTCGACATGCGGATCGAGCGTTTTTGTTATCAGGCGGCGCTCGCTGCCGCTCTCCGGCACGTGGAGGCCGCTCTTCTCCAGGAGATCCAGGATCGGGACGGCGATCCTTCCCTTGTTGGGTACCGCGAGACGGATCATCGGACCAGCTGCTGGTTTTTGGGATTTTTCAGATCGGGCCGGCCGTTTCACCGGATTTCGCGTATCAGAACGTCTTGAGCTGGCCACGGATCACCTTCTCGGTGATACTGGTGACGTTCGCGAGGTTATCGTCGATGATCCCTTCAATCTCCCCCTTCATCTTCGCGAGCGTGTACCCCTTGCAGGGGAGCACCTGGACGCTGGCGATGAGCGGCCGGTCGATCGGCTGGCCGATCTGCGAGAGGAGCCGGATGTACATCTCGTCGATACCGTCAACCTTATCGACGCACTCTTTTGCCATCTGGGTGGAGAGAAGGTTGTAGATCTTCCCGATGTGGTTGATCGGGTTCTTGCCACTGGTTGCCTCCATGCTCATCGGGCGGTTGGGGGTGATAAGGCCGTTGCACCGGTTGCCCCGCCCTACCGATCCGTCGTCACCCATCTCGGCAGATGTCCCGGTGACGGTTAGGTAAACGCTCCCGCTCTTGATGTCGTCACCGGTGTTGACGTGGACAGCGACCTTGCGTTTTGTCTGTTTCTGCGCAACCTTCGTGATATGATCTTTCAGGAGCGCCATATACTCCGAGTACTGTTCGATGTCAGCGCAATACTTGTCGACAATGGCGCAGGCGATGGTCAGGGTGATGGTGTTCCCGTCGCGGAGCCCCATGATCTTGACGTCCTGCCCGATTGCCGGGTATTTCGGCCGGAGCTTGTCGTCGATGGAATCAGACACCCCTCTCACGATGTTCTCAACGTCGGAGAACGGCGCATGGCCGACCCCGAACGAGGTATCATTCGCACGGGGGATCCTCCCGTTCTTCGGCTTGAAGACGTCGCGGAGATCGGTCGAGCCCGTGCCGAGGCGAACGTCCATGATGATGTCGCGGTCGAGGTTGAGGGTCCTGAAATGGGTCTTGAAATATTTCCGGGTCGCTTCCACCGCGATGGTGTCGGCCGGAATGGCGACGTTATTGAACTGTTTTGTCGCCCGACCGTCGATTAAGACAAAGATCGGCCGGAGCACTCTCCCCCCGCCGAACTTCGGCATCGATTCCCCGGCGACGACCTCCCCCTGGTCGGTGTTGTGGTGAAGGATCACCCCGAACTCGTCAAGGTATTCCCTGCACAGCGCCCGGCTGATCGATTCCGCAATTCCATCAGCGATGCTATCCGGGTGGCCGAGGCATTTGCGTTCAACGAGCTCAATCTGCTGTTTTTCCAGAGGGATCTGGTCCAATGCTTCGACTCTGATAGCGCGTTTCATCATGTTCCTCAGGTGGTTACTCAGTCGTACTATAACAAGGGACTGGAAGTCTTATAACGGTTGCCGTACCGGGGAGAACAACAGAAGGAGAAAAGGGAACGGGGGGGAACGATGCCTCAGCGCCGCAGGAATTTGTGGAGGATCGTCATCTCGCTGCCTTTCGGCGCTTTCTTGATGGGAGGCCGTGCAGGGCGGGGTGTCTCTTCCGGCTCCTTTTCGGGAACGGTCTCTTCAGGTCTCCTTTCGCTCTTCTGGGGGGGCCGGACCGGCCGCTCCTTCGCCACCCCGATCTTCGCTCCACACCCGGGACAGAAGTTTGCTGCAACCGGCAGCTTCTTGCCGCAGTTCTGGCAGAAGACCGGGCCGGCCGCCTCCTCTCCCTCGACCCCGGGGCCAGCGGGAGCTGCCGTTTCCTCTTCTTCAGGTTCCGGTCGGGCCGGTTCCGGTGATGCCTGTACCTGGACCGGGCGTTTTGGTGCTGCGACACCCGGCCGTTCGCCATGGGGTCGTGCTGCGGGTATCGCACCCCGCAGAGCGGTCTTCATCGCTGACTGGACTTCGACCTTCCTCACCGGCTTCATCCCCTGCTCCCGCGACGGGGGGATCTCCCGGACTGCCGGGGGAGCACGGGAACCTTCATCGGCTGCCGGGGGGCGGGAGACCGGTTTGGGCTGGGGCGGGAGGTCTTCCATCTCTTCGTCGGAGGGTGCCTGGTAGACCGGGAGGAGCCGCTTTACCGGCGGCTGCTTCTCGTGATCCTTGACCGGCTTTCGTATCGGACGGAGCTCCTGCCGGATAACCTGAGGTTTCCGGGCGGGGGCAGGCGCCTCCTCTTCTTCCTCCCCGGCCGGTTCCGGTTCCTGTTCTTCCGGCCGGGGCCCGGAAGACCGCCGGGCAGGCTTCTTCGGTTTCCCGGGCTGGATCTGTTCGTTCAGCAGTTCGATCCACTCGTCAGCCTCAGCGGAGCGGTCGAGGCCGTTGCCGGTGAAGACGAGCTTCATGGTCTTGACCTCGTCATCCGCGGACCGGATCGAGAGCACGAGAACGGGATCCGAGCTCTCCGACGTCTCAACGATGCTGCCCGAGATGGTTGCAAGGGGGATGTCCTTTGCAGTGACCTTGAGTTTCTTCTCCTGGGTATCGATGAGGAAGATCCGCTGGTTTGTCAGGTACGCATGAAAGAAAAATTTCTTGACCGAGACGCTCAGGGAACCAATCAGGATCTGCTCGCCCGGCTGGAGAAATGCAGAGAGGCCGGGTTCTTCCTCTTCGCCGGAACCTTCATCGACTCCGGCAGGCCGTTTCGCTGATGCAGGGCTTCCCCGGGCCCCGATCTCCGGAGCTTTTCCTGCAACGGGGGGAGGCGTGCCTTTCCGCTGCGGAATTTTCCCGCCGCAGTACATACATTCCGTCATTGAATCGCGTATCTCAATTCCGCAATGTGGGCACTTCATGCTTGTTCCCCGGCCTCAGGTTCCCTGACAGGTATCTATTATGTCAGCACTGGGATCAGAAAAACTCTCTGATCTAAATAAAAGCGTCATGGGGTTTCCTGTTCGTATACGGTCCGGAAGATCCCCGTGGAGATCAGGGTCGCTACCCGGGTGATCTCGTACTCATCATCGATTGGGTGAACATACAATCCGGAACGTGGACAGGGGGAGCAGAGCAGGGCATTGATCCTGCAGCGTTCCGGATCCCCGTCCAGAAAACAGGCTTCCGGCGGGACTTGCCCCAGCAGGCCATCAACGGTCTCTTGAAAGGTGTGGATCGCTGCACCGGCAGCAAGCACCTCCGGCCCGGCAGCGACCACGTAGACCCCGCGACGGGAGAGGAGCGGGGATTTTTCCGCCCTGAACGAACAGAATGCATTGTCCCCATAGGCATGCAGGAACCTGCGGTAGACCGGGTCGCCCCGGGCTTTCAGATCCGAGAGGAAAAATCCGACGGGAGTGTCGAGATACGGCCCGTATTTCGATCCGGCACTATCCCGCACGGAAGCAAATGCGGGCAGGTCAAGGATTGTCCGGAGGGTATCGCGGCGCCTCTGAAAACAATCGTCGCCGGCCTTCTGGTAAACCTTCACCGGGATCCGGGCGAAGTAGAGCGTCCGGTTCCCGATATCGATCGCGAAGGATTCCCGTTCCGTACGAACGGTGCCCGCGTTCATGAAACCAGGTTTCCCTGGGTCCCTGCCCGGGACGCCGGCGATCGTTCCGGGGCTGCCTGCACGGGCTATCTGCTGCCAATCTTCAGGAGTATATGCCTTGTTCAGAAGTCTCAGCCATTCCGGATCGCGCCTCCCGCCGACCGATACGAGACGGAATGTTCCGGTGCCGGGCACGAACTTCGCAGCGCAGGATGTGCAGGAGAGGAAATCCGTCGGCGATATCCCGAAGAGCTGCTCTCCGCTGACCGGGACAAGCCTCCCGTTCCGGCAGACCGGGCAGAGCGACGTCCATGGCGGTGATCCGGCGTTGTTATACCCCGCCACCAGCGGGAGAACGCCGTATCCGTCCTCTTCCCCTGCGATCGTCCATGTCCACGGTGCATTGAGCCGCACGGCGGGCAGGAACCGGCGGGAACGCCGGTCCGGGACCGATGCCCGCCCGGCAATGCCGGATCGGATCAGGACCGCTGCGACATTCGCGCTGCCGGGTACGGAAAATCCCCTGAGCACGAGGTGGCGGTCAAGCCCGTCAACGAGGACCTTCCCGTCAGCAGACGCCCTCGCGGCGAGGGCGAGCGTCCGGGTCGCCTCCGCATTGAGTTCTTCCATGGCGGCGGCAACGAGATCGCGGGTCATACGGGCCCCTTCCTGATCGGACGGCATCCTGCCTGCAGCGTGGCAGATCGCATCGCAGGCCCGGTCAAGGAGGTGTGGGGGGACGGGGAGCGTATGATCGGTTTTCCTATCGGTTTTCATGCTCATGGAACAGTTCCGGATCCTTCAACGCACCGGAAGATAAAATACCGGAATGGGTATCCCTGCCTTTTTATGACTGGCGGCAAATATGCGTGCATGGATCGCCCGGCCCTTGATGCCTGCTGTTCAAACGTGATACGTGACTGCTCGGGCCCCGCCTTCTCCATCGACCGCCGCCACATCGTGCCGGAGGTTACAACCTACCTGGCCCCGTCATTCGATCGCGACGCCCTGCTCTTCTCCTTTCCGGTCCTCTTCTCCCGCACCACGGCAGAGGAGATTGGGCCGGACAAGAATGGCTCCGACGGGGCAGTCCAGGTCCTCATAGAACAGATCAAGCAGAGAGCCCGGCAGACACCGTCACTCGCCCCGCTGTATGGCGCAGGCACCCGGTTCCCTTCCCGCTATGATGCAACCATTGAACCGTATACGGTGATCCATTCCGATGACGCGATCGGTGCGCACCTCTGGCATGCCGATGCACGGAACTTCATCGACGGGGAGGGTATCCATCTCCTGGTACGGGGGGCCCTTCCCTTCCCGCCGGACGGTCAGGTGTCCGGTGAGCGGAAGATCCTTGATGCCCTGCATGCCCTGTTTGCGGCAGCAGCAATGGTGATCGAAAAAGTCCCGGACCGGCTCCTCGCGGAAGGATGGGAGCGATCGCTCGACCAGAAACTCCTCCGCCAGAGCCTCCCGGCGCTCGGGCTCGTCGCATTTGTCGCGGATGGTTCCCGGCCGGCACGCGGGTACACCCGGCACCGGAGCTTCTTTCGGATCGCCGGGTCAAAAGACGGTACGAACGTCCCCTTCTCCTGCCCGGCCGGACTCTCCCCCCTTGAGCTCGAGCTTCCGGCGAGCAATGAAACGGTCACGGGCCTCGGGATCCGCAAAGGCGAAGTCTTCGCTGTCACGGGGTCCAACGCACAGGGGAAGACGACCTTTCTTACGGGGATCGTCGCAGGCATGGACGACCATGCCGGTGGCGACGGGCGCGAGGGAATCGTGACGGTCCGGGGGATCGAGATCGCGGAGGCGATGAACTGCCAGCTCGCGGGGGAAGATGTGAGCATGTTCTTTGCGGCGCTCCCGCCCGGCATGAGCGGCACGGTCCGGGCTGCCTACGGCATGGGCAGCGGCTCGATGACCATGGCATCCCAGGTACAGCGGGCATTCTCCCGCAGGGCCCCGATCCTGATCATCGATGAGGACCGGTCCGCTCCCAACCTGCTTATGAAGAGCTGCCTCCAGAGCGAGGACGTGACACCGCTTGCCGAACTTCTCGCCCGTGGCAGCCTCAGGAACGGCAGTACCACGCTCCTTTTTGCCGCGTGCTCCGCGGACACCCTGATCGCCCGGGCAGACCGGATCATGGTGCTCGACCGGCACGTTGCGGGGGCGATCGACCGGGAACAGTTCATATCGATGCTGAAAGCGTCGCTGAGGATGACGCTGGAACAATTGTGACGGCGATTCCGGGTCGAAGGCGTGGCACTTTTCTGCAATTGTTAAATATATTGTCCTTATTGTAAAGTTTATATTACTAAAGAACAAACAGGAACCTGGCATATCGGAAAATACCTGTGAACTTCAACAACCGCGCAATCCGTATCCTCGCCGGCATTATTGGTGCGGCGGGGCTTGCGTATCCGGCATGCGCAGCAGTCTGCCCGAAAGGAAAAGGCGGCTGCCCCTATCCCGGCAAATGTTTCCTCTTCACCGATGCAGATGCCAACAGTGTCTGCGATTATACGCGGTCTGCATCACCGGGATCCGGTACGGGGCAGACCCCTGCAACAACGGCCTCTCCGTCAGTATCCGCCCTGGTATCCGGCAGCGGATCTCCGGGAACGACGGCGGTCTCCTCCTCCCTGGATGCGGGACTGGCCGGCACCATCCAGCACTTCGCTCCCGTCATCGGCGTTCTCCTGTTCGCCCTCCTCTGCGTGATACTCTACCGCACGTTCCGCTCAGGAAAAGCCGGCAGCGACCTCAAAGAGAGCGGTCCCGCCCTTGCCCTCTCCGCCTGGATCTCCCTAGGGATATCCGGGATTGCTGCTTACCTCCTCATGGGAGAGACAGGGAGCGGCATGGGATCCATCTTCGGGGTCATCTATCTCCTCGGAGGATCGATCCTCGCCGCGTACCTGTGGCACCACGGAGTGGTATCCCGAAAGATTGTACTCGTCATTTCAGCCATGAGCACGATCTTCGGATTTGTTCTGTCCGTCCTCATCATGCCGGCGGAATTTGCGGCGATTCTGGGGCTCGCGCTCGGGACACAGGTCGTATCGTTCGGTGCCCTCGCGATCCTCCTGATCCTCGTGCTCGCATTTCTTACCGGCAGGACATTCTGCGCCCACATCTGCCCGGTCGGTTCAGTCCAGGAACTCGCTTCCTGCGTGCCGGTCAAGAAGGTCATGGTTCCGGGCCCCCGTACCCTGGAAGGGATCCGGATTCTCGTGTTCATCGCTGCAATCCTTGCTGCGCTGTACTCCATCGACCTGATCGGCCTTTTCGGCGCTTACGATTTCTTCACGTTCACCGTCTCGATTTGGTCCGTCATCTTCCTCATCATCCTCGCTCTAGCAACCATGGTCTATCGCCCGGTCTGCCGGGCAATCTGCCCGTTCGGCCTCCTGTTTGCGGCAGCTGCGCAATTCGGCAGGTACCGCCTGGAACGGACCGGTGACTGCACCCGGTGCAAAAAATGCGAGAAGGTCTGCCCGGCAGGTTGTGCAGGGGAGAATGATTCCCGGCGGGAGTGCTACCTCTGCGGCAGATGTTCGGAGGCCTGCCCCGCTGCAGCCATCGTATACCGGAGCCGGAATTTTCGGACATGAATATTCCCGGAACCAGGATGTCACAGGGGAAACCTTTCACGGTGTCTGGGCGAGCACGCTGTGGTACCGCCCGTACAGAAAGTAGACCGCAAGTCCGACGATAAGCCAGACGAGAAACCGGAGGAGCGTTACGGCAGGGAGGAAGGTGGCGAGCGTCAGGCAGAAGATGACGCAGAGAACAGGCACAACGGGAACGAGCGGGGTACGGAATGCCCGCGGGGCGTCCGGATCCGTCCTCCTGAGCACGAGGACGATGACCGCCACGATCATGAATGAGGTGAGGGTCCCGATATTGACCAGCTCGACGATGATCCCCAGCGGGAGGAGCCCCGCGATGAGGGCGGTCACCGCCCCCGTGATCAGCGTGACCGTCACCGGTGTGCGGAAGACCGGGTGGACGTATGCCAGGAATGATGGCAGCAGCCCGTCGCGGGCCATGGCAAAGAAGATCCGGGTCTGCCCGTACAGGGTGACGATCAACACCGAGGTCAGGCCGGCGATTGCCCCGACGGAAACGAGCGCGGATCCCCAGGGGATCCCGATCGCCCCCAGGGCATAGGAGATAGGGGCACCGTTATTGTGGAGGGAGGTGTACGGGACGATGCCGGTCAGGACAACTGCCACGGCAACGTAAAGGACCATGACAATGAGCGCCGAACCGATGATCCCGATCGGGAGGTTGCGTCTCGGGTTCTCCGTCTCCTCGGCGGCGGTCGTCACCGCGTCGAACCCGATGTAGGCGAAGAAGACGACCGCTGCCCCCGCCATGACGCCGTTCCACCCGTACGGCATGAACGGCGTGTAGTTGGCAGCATCGATGTGCCGTACAGCAAGGAACAGGAAGAGCAGGATGGCGCCGATCTTGACAAGCACGATCAGGGAGTTGACCGCAGCACTCTGCCGGACGCCGAGGATGAGGAGGGCAATGATGAAAAGAATGACGAGGACCGCAGGCAGGTTGACGATACCCCCGCTCACTCCGTACGGGTTGACGAGGGCAGATGGTAACGG
>JAKLEQ010000043.1 GCA_022711635.1 Methanoregula sp. | reverse complement strand
CGGAGTACCCGCTCAATGCTCCCGTAGGCCAGAACGTGATTGTTGCCGCCTTGACCGGCTTGATGATGGCAGAGCCGTTCTTGATCGCCATTAACGAGAGCGTCCACGACTGGGCAAGGTCGGCAGGGACCGCAGGGGTATCAACGGTCGGAACCGGCGTTGGCGTCTCCGTAGCCGTTGTCGCGGTCGTCTGCGGGGGGGTCTGCTGGCCCGTGCAGCCGGCAGAAAAGGCAAGGGCAAGCACAAGGAGTACGGTGAATGCGGCAGGAATCTTCATACCTGAAATGAGGACGTCCTGCTATATCAACAATTTTTTTTAACCAGCGGCAAACGGCCGGGGACTTCGCGAAAACGTCTTCGCCACCGGATCCCTTCTGGAAAAACCGGAGATTCCCCAGCGGTTTTTTTCCCGCAAGGCCCGTGCCCCGGCCCGGGGCGCTTTCGCGGACACGATCCGGAGCACTTAATTTCCCGGAGGGAACATATCAACCTTTACCTAACACCGGGCGGTAACGGCAGCGATGTACCATATCCTCTATGTCGATGACGAGAAGGATCTCCTCGACATCGGGAAGATCTTCTTAGAACGCGGCGGGGACTTCTCCGTCGACACAACCCCCTCAGCCACTTCCGCTCTTCCCCTCATCCAGAAAAAAGCGTACGACGCTGTCGTCTCCGATTACCAGATGCCGGGCCTGGACGGCATCGCGTTCTTAAAAAAGGTCCGCGAGACCGGCAACTCCATACCCTTCATCCTCTTCACCGGCCGGGGCCGGGAGGAGATCGCCATCCAGGCCCTCAACGAAGGGGCCGACTTCTACCTCCAGAAAGGCGGCGATCCGGTGGCGCAGTTTACGGAGCTCGCCCACAAGGTAAAACAGGCAGCCGGGCGGAGGAAGGCGGAGGCGAGCGTCCGCGACCTCGAACGCAGGCAGCAGGACATCATCAACTTCCTGCCCGACCCCACCTTTGCCATTGACGGGAACGGGACGGTGATCGCCTGGAACCGGGCGCTCGAGGAGATGACCGGGGTTCCGGCAGGGGAGATGCTGGGGAAAGGCGACCATGAGTATGCCCTCCCGATCTACGGCCAGCGCCGGGTGATGCTCGCCGACCTGCTCCTCTCCCCGCCCGGCACCGACACGACACGGCTCTACTCCCGGTTCAATATCGACGGCAACACCATCACTGCGGAGACCTCGGTCCCGCACCTGCAGGGCAAACCCCGGACCCTCTGGGGCAAGGCGAGTTTCCTGTACGACCGGCAGGGGAACGTGATTGGGGCGATCGAGTCCATCCGCGACATCACGGAACGACGGCTCGCCGAGGACGCGCTCCGGCAGGCGAACCGGAAACTCACCCTCATGGCATCGGTCACCCGCCACGATATCGTCAACCGGCTGACCGTGCTGCGGGGATTCCTTGCGCTGACGAAGAAGTGGAGCGACGATGGCGGTTTCCAGCACCTGATCCAGAAGCAGGAGGATGTCATCGCCCGGATCCTCCGGGAGATCCTTTTTACGAGAGAGTACCAGGAGATCGGCGTCAACGCCCCCGAATGGCAGAATGTTGAGGAGACGATCCGGGATGCGCTGAAAAATGTCGACCTCTCCGGCATCGCAGTCAGCACCGGCGATTGTGCGGACATCGAGGTTTACGCCGACCCGCTCCTCAGAAAAGTCTTCCTTAACCTCGCCGACAACACGGTCCGGTATGGCGGCGCGGGACTCCACAGCCTCCGGTTCTCCGCCTGCTCGGGGGAGGGAGGGCTTGTCATCACCTGCGAGGATGACGGGTGCGGGATCCCGGAGGACGAGAAGGGGCTCATCTTCGAGCGGGGCTACGGCAGGAATACGGGACTCGGTCTCTTTCTCATCACCGAGATCCTCGCAATAACGGGGATGAAGATCGCCGAGAAGGGGGAACCGGGGAAGGGCGCCCGGTTTGAAATTATCGTGCCCGAAGGCGTGTACCGGAGAGTGGGCGGGGAATAATTCCGGAAAAGCGTTACTTCTTCTGAACCGGGCACGCAAAACTCGTCGGTACGATCGAGACTTCCGACCGGGGGATCTTCGCCTCCAGCGAGGTCTTGATCCGGTTGATCACGTCCTGCACCTCGCACATCTTCCTGTTCCCGTCAAACTCGAGATGGATTTCGATGTAGATGTGGCTCCCGCTCCGGCGCGAACGCACGCCGTGGAGCTCGATATACTCGTCGAAGAACGCCGCGAGCTCCCGCACGATCACCATCTGGAGGGACTCGTCCAGCGTCTTGTCGAGAAGGTCCGGGAGCGAGGACATGATCACCCGGTAGCCGGAGGAGAGGAGGAACCCGACGATGACAAACGACGCCACCGGGTCGATGTAGAGCGACCACCAGAACTCCTGCAGGAGGAGTGAGAAGACGAGCGCGCAGAAGACGGATGCGTCAGAGAACGCCTTGGTCCGGAAGAGCCGCCACTGGGAGTCCATGATGGGGGAGGGGGACTTCTGGTAAAGCCGGTAATTCTTGAACCAGAGCCACGTGTTGACCGTTACCCCGAGCGCCATCAGCGCGACACCGAGATACGCCCCTTCCGCCACGAGCTCTTCCGGCACATAGATCCGGTGGATGGCGGTAAAGAAGACGAGGGCGAGAGAGACGAACATCACGACGCCGGTGATGATGCCGGTTAAGTTTTCGAACTTGCCCATCCCGTAATCGTAGATGAACGCACCGCCCTTCGCCCGGTTCATCTTGCGCAGCGTGATGTAGGCAAAGAACGTGGCGAGGATCTCGTTGCCGCACTTGAGCACGTCGGCGAACATCGTGATCGAGCCGGAGAGTACCGCTGCCGCGATGTCCGGGATCCAGAGGACCACATCCACGATCAGGGAGGTTAAGACCATGCGTTCCTTTGCAAGCGAGGCGGCGTCCCCCGCTGCATCGGTACTTTCGTCAGGGAGTCCATGGGTCATGCTGGTACAGAAAATTTCGCGGGCTTTCACGATAAAGTGCGCTGATTTTCCCGGGTGCCGGAGAGCTGCCGGACCGGGCGAAATAATCCGTCCGGGACCGGTGCCAGGGATGGGGGGGCAGGCCGGGGTTTCCTACCGGGCCCCGAGTACCCGGCAGACCTGCCCCATCAGGGCGTGGTGGGACCGGAGCTGGTCGAGGAACGAGGAACTGCGATCTCCCGGGTTCATCGGCGAAAACGTCACCCCGCCGTCGACATCCCAGAGGATGAGCCCCTCGGCCGGTGCCGGGGGGATGCCCCGCTCCGCTTCGCCGGTGAGAAGCGAAGCGATCGCGTCCTCCTCCATCTCCCCCTTCCCGACCTGCCAGAGCGCGGACGCCATGCACCGGACCTGGTGCCAGAGGAAGCTGTCGGCCGTGACCTCGAGAAAGGTAAAACCGTCCCCATCACCGATCGTAGCGGCATGCACGCGCCGGTGCGGGTCCTTGTCCTTCACCCGGGCGAAGTTTGTGAAATTATGCATGCCAATGAAATGCCGGGCCGCCCGTGCCATCGCCATCTCATCCCGCGGTGCCGGGCTGAAGTAGTACCGGTACGTGCGGGACTTCGCGTCATACCGCGGGTGGAATGTGTCTACAACCTCCGCGTACCCCGTGCACCAGCAGTCGGGCGGGAGCTGGACATTGATTGTCGCAATGGCCCGGTCCGGGTTCTCCGTGGTAAACGCAAAGACCTGCCCGCGTGCGTGGACCCCCCGGTCGGTGCGCCCGGCGGCCTGGAAACCGGCCTTCCGGAAATCCGAAAAGAGGTCGAGGCGCCGGCACGCGGCGATGAATTCCCCCTCGACCGTGCGCTCCCGCTCCTGCACCTGCGAGCCGAAGAACCGTGTCCCGATGTACGAGACGCGAAAGGCAAGCCTCATTTGAGCTGGATCTTCCGGGTGAAGCGCTTGATCCGCCGCCACGTGCTGCGCAGCGACTGGCGGGTGTAGGTGCGGATGGGGGTCTTCCTTCCCCCGCAGGAGACCTTCCCCTCCCGGATCGCCTGCAGGATCGCTGTAACATTGGGCTCGGCGTCGACAAAGGTCCGCCCGAACCCGACGAACTTCGCGTTATGGGCGTCGCTGCCCCCCACGCAGGGCTTGCCCAGCCGTTTCGCCATCCGCGCCGCCTTCCCGTTCGCGGAGCCGACAATATACCGGCTGTTAAAGACCTCTACGGCGTCGACGAGGAGCATCGGCGCCCGCCTCTTGCGGGCGACACCGTGCCGCCACAGGTGGAACGGGTGCGGCAGGATAAGGACGGCGCCGAGGTCGTGGGCGATCGCGATCGTCTCGCCGACATCGAGCCCGGACGGGATCACCTCGGTCACGCCAAGAACAATGAGGTGCCCCTGCTTCGTGGAGACCTCGATGCCGGGGATCACGATGACGTCCGACTTGCAGGCCATCGCCCGCTTTGCCCCGTCGGTCGAGTCGTGGTCGGTGATCGCGATCGCATCGAGACCGGCCTCCTCCGCACGCTTCAGGATCTCCTCCACGCTGCTCTCGCCGTCCCGGGAGACGTCCGTATGGACATGGAGGTCGCAGATCAACATCTGATCATATTTTTTACATGAAAGATATTAAGGGAACTTATGCGCATCCTCCTCCCTACCGGTGCAGGAACGGAGGCGCTGGTACGGGCTGCAGCAGCAGGGCACGACGCGGACGTTGTCGTCACCGGGGAGATTGCATCGTTCCTTACCCCCCACCAGCTCGAAGCACTCATCCGGCGCGGCAACTATGACATGGCGATCGTCTCCGGCATGAGCACAGCGTCGTTCGACGCCGTGGAACGTGCGACCGGTGTCCCCGTGTACCGGGGCCCGCGCCACGCCGCCGACCTCGCGCTCGTCCTCCCCCTGCTCGGCACAGTCACGCTCTCCCGCACCATCCCTGCCGATGACTTTCTTTCGGCGAAGAAACGGGAGGAGGCGGAGGCAGCAGTTGCGGAACGGGAGCGGGAAGCGACGGCAGACTACATCATCCGGGGCATGAAGATTGGCGGGACTTCGCGGATGAAGGTACTCGCCGAGATCATGGACGCGCACCGGCGGGAGGATATCCGCTTCGACGTGGAACGGTTCTTTGCGTCCGGCGCCGATATCGTAGACCTCGGGTTCGGCTTCGATGCGACACCGGCCGATGTGAAACGGGGCTTTGCTGCGGTCGCCGATATCGACCGCCCGCTCGCCATCGATTCGCAGGACCCGGCGCTCATCCGTGCCGCCCTCCCCCGGGCCGATATCGTCCTCTCACTCCGGTCGGAGAACATCCCGCAGGTCGGGAAGGAGGTCGCGACGGCAGGCGCGGCGGCGGTCGTCGTCCCGGATCACCGCTCGCTCGCGCAGAACATCGCGGCCGCAAAGAAGGCCGGGGTCCGGTGCATCATCGCCGACCCGCTCCTGCAGCCGGCAGGGTCCGGGCTTGCCGCCTCGCTCCGGAACTTCAAAAAGAGCAGGTACCCGGTCTTTTTCGGGGCCGGCAATGTCGTCGAGCTCCTCGACGCGGACTCTGTCGGCATGAACGCTCTCCTCGCAGGTATCGCGATGGAACTGGGCGCAGCGGTGATCTTTGCAAGCGAGCACTCGGACAAAACGCAGGGCGCGATACAGGAGATGCGGCGGGCGACGGAGATGATGGTGCTCGCGAAGGACCGGCCGTACCCCAAGGACCTCGGGATCGACCTCCTCGTCCTCAAAGAGAAGCGGCGCCGGCGCGAACCCGCACTGGAGTACGAGACCGTCGTTCCCGCACAGGAAGCCCCAAACGAGATCGTGTACGACCCGAAGGGCAACTTCCGGATCGGGATCGAGGGCGACGAGATTGTCGCGGTGATCCGCGGGAAGGCTGTGAAGGGGAAACGCTGGCAGGACGTCTTTTCTACCATCCAGAAAGCCGGCGATGTCACGCTCCTCGACCATGCCGCATACCTCGGGCGGGAACTGTATAAGGCGGAGCTCGCGATCCGGTACGGGCGGAGCTTCGAGCAGGACGGGGAGTTCTGATGCGGCTACCGGAATACCGGGACATCAGCAGGAAAAAAATATTGGGGTAAATCCCCCGTTAAGCACCTCACATTCTCTTACAATCATCCGTCCCCCTCGCGCCAGCCCTGCCCCAATTGGGGGCGGGGGCGCACGCGATACCTCTGAGTTACCTAAAATCCGATACAGGTAATACAGCTCTATCCTAACCGGGGCGCCATAGCAGCGGGGCGAAGCCCTCAGAGCATCAGTGTTTTCCGGTCCAAAGCGGATTTATTTTTTTGCATTAGGTTTTGGATAAGCATTTTTTGCAATTTTCCACTCAGTAAACCCTTCTTTGATTCAGGTGTTAAAAGAGCACAGTATCCTGATTTTTTAAGAAGATTTAAATTCGTTTACGTCAGAAATGGCGCGTGTGACAGATGAGAGACACTATCTGGCAGATTTTCTTGTTTTTATGATGACAAGTTTTGTGCTGTTGAGTGCAGTCCCCCTGATAGAGGAAGGAAAAGCCGTGATAGTAATGATAATTTTCATTGTCTCGGGGCTCTTGGCCTGGCGCTGGAGAACCATGTTTGGAATAAAAAGATAGGAAATAAAAAGAACCCGAAAGCGGGTATGCCGGGAATTTTACGCCCTGTCCCGTCCCGATACTGCCCCGCCGGGGGGTTCTGCAGCCTGGAATAATGCCGGAACCTGTGGCGATGAACGGCGTGACGCCGGGAAAAATTTTCAGAACCCTCTTATATTTTTGATTCATTCATTCCTGCATGCAGGGACCGGTCTGTAAAGAAGACTATCCGGCAATAATTGTCCTCGCGTCAAACCTTGTGCCGCTGGCCATCTACCTGATCGGCATCAGCCTTCTCCTGCGGTTCGGCATCGTCTGGGTCGCAGCGTATCTCCTGTTTGTCCTCATCCTCGAATTCCGGCTGCTCAGCGGGCACTGCACGGACTGTCACTATTTCGGGAAGACCTGTGCGTTCGGGAAAGGCAGGCTCAGTTCCCTGTTTTTTAAAAAGGGGATCCCGGAACGGTTCACTGCGATGACGATCACCTGGAAGGACATCCTCCCGGATTTTCTCGTCTTCATCATTCCGGTTCTCGCGGGGATCATCCTCCTGATCCGGGAATTCTCCGTACCAATTCTCATCCTTGTCATCTCCCTTCTTCTCCTTGGCTTCGTCGGCAATGCCCTCGTCCGGGGGCAGCTCGCCTGCAAGTACTGTAAGCAGCGGGAGATCGGCTGCCCGGCCGAGCGGCTGTTTGACAAAACGAAACATACATAGAAGGAAGCGGTCTGAATGACGATGCTGAAAGATATCTTTTATATTATAATCATCACCATTGTCATTCTTCTCGCACTTGGGCTTGGAATATTATACCGGATGAACGTCGTCGCATCGACTCCGAAGTATATGAGCCAGTCGTGTGAATATAAACTAACTATCGAAACCAACTATGTTGTTCCCAAAGACATCGAAAACAATCCCTCCCGGTATCCGATACGGAATTTTACCCTCATTATCCCCTTGCCGCACCGGAACGGGAGACCCCTCCTCCTGGACAACGAGCTGACCCCGGAAGTATTTATCAATAAATCAGTTGAGGAAATCCGGGTTAACTGGACGTCTCCTCCCCTCAAGATATCGCCACAGGTAAACTATACATTCATCGTCAGGAATGGCACGCAGATGGTCATGATTCAAAGTGACTCCAGCGCCACAATTTCTGATTTTACCATGCGTCATAAAGAGACCCGGGATCTTGAGGATGGCACCCCGGTTGAGGAACTCCAGGAGACAATGAATACCCGGACACCGCTCCGGAACTCTACGGTGTTCGCACCGTACGACGGTTGTATCCCGGCCTCTGCTCCGTCATGTTCCTACACAGTTCCGGTGTTCGTCTCGTACGATGCGGATGCAAACGCCACAGTAAAAATCACATCCTATCTGAAATGCGGGAATGATTGGGCGGAACCCTTCAGGTGGGTGGGGAATGCCTATTGGGATATTTTCTCTCTGGAGAAGAAAGGCCCGACGCAGGGATGGTATCCGGCAAGGGGCGGGATTCAGGCAGGATATGGGATATACGAAGTCGGGGGCCATATCTGAGACCTGAGAGGATCACCATACCCGTCATCTTTTTCAGCATTGCACCAGAAAATTCCGTTCATGAAGATATCGTTTACCGGAATTCTCGTTCTCCTGATCCTTGTCGGTCTCCTCGCTGCCGGTTGCACGGAAAGCGGGCAGGGATCCGCAGCCACAAGAACCGAAGCTGCAACCGTTTCACCCACGCAGGCAGCCGCTGTAAAAACCACCACCGCCGATCTGACGAAGATCGTGAACGAGGCAGTCGCCTTCGCGAAGACGAACGGGGAGGAGAAGGCGATCGCGGCATTCAACGACCCGGAGGGGCAGTTCGTCCGGGGGGACGTGTACGTCTTTGCCGAGGCCTATGACGGGACTGCGCTCGCCGAACCCTTCGAGCCCGAAATTGTCGGAACGAACATCCGGAACCTGACCGACCGGTACGGGGTGGAACTGGTTAAAAACCTGGAAGAGACGGCGGGATACGGTATCGGGTACGTGAGTTACGAGTACCCGAACCACAAGAACAACGGGACGGTAGAGCACAAGGTCTCGGTCGTTGCGGACGTCGACGGCACGTACTACGTTGGGGCCGGCATCTACGAGAGCTCCGGGCTGGTCTACCCCTCAACCGCGCTCGGCGCCCCGACCCGGACGTACTCGGTTGCCGACCTGACCGGTTTCGTGCAGCGGGCGGTCGCGTACGCACAAGCGAACGGGGAGGAGAAGGCGATGGCCGCGTTCAACAACCGGAGCGGGGAGTTTGTCGACGGCGAGATGACGATCATGATGCTTGACTACAACGGTACGGTGCTGGCGAGTTCCCTCTCGCCAGAGCTCGCTGACAACCATATCAACCTCATCAACTACCATGACCCTGACGGCGTCGCGACGATCCGGGAGATGCGGGACATCGCAAGGGACGGCGGCGGGTTCATCTACACCGTGACCCGGGTCTCTGCGGGCGGGAAGACGATCGATATCCCCAAGATTGACTACGCGGAGCCGGTCGATGGCAGGTACTGGCTCTTCTCCGGCATCATCGTGCCCGGTTACGAGCAGCTCCGGACGGGGAACCTCACCGGCATTATGGTCCGGAACCACACCCGGGCTGAGGCGTACGATCTCGTCGGGGAGGCGGCAGGGTACGCGGCGGAGAACGGGCGGGAGAAGGCTCTTGAAGAGATCAACAACCCGGCCGGAAGGTTCACACAGGGAGACCTCTTTGTCTGGGCGGAGACGTCGGACGGCACGATCCTCGCCGACCCGTACTGGAAGGAGTCCATCGGGAAGAATTACCTCAACTACACGGACCCGTACGGGGCGAAGACGACGGCAGGCAGCCTGAACGTGGTGAAGCGCGGTCAGGGATTCACCGGCGCGATGTTCCCGGATACGGCGACGGGCAGCAGTACTCCAATCCCGAAGCTGCTCTTTTTGAAGAGGATCGATGAGGACTGGTGGATCGGGACGGGGATCTACGGGATTTCGGTCAGGTGAAATTTTTTTGCGCACTCAGCGGAATTCATGAATGTGACCCCCTCTCTCCCCCAGAGGGGGAGGCAGCCCAAGGGGGCAAGCCCCCTTGACCCCCCTTTCTTCATTAAATTTTTAGTATGGATTCCTGTCAACAGCCATGCTCCACGATGCGAGCCCCGAGAGGTATCGGCATCACATCAGAGATGCCGATTTGAGAAACCGGAGGTTTCGAACGGCGAGCTCCCGTGGCCCCATCGCAATACAATTTAAGATTTCTGTTATTTTGCAATGATCCCGCCGATCGCCCCGCCAACTGCGCCCAGCACCGCGTAATACAGCGCGAGCGCGATGAACAGGATCCCGATTCCCATACCCACCACCATGCCGAAGAGCCCGAAACCGATGAGGCCGAGGATGGCGCCGAGGAGGAAGATGATGATTGCACCGAAAAGACCGGAGCAGAACCCGGCCTTTGCACCGTTCACCATGCCGCCTTTCGCAAGGATGCCCGCCACGAACCCACCGATGATGGGCCCAAGCACGGGCAGGGCGTCGCGGATAAAGACCATGATGACGAACCCGACCGCCGCCCCGAGCCAGAAGTTACCTTTTGCCATGCGGGAGTGTTGGAGGCGTCCTTAAAAAAAATGTTTGGTACGAATTTTCCCGGCCTAATCCCCCTGGACGGGCTCTCGATCCCCGTGCATGAATGGTGCGAACAACGTCCGGTATATCACTTGGGGGAATCCCTCCTGCCTCCCATCGCCAACTCTTTTTACCTCCCCTCTCCCACATCCTGAGCATGACAACGCAGGTGCGTGCATCCCATATCCTTGTCAAGACCGAAGACGAAGCGAACCGGATCCTCAAAAGGATCGCGGACGGCGAGGACTTCCTCGCGACCGCAAAACGGTTCTCCTCCTGCCCGTCCCGCAAGAACGGCGGCGACCTCGGCTGGTTCGGCAAGGGCCAGATGGTCCCCGAGTTCGAGCAGGCGGCGTTCGCCGCGGAGACCGGCCAGATCATCGGCCCGGTCAAGACCCAGTTCGGGTTCCATGTCATCAAGGTGACTGGGAAGAAGTAGAACGGCTGCGCGGCGGACCATGGACAAAAAATTCTTCCTCGGCATTGCGGTCGCCGTCGCCATCGTCTTTTTTGCCGCGGCGTTCGCAGGCCACTACGTGAAGAGCACTGCCCCGGCGGCTCCCTCCGAGGGCCGCGAGACCCTCTACCAGGTCTCGACCATCGACGCCCTGATGCTCGGGGTCTATGAGGGCGTCGAGCCGTTCTCCGGGCTGGAACGGCATGGCGACTTCGGGATCGGGACTTTCGACGCGCTCGACGGCGAGATGATCGCGCTTGACGGCGTTTACTACCAGGCGAAGAGCGACGGGACCGTGGCAATCGTTCCCGGCAGTGCGACAACGCCGTTTGCGACAGTGACGTTCTACGAACAGGATGTTGAGGCGACCGCCGGCAGCGCGATGAACTACTCGGAGTTCTCGACCTATCTCTCGGACCGGCTCCCGTCAGAAAATATGGTCTATGCCGTCAGGATGCACGGAACGTTTCCCGTAATGAAAGTGAGGAGCGTCCCCCGGCAGTCGCCCCCGTATCTCCCGCTCACCGCTGCGGTCGCCAACCAGACGGTCTTTGACTACCGCAACACGACGGGAACCGTGGTCGGGTTCTCTCTCCCGCAATTCTTCTCCGGGCTCAACGTCCCCGGGTATCACCTCCACTTCATCAGCGATGACCGCACGGCAGGCGGGCATATCCTCGATATGACCGTTCCGGCAGGGATGGACGCAGGGCTCGACATCACGCCGGAATTTGACATGGTGCTCCCGACAAGCGGTCCGTTCACCGGGGCGGACCTGACAAAGGACATGAGCGCCGACCTTGAAAAAGTGGAGCGGTAAGCGGCTTTTTTTGCGCCACCTGCCCATCGGGTGCGGGAACGGAAGGGACGTGCATCAAGAAGGGGTGTGGGGGGGGAGAACCCCCACCATGTCTTTTACGTTTCCGAAACTGACGTGCAACGTGGTGACCAAACACCAAACAAGCCTACTCAGAATAACCATCACAAAATGATGATGGTTACTCAGTTTGATCGCCCGGAAGCGTATGAAGGTATGCTTTGCACCGGCGTTTGGCAGCGACGGTGACCGCGCCGGCTGCCATCCTGGCTCCGGGGGGCGTTTCGTTTGCAACAGTTTTTTTCCCGGCAGAGCACGATCCTATACACGAGAACCATGACCGTCCGCGGCATCCGGAAGGAGACCCTTCGCCTCCTCCTCCAGATGGGGCGCGACGCCCACCCGAACGAGTTCATCGCCGTACTTACCGAACGGGACGGGGTGATCGACGAGGTCAACCTTCTGCCGGGCACCGTCTCGAATGAGGACTCCGCCCATATCTTCTACGACATGATGCCGCTCTCGACCCACGTCGCAGGGAGCTGCCACTCGCACCCGAACGGCGTGCTCCGGCCCTCGAACACCGACATACAGTTCTTCCCCCGGACCGGCCGGTTCCATTTCATCATCGGGTACCCGTACCGGGAGAACGACTGGCGCTGCTTCACCCCGGACGGGGAGCAGTGCCGCCTGGGGGTCGTGGAATGAAACGCGTCGTTGCGACCGGGACCTTCGACATCCTCCACCCCGGCCA
>JAKLEQ010000042.1 GCA_022711635.1 Methanoregula sp. | reverse complement strand
GTGGAGCGGGGCGTCTTCCAGAAGGAGAACATGGCGTACCTCACCGGGGAGTACGAGGCGTTCCTGTATCCGGGCGATGACCGGGAGAAGACGGTGATGCGGGTCAGCATGGAGGCGGGAGATCTTGCCACCTGCGACCGGGACCTCATCGCGGAGAACTTCCGGAAGGCGTTCTTTGCCGTCAAGCCTCCCCTCCGGAAGCAGCACGATGAAGGACTGCTCGAGCTCGATTTCCGTTTCACGCCGCCCGACGGGCTGGAGCTCGCAAAGATGCGTGGCCGGCCAAAACGACTCGTTGACCGGAGGTAACCCGGTCGTAAGGATGGGGTGCCTTTTGAAAAACACTGCCAGCCCTGGTGGTGATCATCACCAGAATTAAGTCCCGGATTGCAGAATGCAGTACATGGAACAACCACCTCCACCCCCGGCACATTCCGTCCTGAAACTCATCGGGTTTGTCCTCCTCTGCAATATCCTCGGGGGCCTCGGCTCCATTGTGACGATCACCGGCCCGGGCTCCTGGTACGCATCCCTCGTAAAACCTTCCTTCACCCCGCCGGGCTGGGTCTTTGCCCCGGTCTGGATCACGCTTTTTACCCTGATGGGGATCGCGCTCTATCTCGTCTGGGAATCGGGCAGGGAACGGCGCGAGGTGAAGACTGCCCTTGGGATCTTCGGCGTGCAGTTCGCCCTCAACATCCTCTGGTCGTTCCTCTTCTTCGGCATGCGGTCGCCCCTCCTCGGGCTCATCGATATCGTCATCCTCTGGGTCCTGATCGCGGCAACCATCGTTGCGTTCTACCGGGTGAGAAAGGCTGCAGCGTACCTGCTCATCCCGTACATCTGCTGGGTGAGCATCGCCACGGCGCTGACGTACAACATCCTTATCCTGAATCCATGAGAACTCCCCCAAGGAAAGGGCGGAGAGTATCCGCCCCGTCAGCGACCGGATCGTGCGGGAGTGGTCCGGCCCGCTCTCCCCGCGGACGTTTATCCAGCCCGCTGGAGGAAGCGCACTGAGGATCGGCTACCCCTGCATCAACCGGGGGATCGGGTGCAGCGCGAACCGGACCTTCCGCCTTGCCTCCTACTCGGACGAGCGTCTCCTCGCAACAGCCCGTGGCAACCTCGCCTACCTCGAAAAGATTCTCGCGTGGAACGTGCAGCACGGCATCCTCTTCTTCCGGATCACCTCGGACCTCATCCCGTTTGCCTCCCACCCCGTCTGCACCGCCGGCTGGCAGGAGGAGTTCCGGGACGAGTTCGCGAGGCTCGGGGAGTTCATCCGCAGCAACGGGATCCGGATCTCGATGCACCCCGACCAGTTCATCGTCCTGAACGCCCCGGACCCGGACGTCGTCGCCCGGAGCATTGCCGAGCTCACCTACCATGCCGCGGTGCTCGATCTCCTTCTGCTCGATGGCACCGCAAAGATCCAGCTCCATGTCGGCGGGATGTACGGGGACCGGGAAGGCAGCATCGCGCGGTTCGTCCAGGTGTATGACACGCTCGATCCCGCCATCCGACGACGCCTCGTCATCGAGAATGACGACCGCAGGTTCACCGCGGCAGACTGCCTCGCGATCCATGGAGAGATAAAAATTCCCGTCATCTTCGATGTCTTCCACCATGCCTGCAACAGTTCCGGGGAAGGAGTGCCGGAGATGATCCAACGGATCACCGGGACCTGGAAGAGGGCGGACGGGACCATGATGGTGGACTACAGCTCGCAGCATCCTGAAAAAAGGGCGGGCAGCCACGCCGACCATATCGATACCAAGGATTTTTCGCAGTTCCTTGCCATCTCGAAGCCCGTTGATATGGACATCATGCTCGAGATCAAGGACAAGGAGGCAAGTGCGCTCGCCGCAATCGCCATAGCGAAGGCAGACTCCCGGTTTGTCCTGCAATAACCCTCGGGGATCTCCCGGGATGTGCCGGGCGATGCGTGTCGGGCGCGACACGGGAGGTGATTCGACGCTGGTCAAAAACCGCCGCACGGTGTCGGGGAAAGGATGGCTGCCCCCGTTCTCCCGCGGCGGATCGGTCCCTGGTGCAATCGCCCGAAGGGATAGAAACCTTTTTCATCCCCCTTCCGGTATCGGTATAAAGGGAAGGGACTGACCATGGATTCCGAGGCTTGCATCAGGTATCCTGCGGCGGAGAGGACCACAATGCCGACGGCACCGTTGGTAACGGGACGGTGCGGATCATGAGGTGGCGGACCGGGACACGCAGCGGGAATGTCGAAGACCGCAGGTCAGCCGGAATCCCCGGGGGCGCGGCAGGGGGGATCGGTGCGGTCGGGCTCGTCATCGTGCTCGTCCTCGCCATTGCTACCGGCGTCGATCCGACCCAGTTCCTGCAGGGCACCGATCTCTCCTCAGGGATGGGCGCACAGCAGTCGCAGCTTTCGCAGGAGCAGCAGGACGCGCTCGCCGACCACGTCTCGCTCGTGCTGGGTGACACGGAGAGGACATGGGCGGTCATCTTCGAAGACCAGCTCGGACGGACCTACCGGGAACCCTCTCTCGTGCTCTTCACGGGATACGTGGAATCCGCCTGCGGGGGCGCCAGCTCCGCAGTCGGGCCGTTCTACTGCCCCGGCGACGAGAAGGTCTACATCGACCTCGATTTTTTCTATGAACTGCAGGAGCAGTTCGCGTCACCCGGCGACTTTGCACAGGCGTACGTGATCGCCCACGAGATCGGTCACCATGTCCAGAACCAGCTGGGGACGAGCGGGTACGTGGATGCACAGAGGGGAAGGCTTTCCGAAGCGGATGCGAACAAACTCTCTGTCGCGCTCGAACTCCAGGCTGACTGTTATTCGGGTGTCTGGGCCAACCAGGCACAGTACGGGGACCTGATCCTCGAGAGCGGGGACCTTGAGGAAGCCCTCAACGCGGCAAGCGCTATCGGGGACGACACCCTCCAGAAACAGTCGCAGGGCTACGTTGTGCCGGATACCTTCACGCACGGCACGTCGGCGGACCGGGTGTCCTGGTTCCGGAAAGGTTTTGACACCGGGCAGGTGTCGTCCTGCGGGAGCACGCTCCTTCCCGCAGTTTCATAAGGCAACAGGGGGCCGGATCAGGGGAGACGAGCCGGTGGCACGGCTCACGTTCTTTTTTTATTCTGCAGCACGGGATGAGAACGGGCCCGCCCGGGCAAAAAAGGGGAAAGGTTGGTGGTAAACAACGTGCCGGTTACTTCTTCAGCCCTTCGAGGAAATCCCCGATGAAGACACCGATGATGAAGATGATCACGAGGATGATGATACCGATGAAGGTGCCGACGATTCCCGAGATCATGGAGCCGATGGTGAAACCGGCGCCAAGGAACATCCCGAGGAGGCCGAAGATGATCCCCAGGACAATACCGACGATTGCCCCCGTCTTGAGGAGGCCCCATTTGTCTTCCTTCCCGGGACGGAGGAAGCCGAACGCGATACCAATGATCAGGATCAGAAGTTCAAACCACATACTGAATCTCCATGATTCGAACGAGGATAAGCATACCCAGATATTTATATTTATGCTCTTCCCTGAAACATCCCCGTGCCGGTACAGCGTACGCCCCGTCCCTGCTCTTCCCTCCGGTGACAACGGAGATCTCCCGGGAGAAGAGCCATCCTCCAGTCAGCGAACGGGAAAAGCCCCCGACAGACCTCACCGACATGGTCCGGAGAGAGGGGGAGCGTGCAGGTGACGGGAGAGATCAGGGGGGTGCAATCACCGTCTGCCGGTCAATGACCCGAGAACCCCCCGGATGATCTCCCGCCCGATCTGGGTGCCCGCGGCCCGGGCAACACTCTTTACCGCGGATCCCAGCACCGTGTCCGGCGAAGCCCGGGATCGTTTCGTCGGAGCGCTGCCGGCCCCTGCCCGTGTTCTCTCCCGTGTTGCGCCTTCAGCCGGCACACTCTCCTCCGCCCGCTTTTTCAGCAATTCGTACGCCGATTCGCGGTCAATGGCGTTCAGGTAGGATGCCCGGAAGGGGGATGCCCGGAGGATCTCCCCGCGTTCTTCGGCGCTGAGCGGGGCGAACCGGCTGTGCGGGGGGTACACGAACGCCCGTTCCACAACCGTCGGGCTGCCCTTCTCATCGAGAACCGAGACGAGGACTTCCCCGTTTAAGAGTTCCGTCATGACCGCATCGGTGCTGAATGCAGGGTTCTGCCGCAGGGTCTCCGCTGCCCCCCGGACGTTTTTCTGGTCCTTTGGGGTAAAGGCACGGAGCGCGTGGTGGAACCGGTTCCCGAGCTGCCCGAGAACCGGGTCGGGGAGATCGAGCGGGTTCTGCGTCACAAAATAGACGCCAATCCCCTTGGACCGGATGAGCCGCACGACCTGGACGATCTTCTCCTCAAGGACCTTCGGGGCGCCGGCAAAGAGGAGGTGCGCTTCGTCAAAGAAGAAGACCAGCTTCGGCTTGTCGGGATCCCCCGCTTCCGGGAGCTGCTCGAAGAGTTCCGACAGGAGCCAGAGGAGGAGAGTTGCATAGACCTTCGGGGACTGCAGCAGCCGGTCGGCGGCAAGGATATTGATCATCCCGCGCCCGCCCGGATCCGTCCGCATGAAATCGTGGACATTGAGGGATGGCTCCCCGAAGAGACGATCGCCGCCCTGCTGCTCCAGCTCAAGAAGGCTCCGCTGGATCGACCCGATGCTTGCCGGGGAGATGTTCCCGTACTGTGTCTTTAACTCCTTTGCATGGTCCCCGCAGTATTGGGCCATCGCCCGAAGGTCCTTGGTGTCCAGCAGCAGCATCCCCTGGTCGTCCGCGATCTTAAACAGGATACTCAGCACGTCGGACTGGATGTCGTTGAGGTCAAGGATCCGCGCGAGGAGCAGGGGGCCCATCTCCGAAACAGTCGTCCTCACCGGAAGACCGGATTCCCCGTACGCGTCCCAGAACGTGACAGGGTACCCTTCGGGTACTATATCCGGAAGCCCGAGGGCTTTTGCCCGCTCGGCAACCTTTGGATTGTCCCCTCCGGCCTTTGCAATCCCGGACAGGTCTCCCTTGATGTCAGCGAGGAAAACCGGCACGCCGGTTGCGCTGAAATTTTCCGCAAGCACGCGAAGTGTGGTCGTCTTTCCGGTCCCGGTCGCCCCCGCGATCAGGCCGTGGCGGTTTGCCATCCCCGGCAGGAGCGTGACAACCGTCGTCCCCTTCGCAACAGGGATGGGCTTTACAGCATCCGGCATGGTTATCCCAGATACTATTCAGCCGTACTTGTTATTGTTTCTCCGGTCCCGTCCCGCGGGAGTACGACACAGCAGGAGATATCCTGTTTCCCTGCACCGGTCACGTCACGACCGGCGACGCATTCGCATCGAACGGGTTGGTCCGCATGGCGAGCGAGAAGAGGTACGGGTAGGTGATTTTGAGGTGTTGCATATAGACCAGCCACTCCCGGATCAGGAGCCCGTAGACCCGGTTGATGTCGCCCGAAAGGTGGGCATAGTCCGTTGCCGGAAGCCCGGTGAGCCGGTCGCGGACCTTCAGCTCCTCGGCGAGGTGGAAGAGCGCCTGCATCAGTTCCGTGAACGTCTCGTGCTCGATCAGGTGCGGGTTCTCCAGCATCGTGACCATCAGGGGCTTGTTCTTCGAGAGGAAGGCATGGAGCGCGGGGAGATCGAGGGTCCTGCTGTCGAGCCGACTCTCGTGGTGCGAGAGCGCAGCCTTTGCCGATGAGAAATCCGCCGGTGACCAGTTGTTCGTAACGACGAGAGCTGCCCGGATCTCGCCAATCGCCGGATCAACGGAGGAGAACGTGCGCAGCAGGTCCGTCCCGAACTCTGAGAAGAAGACCCCGACCAGCATGTTCATCTTGCGCAGGCGCTCGATCCGTTCCCGTTCCGTGATGTAGTATTCGACGATGTCAGCGGCAACCGCAACGAAACACCCGACACCGGTCAGGATGATCGCGATGGTGATCACCCTCCCCAAGAGGGTCTGGGGGGAGATATCCCCGAACCCGACGGTCGCAACCGTTACGATCACAAAATAGAAGGCATCGAACGGGTGCAGGCCTTCGGTGACGACAAGGCCGAGGGTCCCGAGAACGACGACGGTTGCCAGGATTGCACCGTAGAACCGGAGCCGGAACCGGATGCCTTCCTGCATGCACACTTCTCGTCCCTGCGACTATTAAAGAACTGTGAAGGAGCATGATCACGGGCGAACCGGAGCGGACGAGAAAGGATCCGGTACGATGACCTGTTTTTGCACGGGTCCAGCCCCGGCCGTACTGGCGGAACGGCTGACAGGAATACCCCCTGCTGGAGCGGTGAAAAAAAGGGGAGAATTACTTTGAAATTTTGTTGATCAGGTCGTCCATCATCCGGGGAGCACGGTCCTTTAAGCCGAACCCGAGGAAGATGGCGATGCCGGCCCCAAGCCCGATCCCGACGCCCCACGCGAGCGGCGTGATGAACGTGTAGATGATGGTGAGGTCGATCTGCAGCTGGGAGAGCGCGAGCATCAGGATGATGAAGTAGAAGAAGACCCGCAGGAGAAGGATGATGACACCGAGGAACTCGATGTTCTGGGTTTTTCCCCACCCCGCAAGCAGATCCGAGAAGTAATCGACGAGGATGAATCCCCCGATCAGGATGATTAAGAACATCGCGATGTGCGGGAGGAAGAGGACGATATTCTGGAAGAGCATCGTGAGGAACTCCAGCTGGAGGACATTGGCTGCCGCAACGATGGCGATCAGGTAGACGAACCACCGGACGATGAGATCGAAGAAGGTGACGACGCTTACCCCGGATTGTTCGATCGCTTTTCCAAGGGAGGTCTTGATGAGCGCATCGTCAACACCAACTTTGTCCAGGATCCGGGAAATGACCTTGCCCAGGATCCGCCCGATGATCCACCCGATAACGAGGATGATGATCGCAGCGACAAGATTAGGGATGTACGCAATCACGGAATAGATCATCTGCATGATGGCTTCGTTCATCGAGCCAACGGATTGCGAGACTGTTGTTGCCGATTCTCCAAATGTTGCCATATGGATCATGTCCCCTTTTGCATAAGGTACTATTTATATTTCCATCCAAAAGGAGACCGGGTTCTCGGGCACACGAAGAACCGCCACGATCGGAGAACTCCGCCGCAGCGGGTTTCACTGTACCATACCATAGCTTTATCGGAACGGGTGCACAGCATTCTGCACTATGGACATAGTCGCAGATCTCATGCAACAGGTCGCAAGAGGCGACAACCTCTCCGCGATCAGCTCATCGGTCGGCGGAGATGCCGCGTCAGTGAAATCTGCACTCGGCATGGGCCTGCCGCTGGTGCTGGGCTCCATGGCGAACAGTGCAGGAAAGCCCGGCGGGACGGAAGCATTGACCTCGATGCTCGCGCAGGCGGGCGGCAGGAATCCCCTGGATAACATGGGGAGTTTTCTCTCAAACCCGGCGGCTGCCGGTGGTTCCGGGATGGTGAACGCGTTGTTCGGGAACCAGATGGGCGCGATCCAGGCCGCCATAGCACAGAAGACCGGGCTTCCCCCGGCGGCGGTCGGCAAGGTGCTGGAAATCGCGACGCCTCTCGTCGTGGGATACGTCGGGAAGATGTTCGTTTCCCAGAAGATGGACGCCCAAAGCCTCACCGGCCTCCTGGGCGACCAGTCGAAGGTTGCGCTCACGTCATCCCCTGACGCTGCCGCGCTCGCCCACGAGATGCTGGCGACGCAGGATACTCCCGGCGGCGTCTCCGGTATCCTGAAAAAGTTCTTCAAATAACGAGCGGCCGATGGCATGCGATGCCCTAAAGGGACTACCGGAGGTTTTGAAGGGTGCGAAGAACCGGATAAAAACTTCACAACACACAATAACGATACCCCCGACCAGATTCGAACTGGTGTCGCCGGATCCAAAGTCCTGCATGATTGACCGCTACACTACGGGGGTGGATGATGTCATTGCCTGATACTTCGGCAACGTTCCTTATAGGGAATTTGCCGTATTCCATTTCGCGCATGAGCTATTAAAATTCAACATCAGGACGGAACATTATGGATCTACGACCGGGAGATGGTGCGCGAAGTACATGCGGGTGCGCCGGAGGAGCACGAAGCAGGCGCAGCGGGACCGGTGCGATCCCCCCCCTTCTCCCCGAAAAGCTGTTCTGGCAGACCGATGGTTGTTTCGGACGACCGTATCGGGCTCATTTTTCCGGAAACGTTGAACCCTCCTCTGAGGGAGCACCGGTCGGACCATTCCCGGTCTTCCCGACATAACAGAACGGATCCTCCCCGGCTAAATTCCCGGTCCGGGCCCATGCCCGGACCCGGCATCCCCCGCCGCAGAGCCGGAGAAACGTGCAGGACCGGCACGTCCCGCTGACTTCCGGCGGTTTTACGCGGAAGCGGGCGAGAACAGGGTTGGCATTGTCGTTCCAGATCGCAGAGAAGGGCCGATCACGGATGTTTCCCACCAGGAACTCCGGCGAGCGGGCGAACTGGCAGGGGTACACGTTCCCCCGGGGGTCGACATTCGCCACCCGGTCGCCGGCACTGCACCCCCCGTTGAGCGAGGAGAGGAGTCCTTGTGCATCCTCAAGGTCCGGCGAGCCGTCCCGTTCCATGGACTGCAGCAGGTGGATGCAGTCCTGCGGTGCGTCCACGGTCAAAAACTCCATCTCCTCCGCCGAGATCTCCTTCGCCTTCCTGTACAGGAGCGCCAGCGCCCGGGTGACTTCCTCCCGGTCCAGCTGGAGCCGTTCGTAGGCATCGCTCCCCCGACCGCAGGGCACGAGCCAGTACAGGCAGAAGCGGGAAGCGCCGAGGGCCCGGGCAAGGTCCACGAGGGCAGCGAGCTCATCCTGGTTCTCCTTTGTCAGGGTCACCCGGACGCCGCACCGCACCCCCGCTTCGCGGCACCGGGCGAACGCCGCGACAGCCCGGTCGAATGCTCCCGGGCAGTTCCGGAACCGGTCATGGGTTGCAGCAGTCGCCCCGTCAAGCGAGATGCCCGCGTACCCGATCCCGCTGCGTCGGATCGCTGCCGCACCATCGCCGGTGATGAGTGTCCCGTTGGTGCTGAGCGCGGTCCCGATCCCCTTTTCCCTGCAGTATGCCGCCAGTTCCCGGATGTCGGGGCGGACCAGCGGCTCGCCGCCCGTGAAGATAACCAGTGGGATCCCCGTTGCCGCAAGGTCGTCGATGAACGCACGGGCTTCTGCCGTGGTCAGCTCGGAATCGGTCCGGCTGCCCGGCCCGGACGCGCTGTAACAATGGGTGCAGGAGAGGTTGCACCGGTCGGTGACGTTCCAGAAGACAACGGGCCTGCGCATGCCGGCAAAGGCAAGATACTTCCCCGGGACCGGACGGTCGCCATGCCGGTGTCTCATGACCGCGGAAACCGTCCCTCTCCCGTGAAGGCACTGCGTGATCCGGTTCATGTCCCGCCCCCGTTCTGGCGGACGCGGACATTCGGGACGCGCTTGAACTCATCGGTGCTGAACAGGATGAGGTACCGGGACAGGCCGGCATGCCCGGCAAGCGCACGGACCTCCTCCTCCACCTCCTTCCGGGAATACCCGTGGTGGACGGTGTACAGCGAATACTCCCACCGGCCCGGCTCGGGCTTCCGCTCGTAACAGTGCGTGACGCACGGGAATGATGCGAGGAGAGCCCCCGTCTCCCCGGCCGGCCTCCCGTTGCAGTCCCAGGCGACAAGGGCGTTGGCGGTAATCCCGAGCTTCCGCTGGTTGATGCGTGCCCGGAAGCGGCGGATGATGCCGGCTTCCTGCATCCGCCGGACCCGTTCCAGGACAGAGCCGCCGGTCATACCGAGCCGCCTCCCGATCTCGCCAAAGGGATCGGGGACGAGCGGGAGGCCGTCCTCAAGAGCTGCGAGGATCTCGCGGTCAGGCCGGTCCATGCAGACCCCCGTTCCGGTCCCCTGCGAGGGGAAACCGCACATCGATCTTGATCTTCTGCACGGTCGGCAGGTCGAGGATATCGTTTCGGGAAAACCCGGTCCTCA
The DNA here is from genome assembly GCA_022711635.1 of Methanoregula sp. Lineage (GTDB taxonomy): Archaea > Halobacteriota > Methanomicrobia > Methanomicrobiales > Methanospirillaceae > MVRE01. The sequence continues at coordinate 2,264 of JAKLEQ010000042.1, read as the reverse complement.
AAAGGATCTCCTGCAGCAGCTTTTGGAGCTCTTCCTCGTCTTTTGCAGAGAGCGTGAACCAGAGGGAGTACCGGTGATCGCGCCGGAAATTGTGCGAGACCTCCGCGTACCCGCTGACGATGGCGGCAACCTTCTGGATGCTCTCTGCCGGCACGGGAAGCGCAACGAGCGTTGCGGCGGTGATGCCCATCGGGCGTGACTCGATGACAGGCGAGATGCCCCGCACAATACCCTCGCGGGACAGCCGCTCCAGCCGTTCCAGGAGCACGGACTCCGGAATACCGAGCCGGGCTGCGACCGCTTCATACGGCCGGGGGATGAGCGGGATATCCTGCTGGAGTGCATCGAGGATGCGGAGATCGAGGGGATCGGTTTCCTGCCCTGTCGTCATGACCTGCCTCCCGGTTCGTAGGGGCACCACGGGTCTTCGGCGCAGAGTTCCCCCGCGATCGCCCGGGGCTGCAGGAGCCCGTCGCACCAGCGGTGGGAGAACGCTTCCGTTCCCCGGTATGCCCGGGCGCGGCAGCCGCCGCAGGCCGCCTGGTAATCGCAGCGGCCGCATTTTCCGGTCAGCAGGTCCGGGTCACGGAGAGCACGGAAGACCGGCGAAGTGTCCCAGATCGCCCCAAACGGCTTCTCCCGTACGTTGCCGGCACTCACCGGGAGGTAGGGACAGGGCGTTACGTCGCCGTTGGCATAGATCCGGCAATAGGAGATACCGGCAATACACCCGCGGCCCCAGCCCGAATCCCCGATCCCGGCTTCCTGGGCTATCCTCCGGAACTGCGGGGCGCAGGTCGGGCGGATATTCACGCCACCGTCGCGGTACTTCAGGAGCACCTGCCGGATGACATCCTCGTACTGCCGGGGATCCGGCGGAGGTGCATCTTTCGCCCGCCCGGTCTGCACGGGGAAGAAGACCTGGTAGTCCGTAACCCCTAAGCCCTTCCCGAACTCCACCACGGATTCCACGTCGCCGGCCGATGGCCGCATCACGGTCATGTTGATCCGGACACCAATCCCTTCATCGCGGCAGTTCCGGATCGCAAGGACCGCCCGCTCCCACGCACCCCTGACACCCCGGAACGAATCATGGACTGCCGGGTCAACGGAGTCGATACTGACGGCTGCCGCACGGATCCCCGCATCCTTGAGACGGGCAGCCATGGGCCGGTCGAGGAGATACCCGCTCGTGCCCATCACCATCCGGAGGCCCTGCTCCGTACCGTACCGGGCAATCGTACAGAGGTCATCCCGCATCAGGGGCTCTCCCCCCGAGAGGACGACGACCGGTCTTCCCACTGCCCGGATCTGGTCGATGACGGCAAGCGCCTCGTCCGTGGAGAGGACGCCCGCCGTCTCATCACTCCCCGCTCCAACGTAGCAATGCGTGCAGTTCAGCGGGCACCGGAGAGTAATGTTCCACGAGACGATCCGGGGCAGCCTGGCGGACGTGCCGCTCGTTCCCCCGGCGGGAATACCCTGCATTGCCCGGGCTCCTGATTCCCCTGCCGTTTCAGGTTCTTTTTTCATTGAATGGTTCTACGTTGCTGCGAGATCGAAGCGGTCGAGGTTCATGACCTTTGCCCACGCCGCCACGAAATCGTGGATGAATTTCTGCCGCGCATCCGCGCTCGCGTACACCTCGGCGAGCGCACGGAGCTGGGCATGTGCACCGAAGATGAGATCGACCCGGGTGCCGGTCCACTTCAGCTCGCCCGTCCTGCGGTCGCGGCCTTCGAACACATCGGCGTCTTTGCTGACCGGCTTCCACTCCGTGCCCATGTCGAGCAGGTTTTTAAAGAAGTCGTTGGTCAGCGATCCCGGTTTTCCGGTAAAGACGCCGTGTTTTGCCTGCCCGTAATTGGCCCCCAGCACGCGGAGACCGCCGACAAGCACCATCATCTCGGGGGCGGTCAGGGTCAGCAGCTGTGCCTTGTCCACCAGCAGCTCCTCGGCCGATACGGCGTACCGGGCCTTCTGGTAGTTGCGGAAACCGTCCGCCTTGGGCTCAAGCACCGCAAATGAGACCGGATCCGTCTTCTCCTGCGAGGCGTCCATGCGTCCCGGCGTAAAGGGGACCGTCACCTCGTGCCCGGCATTCCGTGCGGCCTGCTCGACGCCCGCGCAACCGGCGAGCACGATGAGGTCCGCAAGCGAGATCTTTTTACCGCCGTTCTGCGCCGCGTTGAAGTCGTTCTTTATACCCTCGAGGACCCTGAGCACCCTGCTGAGCCGGGCCGGCTCGTTGACCTCCCAGTCCT
>JAKLEQ010000041.1:4179-12845 GCA_022711635.1 Methanoregula sp. | reverse complement strand
ACCGGCTCGAAGACCGATGACGGCAGGTACCGCTGCGAGAAGACGACCGCCGTGAACATGATGGGGGCGGTCTCCCCCGCGGCCCTCCCGATCGAGAGGATCGTGCCGGTCAAAATCCCCGGGATCGCCGGCGGGAGGACGACCCGCCAGATGGTCTGCCACCGTGTCGCCCCCATGGCGAGGCTCCCCTCCCGGAGCGACTGCGGGATGGTCCGGAGCGTCTCCTCCGTCGCCCGGATGATCGTCGGCAGGACCATCAGCCCGAGCGTGATCTGGCCGGCGAGGAGCGACACCCCGAAATTGAGGAAGTACACGAGGAACGCAAGCCCGAAGAGGCCGAAGACGATAGAGGGCGTCCCGTTCAGGAGGTCGACGGTCGTCCGGATCAGTTTCGTGATCCTGCTCTCCTTCGTGTATTCGACGAGGTAGATCGCTGCCCCGATACCGAGCGGGAGGGCGAAGAGGATGGCGCCCGCGACAAGGTAACAGGTCCCGACGATGGCCGGGAAGATGCCCCCGGCCCGCCCGAGATCCCTCGGACTTCCCGTCAGGAATTCCCACGAGATCGCGGGGAGCCCGTGGACGATGATGTCCTGCAGGATGATGACGAGGATCAGGATCACGATCACCGCAGCCGCAATCACGAGCGAGAAAGCGATCCGTTCAGTTGTCTTCGGGCTCAGCCGGTTTCTGAGGAGATACATGATCGCTGCCATGGCGAGTACAATGAGGGCGAGCGGGCAGGCAGCTATCATTGCCAGAACGACTGGCAGGTTCTGGTCGGATGGTATGCCGGAAATCGCCGGGATCCCGTTCAGGATCATCTGCTGGAGGACGAGGACGCCGTTGAACATTACGATGAGGAGTGCCCCGACAACAAGGAAAAGGGTGAGACCGTCGACGATTTCCGGGGTAACCTTTGCCCGGGTCGCATCCAGGACGGAAAATCCCTTCTTCCGGCCTCCCATCTGGCGTTCCCGGATGTTGGTTAAGATAACAACCGCAGCCGAGTTGACGATCAGGGTTATGATGAGGAGGACAACCGCAACCCCGAAGAGCGCCGCGTAATGCTCGCTGCCTACGGCGACTTCCCCCATCTCGATGCCGAGCGTCCCGGTCAGGGTCCGGACCGGGGAGAGGACATTCCAGATCGGATCGGGGATGATGGCGGCGTTCCCCGTCACCATCATGACCGCCATCGTCTCCCCGATGGCACGCCCGAACCCGAGGATGATCGCCGCCGTGATGCCGGAGAGCGCCCCCGGGATCAGCACCCGCGAGATGGTCTGCCACCGGGTTGCACCGATGGCGAGCGATCCCTCCTTGTATTCCCGGGGGACCATGCTGATGGCATCCTCCGAGATGCTGATGATGGTGGGAAGGGCCATGATGGAAAGAAGGATCGACCCGGCAAGCCACGTCTCCCCGGTCGGCACATCGAAGACCACACGGATGAAATCGGTCAGGACGATCAGGCCGAAGAACCCGTACACGATCGAGGGGATGCCGGCAAGGAGTTCGACCGCCGGTTTCAGGACGTTCCTGACCCGCAGCGGGGCGAGTTCCGCGATAAAGATCGCGCACCCGATGGAGAGCGGCACGGCAAAAAGCATCGCCCCGAGGGTTACGAGCACGGTGCCGAGGATCAGCACCGCGACGCCATACTGCGGCGGGACTCCCGTGGGGTACCACGTTGTCCCGGTCAGGAACGGGACGAACCCCACGTCAATGAATATGGGAAGACTGTCGCGGATCAGGAAAAGGAGGATGAAGACGATCGCGACAATGGCGGAGAGGGCGGTTGCGAACCAGATGGTTTTTACCGCCTTCTCGCGGAGTTCGCGGGAGCGTGCTGCAGAAAGATCAAACCGGTCCCTGCGTACACCGGCACTGCCCTGACCTTTCTGGTCCGTTGCCTGCAGCATCATAAAGAAAAGAAATGTTGAATTCCTGACGGATTGTTCGTTTAGTTCAGCGCTACGAAGCCTTCTTCCTCAGCGATCTTCTGGCCGTCCGCGCTCTGGATGAAGTCGATGAAGTCCTTGGCGAGGCCGGTCGGCTGCCCGTTCGTGAAGATAAAGAGCTCACGCTGGAGAGGATATTTTCCGCTCCTGACGGTCTCCGCGCCCGGCATGATGGCTTCGGTTGAGGTGTTGGCGACGACCGGTACCGCCTTCACGTCACCGGTGATGTACCCGATCGAGACATAACCGATTGCCTGGGGCGTCTGGGCGATGGTCTGGGCGAGGGCCCCGTTGCTGTTCTTCTCGATCATGCCCCTGGTGACGTTCGCGCCCTTCATGACCCCGGCGCCGTCCTTATCGAAGAACTCGCGGGTCCCCGAGGCGCTGTCACGGCCAACGACGACGATCTGCTGGTTGGTGTTCGGGACGTTCCCGCCGGTAACACCGGTCCAGGTCGTGATCTCACCGGCGTAGATCTTCTTCACATTGTCAACGTTGATGCTCCCGATCTGGTTTGCCGGGTTCACGATGATCGCGATGCCGTCTTTTGCAACGACATGTTTGACGAGCGTGGGATAGGACGTGGATTCTGTCGGTTTCAGCTCGCGGGACGACATACCGATGTCAACGGTCTTCTCCCCGATCTGCTGGATGCCGACGCCCGATCCGCCGCCCGAGACCCGGATGTCGGCGTTCGGGTGGTTCGCCATGTAGGCTTCGGCTGCCTTCTGGACAATGGGAAGGACGGTCGTCGAACCGGAGATCTTGATGGTCTCCTTGACCCCGGCCGAAGTTGCCGTCGTTGTCGTCGTCTGGCTGGTCCCGGTACAGCCTGCCGTCAACAGTGCGAAGACCAGGAGAACGGCAAGACCTGCCATGGATGATGCAAATGCACGATGTTTCAGGTTCATGAATTTCATTCACGAGATAGACGGGTCCGAATATACCTTTTCCCGCCATAATCTATAGGAATATATATACATAATAGAGAAGACAATATCGGCATAGGGAAAACCAGGGTTCATGGAGAGGACGTATGGAAATCCGGAAAGTCCAGGTGACCGGTGGCTCATCCTTTGTGGTGACACTTCCCAAAGAATGGGCGGAACAGCAGAAACTGAAGAAGAACGATCCAGTCGGCATCCTCATCCAGCCGGACGGTTCGCTTCTTGTTTCGAGAAAGATCAATGAAGAGCCCGTTCAGAGGATCAAGGAGATCGATGCCAGTACGATCACCGAACCGGCATACCTCTTCCGGCTCCTGATCGGAACCTACATCACCGGGTTCAACCTCGTCCGGATCACGGCAAAGAACAAACTGCAGCCGTTTGTCCGGACTGTGGTCCGGGACTACATCAGGATGACGATCGGACAGGAAGTCGTCGATGAGACGGAACAGGGAATCACGATAAAAGACCTGCTCAACCCCTCCGAGATGCCGTTCGAGAACACAATAAAACGGATGTATGTCATTGTCAGGGCCATGCACGAGGACGCCCTTGCGGCATTCACGGCCTGCGATCGGACGCTGGCACAGGATGTGATCCAGCGCGATATGGATGCAGACCGGCTCAACTGGCTGGTGTCCCGGCAGACAAACATGATCCTGCAGAACAGCAACCTCTCCCGGAAGATGGGGATCACGATGGGCGTAGCGATGCATTACGCACAGCTCAGCCGGATCATCGAGCGGATTGGCGACCATGCAGTCCGGATCTCGGAGAACGCGCTCCCCCTGATGGCATGTGACATTGATCCGAAGATTAAAACTGCGTTAAGGGAAGCAAGCAGCCTTTCCCTGAAGCTCTTCGACAGGAGCATCGTGTCGTTCTTCAACAGCAATATAAAAGATGCCCACAGGACTATCGAAGCGATCGCGGAACTCGAGGAAGCCTGTACAAGGATCAACAACATGGCGCTTACGCAGGAGACCGCAGTTGCAATCTCGGTCGGCTATATGGCCGAGAGCATCCGCCGATCCGGCGAATACGCAGCCGACATCTCCGAGAACGTGATCAACTTTCTCGTTGAGGGGGATTTTCCTGCACGGAAGGCAAGACCGGGAAAATGAGTCGTCAGCTAGCTGGATGAGCCCTGTTTCTTTTTCCTATGGAAAAGACCGCCTCAATCCGGCAAGATTTTTATATCTCACGCCCCACACCTGTCCGTGGATGCTCTCTCCCACGCTCTTATCGCATACATCCTCTTCTCCGCACCCTTGTTTTCATCGCTCATCCCGTTCGCAATCCTCGGTGCCGTGATCCCGGACGCGGATATCCTTTTCTCAAGAATCTCCGATTCCCACCCCTCCCTCTACCTCTTCACCCACGGCGGGATCACCCACAGCATCCCGGGTGCAGTCGTTCTCTCTCTTCTTACGTACTCTGCGCTCCTGCTCCTCGATATTGTCGGGGGGATCCCCGAAGGGGTCCTTGCAGGAGCGGGCGCTTCTGGTTTTATCGCGATCCTCGCGGGAGCACTCCTCCACCTCGCGATCGATCTGCCCGCCATGCCGGGGATCCCCCTCATCGCACCGTTCAGCGACCATAAATATACGCTCGGGATCCTGCCGGGGCCAAGCCTTCTCCTCGCCGTTGCGGCAGCCGGGGTTGCCGTGGCAACTCTGCTGCGTTTTGCATCGTTTGCATCCGCCCTCACCTTGTATGCAGGTATTGTTATTGCGTACTTTGGCGTCCGGACTGCAGTTTTCCTCTATGCTGACGTCCGGCTGAAAGGACGGAAGGTGCCGAAGATCAATCCCCTCGAATGGCTCGTCATCCGAAAGGACGAGGACTGCTACCTGGTCTCGACGTATTCCCTTCTCAAGGGAAACCGCCCCGAAACGGTCTTCCCACGGTACCGGGAGACCGCCTTCAGTGAGGTGGACAGTTCCACACAGCATTCCGAGGTCCGCCGGTTCCTGTTCCACTCGTACAGTGTCTCTGCAGAACGGATCGGGTCGGTCCTGATCCTCACGGATCCTGTCCGGGAGAAGGGGTATGTATGGTATCCCCCGAAGTTCAAGAGGGTTGCCATCCCGGCCAGAGCAGGGCAACCGGAAAACGGGACCTCAGTCCGGTAAGGGAACGGTCTCTTCTTTCAGCACCGTCTGACGGGGGGCGAGGTCTTTCTGCATCCAGACGATGTCGAAGATCTCGTTAAACTTGATCCCGACCTCATACATGCGCCCGCATTCAAAGAACCCGTACTTCTTGTGGAAGACGAGGCTCTCGGAATTCTTTGAGGAGATATTGGCGAGCAGCATGATGATCCCCCGCTTCTTCGCTTCCCGGATCATCGTCTCCATGAGCAGTGTGCCGTACCCCTGGTGGCGATGGGCCGGATCGATAAAGGTCGTTACCGTTGCCGTCCGGGCAAAGGTCGCAAACGGGAGGAATGGTTTGAGGATCCCAAAACCGACGATTTCGCCCCCCGCCTCTATCACGTCAAAAGCGTACGCGCCTTCACGGAGGACGGCAAGGAACGCCGGCGGGACCGGCTTATCGGGATATGCGGCAAAGCTCGTGGTGATGTAATGGTTGAAGATCCCTATCACAGCATCCCGGTCGGGATCTGCAACCGGACGGATAACTGGTTCCGGCATAGTATCACCAGATCTGTCGTTACCGTCCCTCTTAAAACCTCAGGTAACACCGGTCGGGATCCCCGGTCATGCCATGATTAATCACCTCAAGTGGCAGGTCTCCCGAACCAGCGGCCACGAACCCGTTCGTATCCCGTCTTCCAAAACTATTTATAACGTCAACGTTAAAATGTTGACGTATGTTCCTGCCACTGGACGACAAGCAGTTCGGGTTCTGGGCCATGCGCAGGGGCGGCGCCGCGAATATCACGATTGCAAACCAATTCGGCATCTCCCGCCAGGCGGTCTCGCGGGCGCTCCTCCTCATGGACGGGAAGATCGAATCGACGCTGCGCGAGATGGCTGCGGCGAACCAGATCACCGTTGAGAAGGTGAACGTCGAGAAGGGGGTCCTTCTCGGCCGTTCGATCCCGTTCCAGACCCCTGCGATCATCTTTGTCTCGGAGAAGCACGGCGTGCAGGTCTGGTACGAGCATGACGGCGACTGCGGGGCCTGCCAGAGGTATACCGAGTGCATCGAACTTCTCTGGGATTATGCGGCCGAACTCGGCATCCGGATTACAAAGACCGCTGATCCGACGAAGATGGCCGAAGAACTGTTCGAAAAAGTGAAGGCGATGGCATGACGGTAAAAATTTCAGAGGTTATCCATGAGCGTCTGGGCTGGTGCCCGGCTGCGCGGGGAATCCGGGCGGCACAGGTCCCGGTTGCGGCGCCGCAGGTAGTAACAACCCCCGCCGGTTCCGGCAGCAGCACTGGAAGCAGGGACAGGCTTGATCGGGGCGCCAGACTTGCAGTAGGGAGCATCAGGATCCTCTTCAGGAACCCGCACCTCCTCTGGTTCCTGTTCCTGATCGGCATCGTCATGCTCTTCAATCTCGCTTCAACCATATATCTCCAGTACATTTCCGGTAGCCATCCTTTCCCGGGAATAGACCTTGGTATCAGCTCACCGGCCGTCATCATTGCGGAGGGATCGCTTGTGTGGGGAGTCCTTACATTCGGCGCAGCATTTATCACGATGGTTTGTACGAATTTTGTCCTCGCCGCGCTTTTTATCTCCACCTCGGGTCGTATCTCCGGGAAAAGTACAACCCTGCGGCAGGGATTTTCCGGGGCAGGAAGATCAACCCTCTCCCTCGCAGGCTGGGCAGTGGTGGGAGCCGTTCTGGGGACACTGAACGCGTATGTCACAGGCATTTACGACGGGAATATCCCCGTTATCCTCCTTTCCGCCGCAATAATCGTCGCAATCTTCATTGTTACGATATATGTTATCCCCTTGATAGTCCTCGATGGCAGGAAACTGGCAGCGGCAATCACGGAATCGTTATCCGTTGTCCGGAGGACATGGGGGGAGATTGTCGTCTGTTTCGGTATCTACCTGCTGCTTGCATTCATGATCTCGCTCGCGTCGATCATCCCGATAACTGCTCTTGTGCTCTCTTCCGGCAGCACCGTCCAGACCGGCACAGTTGTTATCCTGTATATGCTCCTGAACTTTGGCATCGTAATAATCGGCTGGACAATCATCGGTATCGCGACGCTTGGCCTGTATATCTACGGAAAGACCGGATCTGTCAATCCGTTCTTTGACGGGAAGACCAGTCTGGAGACCTTAGAATGACAGCAACGCGGATTTCAGAGATTATCAGGGATCGGCTGGGCTGGTGCCCGGCTTCCCATGCTCTGAAGATGAAGATCAGCGGCATGGAACTCCCGCTCCCTGCGGCAGGTGTTTCGGATGCTGGTGACCCGCAGCCAGGCAGCAATCCTGCTACCCGGTCACGGTTCAATGACTGGTTTATTGGGGTAGCAATCTTCATCCTCTTCGCCACGTGCTTTTTCGGAGGCCTTTTCTGGTGGCCGTTTTTTGTTCTCGGGGTGCTGGCTGCCGGCCTGGTGTACTGGTACTATCATGACGTGGAGGGGCACTGATCATGGTCACCCTCGCAAATGTATTCCGCAGCTACCTCGGCTGGTGCCCGAACGCACCGGCGATGCACAAAGCCCAGCCAGTCCTTTCGGTGTTCCCGGCAACGGTACTGGAGCGGCCGGATGGCGGGAACGGGGGCAACGGCGGGATCGGCCGCGGGATCCGTTTTACCATCGAGAGTGTAAAAGTCCTGAACCGGAACAGGAGCCTGCTCTGGTTTGCACTTCTTGCATGGTTTGTCGCGGGAACGGTATTCTCGATCCAGTATGGCGTGGGTCTCCTCGCTTCGTATCCCTATGACGCGATAGATTTCCCGAGATGGCTTGTCCTGACATTCTGCACCGGGTTTTTTGCGACATTCTCCATAAATGTCCTGATGGCCGGGCTCCTCCTCTGCCTGTCTCCTGTTAAGGGCAGGGCTGTCTTGTTCCGTGAGGGGCTGTCCCGTGTAAAAGCGTACCTGCGCCCGCTTGCCGACTGGTCGGTGATCCTTGCCCTCTGGTGCACGGCGCTCTTCGCTCTGCTCCCGTTCCTCGGTTACTGTGCAATCCCGTATCCTGGTTTTTCTGTATTGTCTCCCTTAACAGCGGTTGCCGACATCTTCCCCTTCAGGTTCATTTTCCTGCCTGAGTTGTACCACATCGGGCCCATTGGCGGGACCTATGCGATGCTGTATGCCCTCACTTCAACGATAACGATGGCGGCACTCGTCCTGTTCCTCACCGTTATAACGCTCTTTGTTATGCCCCTGCTGGTCCTTGAAAACCGGAGCCTGCCAGAGGCCGTGGCGGGATCTTTTCACCTTGTGAAGAAGCTGCTTGCCGAGACGCTCACTGTCCTCCTCACCGTGGGCGTGGCACTCATTGCGGCTTCGCTCCTCTCCCTGTTCTTCGAGGTCCTCTACCGGTTCGTCGCACCGGAGATGCAGCTCTTCTGGTACCCGGGTCACGGGTGGGTCGCTGCAGGTGTCCTGTTCATGCTTCTGCTTTCCGCCCTCGCATTCACCGGCTGGACGGTTGCAGGTATTGCCACCATGAACCTCTACCGGTATGCGAAGACCGGCAGGGTTTCCGGAGATCCCGAAGGAGAAAAAAGGGCGTTACGGGTATGACCACCATACGGATTTCAGAAGTCGTCCATCGCTGGCTCGGCTGGTGCCCGC
>JAKLEQ010000041.1:0-4081 GCA_022711635.1 Methanoregula sp. | reverse complement strand
CAGGCGCAGGTTCCGGTGCGAAAACAACGGATGCTTAATGATACACCAGTAGAGAACTCGCGGGCGCAGGGCGGCAGGATTCCCTCACAAACCGTGCTGAAACAGCGGTACAGGAATCAGGTCCTTATCTGGGCGGTCTTCTTCACGATGGTCTCCCTTCCGCTCATCTGGATCTTCCAGAGCGCCGATCTCACGAGGCTGATGCTGGGTATCGGAGTGATTACAGGACTGGGGGTCTTTGTTTTCTTCGGCCGTTGGATGTGGAACAGCCTCATGATGCTTCGGAAAGGCGCTACAATCAAGACCAGGCCAAAAGAATACATCCTTACGTTCCTTATCGCCGGCGCAATCCCGATTGGGGCCGTTCTCGTCATCGCGGCGATGCTCTTTCTCATCCCGCTGGCCGGGGCGCTCGCTTTTCCTGCGTTTGCAACGGGATTTGCCTTCATCCCGTGGTACGTGGTATTCCTGATCCTGTTGTGGGAGCGTAAGACGGGATACAGGGTGATGTTCGACAAGGAGACCGGTGAATTTTCTGCAGCGAAGGGGGCCGACGAGGTACATCGCTGAAATATGGTGCTCTCCATCGTCATCTACGGGGGGTACATTACATTATTCACGCCGTATAAGGTTCAGACTTGCCCAGGAAAGCCTGATCGATGGCCGCTCATCTGGTGTTCGGATTCCGTTGTCATGACCCTCGCGATCATTGCCCTGTATGCTTTTTGAACAGGGGTGCGAAATCCATTTCCGGTGTTTTTTATTCCTGCCGGAACCATGGTACTGCTGACAGGAAATAACAATGAAAAAAGCTCGCGATTATGTTCATGGCTACTCCCCCCGCGAGGCGGAGCGGCTCATGGACCAGGCGCAGACCTTAACCGATCTCCTGCACCACGATACCTGTTACCCAGCCGGAAGCAGGGTTCTCGAGGCCGGCTGTGGCGTGGGGGCGCAGACGGGAACGCTTGCGGCACAGAGCCCCGATGCTCGGTTCACCTGCATTGACTGTTCTGAGGCCTCTCTTGCAGAGGCAGAGGCGCGGGTGAGAAAGGCTGGGCACCGGAACGTTGTCTTTCAGAAAGCCGACATCTTCAACCTCCCCTTCGGGCCGGGCAGTTTCGACCACGTCTTTGTCTGCTTCGTCCTCGAGCACCTCGGGGATCCCAGGGAGGCGCTTGCGAATCTGAAAAAAGTGCTGAAACCGGGCGGGACGATCACGGTAATAGAAGGCGACCATGGCTCTGCCTACTTCCATCCCGACAGCTGTTATGCACAGCGGGCGATCGACTGCCTTGTCACCCTCCAGAGAGAATCCGGGGGCAACGCCCTCATCGGCCGGGAGCTCTTTCCGCTCCTGACCGGCGCCGGCTTCTCCAATGTCTCAGTCTCTCCCCGGATGGTCTATGTCGACAGTTCTCGGCCTGCTCTTGTCGAAGGATTCACGAAGCTGACGTTCACGGCGATGGTCGAGGGTGTCCGGGATGCCGCTCTGGCGAAAGGATTGATGACGGAGCCCGACTGGGACCGGGGAATCGCTGACCTGTACCGGACCGCAGAAGACGACGGGGTCTTCTGCTACACGTTCTTCAAGGGGACAGGCAAACGGTGAAACGGGCAATGAACGTCTCTGTCATTCTCGCCCATCCGCACCCGGGCAGCTTCAACCATGCGATCGCTGAAACGGTTGTTACCGTGCTGGAAGAGAATGGCCACCAGGTATTCTTTCATGACCTGTACCTGGAGAAGTTCGATCCGGTTCTGCCGTATGACGAAATCCCCCGGGACGCGCCGCTTGACCCGGTTGTCAGCCGGCACTGCGAAGAGATCGTCAAGGCTGACGGGATCGTTGTCGTCCATCCCGACTGGTGGGGCCAGCCACCCGCCATCCTGAAGGGATGGATCGACCGGGTGATCCGGCCTGGTGTCGCTTACCGGTTTATTGACGGGGATGATGGCGGGGGTGTCCCGATCGGCCTCCTGAAAGCAAAAGCCGCACTTGTCTTCAATACCTCCAATACCCCGCATGAGCGGGAGTTGGCGGTCTTCGGCGATCCTCTCGAACGGCTCTGGAAAGACTGCATCTTTGCATTCTGCGGAGTTCCGGAATTCCACCGTCGGATGTTCTCGGTGATCGTCACCAGTTCGGAGGATGAACGGCAGGAGTGGCTCGGTATCGTCAGGGGGATGGCTGAACACATCTTTTCAAGGGAAAAAGAACGGGGGCTGGGGGGGCCGGAGCAATGACGGATCCGTAATTCAGGGAATGAGTTCTTGCAATCCGGCGTCCTAAAAAAAATTGCCCGGAGTGTGCAACAGCGTCGTTCGTTCAAACGATGAAGCACTGTCCGGGTTTGTCGAAAGGAAAAAAAAATACGGGGACAATCCCCTCTTCCTTTTCATATCCGTTTGGCATATCGCCTGTTTTAAGAAAATTCGTATCAAAACTGTTTTTTATGACCCTGAACCAGGAAAAGACCGCAGAGATACTTTCGGTCATCGACGATTATGTTCGGTTTTACAATGAAAAGAGTGAGAGTAAAGTACTCGCACTTTTCTCAAAGACAGTCTCCGGATTTGGTACCGGAAGAGACGAGGTTGTTGAAGATTTCCGACAGTTAAAAGGGAGGATCCACGCTGACCTTGACCCGGCGAATGCAATTCGCCTGAGCGTCCGGGTTATTGCCACCGGGGGAGAGATGCCCGCAGCCTGGGTGACCGCGTTCTGTAACCTTTACGGCATGATCGGGAAAAAGCCCATTCACCTGGAGGGGAGGATGACGGCAGTACTCGTAAACCGGGGAGGCCGCTGGCTCTTCGAACAGATCCACTTCTCCGCGCCGGATGCCTGAACCCGGTAACGATCGATGCGGCTGTTGACCCACTTTGCCAACACCGACCGTGAGTGACACTCCAACGCCCGGAAGCAACCGCAGATTGCCGCAGGCCGGCAAAACAGCAAAACCTTTTTGTCCAGAACCTCCCGATCATTCCCTGATCGTCCATGGATCAGAAAGAACTGAAGCAACTGGTCACTGCGATCGACACAAAGGCACTCAAGGACGAGGCAAAGAAACTGAACCTGAAGCTCGGGCGGTGCCCCACGAAAATGAGCATCGCGAAGATGCTCCCCGAAGCGACCGTCCGGAAACTCGCGGGAAAGTGATCCACCGCCATCCGCAGACAGCCCCCTGCTGCGGGGTTCCTGATACCCGCATCAATCCTTAAAACGAGAACCGTCCATCTGTCCAGAGCGGATGCTCCGGAAATGGCCTGTTCACCCCGTCCTGAACAAAAAACGATCAGGAGACAGGGATCAGTCCCGTGCTCTTCCCGGTAATCGACCGGCCGCCCTGCGGGGTTACCAAAAAGGTATTCTCGATCCCGACGAGCCCCACATCGGGGATCCCTTTCTTGGGTTCAAGGGCAAGGACCATCCCCTCCTGCAGGGGTTCGTCGAACCCTTCGGCAATGACCGGGGTCTCGTCAATCCAGAGGCCAATCCCGTGGCCGAGGAACTTCACCCGGTGGTTGCCATAGCCCATAAAATTTTTCAAAAACTCCGGTTCAAGGTCAGCCATGACATCCCGGTAGATCTCCGAGGGGATTGCCCCCGGCTTCAACAGGGCAGCAACCGTATCCTGGATGCCGACACAGCGCTCGTGTGCACGGATAGCAGGTTCAGGGAGGGATTCTTTGAACATGTAGGAGAGTGTCTTGTCTGTCTGGTACCCCTTGTACCCACACCCGATATCGACGACGACGAGGTCCCCCCTCCGGAGCTTCCTCTTCGGGTTCCCCATCTGGGGGACCGACGGGTGCATTCCGGCAACGCCGCCAGGAGTGTCCACGCAGACCGGGCAGATGGTGCTCGTGCCAAACCCGATCTCCCCGAGCACCATCTCATTAAATCCGCCGAACCGGATGATCCCCTGGTGCCCTTCCTTTATCATCAGGGAGTACAGGTCACAGAAAAAGGTGATCTCGTCGATCCCTTCTGTCAGCATGCCGGGCACCAGGTCCTCGAGAACGCGGCGGTGGATCGTCCCGGCATGCTCCATGAGCGCAAGCTCGTAGGGGC
>JAKLEQ010000040.1 GCA_022711635.1 Methanoregula sp. | reverse complement strand
GGAAGGTCGAATCAGTCCTCCCCGATTACCGGGAGAGACGGGCGTGGCTGCGCGGGAACGAGTGGCTGCTGAAAATCTAAGATGCCGTATTATAATCCAACAGACAAACAACACATGATACCGGGAATAACCCCGCACAATCCAGCACCCCGCATCCAGCGTGAACGATGGCTTCCTTTGGAGACGATTCAGACATGGCAATGACGCACCCGGTTGGCGGAGCGCTGGCTCCCCCGCGAGTGTCCCCGAGCACCGGGGGAACCGTCCGGGCCTACGCCGACCTGATGCGCCTCAAGTTCTTCTTTGCCTGGCCGCTCCTCTTCTGCGCAGGGCTCGTCCTCGGCACATCCGTGTACGGGGGGTTCTCGATCCCGTTCCTCCTGCACGGGGCACTCATCGGGTTCTTCGGCTTCGAGGCGGGGCTCGTGCTCAACGACTATATCGACCGGGACCTCGACAAGCGGGACATCGAACACCGGCGGCTCACCCGCTACTGGCGCCTGTTCGGGAGGCGCCCGCTCCCCGCCGGGGCAGTGACGCCGCAGGCGGCGTTCCGTCTCTTCGCGCTCCTCTTTGCCGTCACGGTCTTTTTGATCGCTCTCCTGCCGTCTCCCCACTCGTGGTTCGTCTTTCTGATCCTGATCTACAGTTACGGGATGGAGGCGCTCTACCAGTTCGTGAAACGCGACCAGAGACTCCCGGTTGCGCAGCTCCTCGGCCGGACGGACTTTGCGCTCTTCCCGGTTGCCGGCTATCTCTGTGCCGGGTATCCCGATACCACGGCGCTCGCATTCTTCCTCTTCTTCTACCCGTTCGCCATGGCACATCTCGGCGTCAACGACTTTGCCGATGTCGAGAACGACCGGGTGAGGAAGCTGAAGACGATTCCGGTATTGTTCGGGCGGGATGGCACGATCTACTGGATCTACGGCTTTACGCTCCTGAATATCCTGGGCGCGGCGATCTTCTTTCCCCACCTCAATACCCTCGGGAAGATCGGCCTTATCGCAGGACTCCTCCTGATATGTGCCGCGGACGGGCTCATCTTCCTCGGAAGGGGGCCGGATGCCGCCATGCAGGCGCTGCCGTTTTACCATGTCAGCATGGTCGTTGTCGCCGTGACGATCCTGGTCTCCGCCCTGCCCTGAGCCGGCGAACAGGATCGATCCGGACCGCGGGAAGTCATCACAAGGGTTGAATGGTACCGATGAGCAGGAGAATATATCAGAAGGAGGAAGACGCAACGGTCGCAAAAGCCCGTGACCTTGACCGGTACCTCCGGGGTTTTACCGGTGGACCGGAAGGTTCTGCCGCAACCGTGACCGGCACGCTGGATGCCGGCGGGGAATACGTCCCGCTGTACCGGAACTCCTTCTGGACTGCCGGTCAGCGGCAGGCCGCCTCCATCCACGAGGTCTCGTACCGGGCCTGCTTCAAGCCCCAGCTCCCGCGGTTCTTCATCACGCTCCTTACTGAAAACGGCGACCGGGTCTACGATCCCTTCAGCGGGAGGGGGACGACGGTGATCGAGGCCGGGCTTCTGGGGAGGGCGGTTGCCGCCAACGATGCCAACCCCCTCTCCCGGATCATGACCGAACCGCGGTTCTTCCCGCCGGAAATTGCCGGCCTGGAACGGAGGCTTGCGGGTATCCCCCGGAACGGCAGTGGTGCAGCGATCGACCTCTCCATGTTCTATGATCCCGCAACCGAGGAGGAGATTGTCGGCATCCGGGACTACCTGATCGGGAGGAGAAAGGACGGCACAGAAGACGCTCTCGACCGCTGGATCGCCATGGTCGCCACGAACCGGCTGACCGGGCATTCCCCGGGCTTCTTCTCGGTCTATACTCTCCCCCCAAACCAGGCGGTATCGCCCGTGAGCCAGCGGAAGATCAATGCCCGGCGGAAGCAGGAGCCGCCGTACCGCGACACCCATGCCCTCATCCTGAAAAAGACGAAGAGCCTTCTTGCCGGCCTGCAGCCCGGGGAGGTCCGGAACCTGAACCATGCGGGAGAGAGTGCGCTCTTTCTTATTGGCGATGCCCGGAAGACCCCGGCAATTGCCGATGGTTCGGTCCGGCTGACCGTCACCTCCCCCCCGTTTCTCGACATCGTCCAGTACCGCGAGGACAACTGGCTCCGGTGCTGGTTCAACGGCCTCGATGCACGCACCATCGGGAGGAAGATCACGATGGCCCGGACGGTCGGGGACTGGGCATCGGTCATGGGGGCTGTCTTTGCAGAGCTCTTCCGCATCACCCGGCCGGGCGGGTGGGTGGCATTCGAGGTGGGAGAAGTGCGCAAAGGGACAATCCGGCTCGAGGAAGCGGTCATCCCGCAGGGCACCGGTGCCGGGTTCGACTGTGCCGGGGTCATGATCAATGTGCAGCAGTTCACCAAGACGTCGCACATCTGGGGCGTCGACAACATGGGGTGCGGGACCAATACGAACCGTATCGTCATCTTCCGGAAACCCTGATATCTTCCTCTCGCGAAAAGACCGATCCCTGTCCCCCGCGGGCGGCAGATCCCCCCTTCTCTCCCCTCTCCTTTCGCCAGAGTACGCTTAAAGTATCCCCACATCCAACCACTACCCATGGTGTCATCGATCCGGCGGACCGCACAGATCATCGATATCCTCAGCAAATACGGTTTTGGCATCGCGCTCGAAGGGATGTTTCCGGGGAAGCAACGGTTCCGGCTCCCGACGCCCGGCCGGTCCTCTGAGGCATCGACCGTTTACGAGCGGATCCGGATGGCGGTCGAGGAACTCGGTCCGACGTTCGTGAAGTTCGGCCAGATCATGAGCACGAGGATGGAGATCCTGCCTCCCGAGCTCATCGAGGAACTCAAGAAACTGCAGGACCATGCCCGCCCGCTCCCGTTCGCCGAGGTTAAGGAGGTCATTCTCGCAACCTGCCCCAACCTCGACGAATGGTTCCTCGAGATCGATGAGACCCCGCTCGCGTCCGCCTCGATCGGGCAGGTCCACCGTGCAGTCCTGAAGGACGGCACGAAGGTTGCCGTCAAGGTCCAGCGCCCCGGTATCCCGGAGCTGATCGAGACGGACCTTTCGATCCTCCTCTCCATGGCAGAGCGGATCGACTCGGTCTTCCCGGAAGTCCGGACATACAACCCGGTCGGGATGGTGCAGGACTTCGCCAACCAGATCCGGAAGGAACTGGATTTCACCCGGGACGCACGGAACGCGGACCGGATGGCGCGGAACTTTGCCGGCGTTCCCGGCATCAGGTTCCCGAAGATCTACTGGGAGTATACTTCCTCCCGGGTGCTCGTCATGGAGTTCGTTGAAGGGGTCCGTATCGACAACGCCGATGCGATCCGGTCCATGGGTCTCGATCCCCACTGCATCGGGGTCAACGGCTTCGAGGCATACCTGAAGATGATCTTCGAGGACGGGTTCTACCACGGCGACCCCCACCCGGGCAACCTCCTGGTCACCAAGGAGGGCGAGGTCGTCTTCCTCGATTTCGGGATCGTGGGAGTGCTCCGCCCGGAGAAACGCCAGAACTTCATCAACCTCCTCTTCGCGCTTGTCTCCGATGATATCGAGATGATGCTCAAGTCCCTCGAAGGGTTCGGCATCGTCATCAAGGAGGCAGACCGTGAAGGGCTCCGGGACGACCTCTACATCATGATGCACGACTTCGGCGGCGGGAGCGAGGTCCACCAGGTCAACTTCGGCCTGCTCGTCAACGAGCTGACCGAGACCATGCGGCGGTACCGGCTGCAGGTGCCGATGAACCTGATGCTTCTCTTGAAAGTCTTCGTCATGGTCCTCGATATCGGGGTGCGCCTCGACCCGAAGTTCAACTTCGGCAGGGAGATCACCCCGTACCTGACCAAGCTTGCAGAGACCAACACCCTCTCCGCGGCATACGTGAAACGTGCCACCAACTCCATGATGGAGGCGGTGGATGCGGCCTTCGACCTGCCCCGGAACATCAACCTGATGTTAAAGCGCCTCTCGACCGGGACGGTCCGCCTCGAGATCGTGGATACCGATCTCCAGAAACTCCAGATGGCGCTCGACCGGGCGAGCGACAAGGTCATGATGGGGCTCGTTGTCGCGGCGCTCGTCGTCGGGTCCTCGCTCGTCCTCCAGCACTCCTCACTCTCCCTCCCGCAGGAGGTCGGGTGGCTCGCGGTCTTCGGGTACGCCGCAGCGGTCTTTGTCGGGTTCTACGCGATCTACCATGTCATCTTCCTGAAGTTCCGCCTCGAACGGTAGAAAAAAAGCGGAATTTTTAGGAACTTTTTTACCGGTCGATGTTACCGGTCGAGATACCTGCAGATCGCCGACCATGCCCGGATCTTGCCGGCAAGCGGCATCCGGGCATACGCCGGGCTGGTCGATGGCAGCCGGAGGATCGTAACGTTTGCGGGTGGGCACGCGGCGAGAGATCTCGCCGAAGCGCTCCCGTTGCAGGCAATGAGGCGGATGCCGGGATGCGATGCGAGCAGGTCATCCAGGGGATTGCCGCACGCGCCCGTGATCGTGCTGTCGGCGCTCCCCTGCCTCCGGCAGGAAGCAATCGCGTCCCAGAGCGCGATCCTGCAGGAGATCAGCCGGGAGAGGCGGTCGCCGTACGGAAGGGAGGGATCGATCGCAACGAGCGCATCCATGATCTTCCAGAACTGGTTCTTCGGGTTAGCGTAGTACTGGCCGGCAGCTAGCGAGAGGCTGGACGGAAAGCTTCCGAGGATGAGGACCCGTGCCCCCGGCCCGATCACCGGAGGCAGTCCTTGCACGAGACGGCGGGCAGGGGTTCGCATGAGAATAGAATTGCGGCAAAAAGGGCGTTTCAGGTTTTATAGTAGAGCCTGCAGTGGCAGCTGCCGTCCTTTGCGATCTCTTCCTTATGATAGACGCAGGGGCATTCGATCGCCCGGTCCTTCTCCTCGTCGCCGCTGCGCAGCCGGCACGGGCAGTACGGGCGGCCGAACTTTCCCTTGTTCCGGACGAGCCCCCGGATCACGGTGCCCAGCTGCTTCTCATCGGGGTTCAGCGTGTAGCCGTGCTTTTTTGCGTACGCCGTTGCCCACTTGAGCATATCTTCTTCCGCTTCGTTCCCGGTCATGGAATCTTCCCGTACATCCTGTTGCACACTTTCACGATGTTATCCTTTCTGTTCCGGCTGCGGGTGTTCGGCCTGTTCAGTCCCCGGAACCTTTACGGGCAGCGGTCGTTCTCTTCTTCCCTGCCGCACTGCTCGTTTTGACAATCCGTTGGAGGACACGGTCATAGGTCTCCATGACATCGCCTTTGTCGAACCGGTACACGTCCTTGTCCAGCGACTCGCCGGTTGTTGCATCCCAGAGCCGCATGGAGTCCATCGAGATCTCGTCCCCGACCCAGATGCCCTTTTTGCCCCTGCCGAACTCGAGCTTGAAGTCCACGAGCGTGATGCCCTGCCGTGCGAGCAGGTCTTTCAAGAGATCGTTGACCTTCAGGGCCGTATTCTTGATCTTCTTCAGTTCGGCGGGCGTGCAGATCTTCAACGCGAGGATCAGGTCGTCATTCAGCATGGGATCGTGCCGTGCGTCATCCTTGTAGTCGATCACGATGACCGGGGGACGCAGGGGGGTCTTCTCTTTGAAGGGGTAGTTGCGCACGATGGAGCCGGCGGCGATGTTCCGGACGATGACCTCGAGCGGGATCATCGAGAGGTTCTCGACCACCATGCGGTTCTCATCGAGCATGCGGACGAAGTGGGTCTTCACCCCGTGCTCCCCGAGATATGAGAAGAAGAAGGCGGAGACCTCGGCATTGTACCTTCCTTTCTTCTTCAGGGTGTCTTTCTTTCCCCCGTCGAACGCGGTGATGTCGTCCCGGAACTCGACAATGAGGTGGTCCTTTTCGTCCGTGCGGTAGACCGACTTGGCTTTCCCGGCATAGAGAAGTTTTCCCTGTTTCACGCGCAGCGCTCCTTTTCCTGTGCAGTACTATGGGCGAGCCGGGTTATTAGGGGTTTCATGGACGGGTGGAACCACCCCTTTTCGATGAAACGGGGATAGATGCAGAGCCGCTCGACCAGCTCTGCGTTGCCGGCGATGGATTTCAGGGAATCGATCGCCGGCCACGGGTGTTCGGGATTGATGTAATCGACCGTAACCGGGGAGATCCCGCCGAGGTCGTCCACCCCGCAGGGGATCAGGGCGCGGGCGTCGGCGAGGTTGGGCGGGATCTGGATGGCGATCTCCTGCGGGAGGATCTCCCGTGCGAGCCGGATCGTCGCGCAGATCTCCTGCGGTGAGGGGACCGGGTACCCCGACATCCCCGTGCCGGCCTTCGGGCAGAAGTTCTGGATGATGATCTCCTGGATGTGGCCGTAGCGCCGGTGAATGTCCCGGATGGCGTTGAGCGAATCCTCGCGGTCTGCCGGCGTTTCGCCGATCCCGAGGAGGAGGCCGGTGGTGAAGGGGATCTTCAGCTTCCCGGCGTCTTCCATCATCGCGAGCCGGACTTCGGGCTTTTTCCCCGGGGAACTCCTGTGTGCAGGAACCTCGGCGGTGGTCTCCAGCATGATCCCCATGCTTGCGTTCACTTCGCGGAGGACCTCCATCTCCCCGTACGTGAGGACGCCGGCATTCGTGTGGGGGAGAAGACCCGCGGCTATCCCCTTCCTGCACATCGCAACGACATAGGTAAGAAAATTCGTCCAGCCGGTATTCTCAAGGTACGCGGCGAATCCCGGCTCAAGGTCCGGCCGCTCGCCGAACGTGAACAGCGCCTCCGTGCAACCAAGGGCGGCACCCCGGACCAGCAATCGCTCCACGGCATCCGGCATCATGAGGCAGCCGTCCTGCACCGGTGTCCGGAACCCGCAGTACCCGCACCGGTTCCGGCAGACGGTCGTCAGCGGGAGGAAGACGTTTCTCGTAAACGTGATGGTGCGCCCTGCCATGCGTGTATAGGGTTTTTCGCGGGGATGACATTAAGGTGGTGCTGTCCGGCCCCTGCCAGGCGCCCTGTACTTGCAGGGAAGCGATCCGTTCTGCCGGCTCTATGGGGCCGGGAGGGGGGAAACGGGCAGGACTCACGGAGCGTACCAGAAGAGTTTATTGGTATCAAAGGCGAGGTTACAAGGAGAACCCATGACTTCCGGGCAGCAGGGACCAGGCAATCCGGCAGGGGAAGGTGCAGTCCGGAACGGGCAGCAGGAGACCTGCGAGGAGACCGTCGCACGGCTGCAGCAGGAACTTACCGTTGCCCAGAAGAAAGTCCAGGTCGTCGGGAGTGTCACCCGGCACGACATCCTCAACCAGCTCACCGCCATCATGGGCTACAACGAGCTCCTGCTTACCATGATCAAGGAGGAGAACGTCCGGAACTTCCTCGAGATCGAGCAGCGGGCTTCCGACAAGATCCGCCGGATCTTTGCGTTCTCCAAGGTCTACCAGCTGATGGGGACCGAACCCCCGCGCTGGCAGAAGCTTGCCGCGCTCGTGCGACTCGCGTGCGACGAGATCGACCTGAAGGGGATCGCCCTCTCTGAAGAAGCCGGCGACCTGTACCTCTATGGCGAACCCCAGCTCTACAAGGTCTTCTCCTACCTGTTCGACAACGCGATCCGGCACGGGAAGAAGACAACAAGGATCCGGATCATCCTTGAGCACCAGAAGGACGACGCCATCCTCGTCGTCCAGGACGACGGGGAAGGTGTCCCCCCCGAGAACCGGGAGAAGATCTTCGAGCGCGGGTTTGGCAAATACACCGGGTGGGGCCTCTTTGTCGCCCGGGAGATCCTCTCCCTCAACGGGATGGCGATCCGCGAGAACGGCGTCGAGGGCAAGGGCGCCCGGTTCGAGATAACGATCCCCCAGAGCCGCATAAAGACCGGCGATAAACCCCCGGCACGGTAACGGCGGATCGCATCTTTAAAAAAAGGCGGGGTCCGGCCGGCGCGGCAGGGTATTGCCGATGAACGCGGGGTACGGGAGCTGCGGGGTTGTGGGATTTGCCCCGCGCCACATGGCTACCTTTTTTTCCTTTCCCGGAGTACCCGTACTCGTACCATGCCCGTAGCTGTCATCCCGTTCAAGCAGAAGAACCCGAAGACCCGGCTCTCCTGCGTCCTTTCCCAGAGCGAACGCGAGGAATTTGCGAAGGCGATGATGCTCGACGTGGTTGCTACGGTTAAGGACGCGATGTGCCGGCCCGTCATTCTCGGCACAGAACCGTTCGAATCGGACGACCTCGTACAGGTGGCGATGCCGGAGAAAGGGCTCTCGGACGCCCTCAACGAGTATCTTTCCTGTGCGCTCGACTCTGTCCTCATCATTATGGCCGATATCCCGCTTGCAGACGAGGCGTCCGTCCGGCGGGTGATCGCAACGCAGAGCGATCTTTCCATCGTCCCCGGCCGGGGCGGGGGGACAAACGTTATCTTCATCCGGGACCCGGCAAAGTTCCGCGTCGACTACTACGGCGGCAGTTTTGCAAAACACATGAAGATCGCCGCAGATGCGGGCCTCTCAGTCGAGGTGATCGACTCGTTCCGGCTCCACACCGACATCGATGAGAAGGAGGACCTTCCCGAGCTCCTGATCCACGGGAAGGGGAAGAGCCGGGCATATCTCGAAGAAAAGGGTTTTACGCTCATCTCTGACAAGGGGCGTACGGTTGTCGAACGGAAGCAGTAACCAGTCTCTTCTCCGCCCCCGTCCCTGTGTTTCAAAAAATGAAACATGGAACAACCTTAACAACCAATTGTCCCGATTTTTTATCATAGGAGTCCGCTTTTCGCATCATGGAACTGGATCGGGGTGCAGGATGGCAGGGGGAGTCCGTCTTCGGGAGCGGACCGGGGAACGGACATGCCCCCCGGAAGGAACACGGGCCCGGTGCAGGGACATGGGACTGGGATATCCTGACCGGGGATATCGTCTGGTCGGGTCTTCTCTACACCCTCTTCGGGCTCGATCCGGTAAAGGATCCGGCATCGTTCGATGCCTGGAACCGCATCATCCACCCCGATGACGCGGCAGGGGCGAACGACCGGATCCGTCGGGCGCTTGCGGACCACGCGCTGTTGAACAGCGAATACCGGATCGTCCGGCCGGATGGAGAAGTCCGGTGGATCAACGCAATCGGGGAGGGGATCTACGATGGCGACGGCCGGGCGGTCAGGATGACCGGTATCTGCGTAGACGTGACGCGGCGCCGCACTGCCGAGGAAGCCCTCGCCGAGAGCGAACGGCGGTACCGGGCGATCGCAGACTATACGCTGGACTGGGAGTTCTGGATCGGGCCAGCGGGAGAGATCCTGTACCAGTCCCTGTCGGCGGAGAGGATCCTTGGCCGGCCGATCAGCGGGTACTCCTCGTACGAGGCGTTCCTCCGCGTGGTCATGCATCCCGACGATCTCGTAAAACGGCTTGGTCATCTCAAGGAAGAACTTGCAGGGAAAGGCCCATCGGAGATGGAGTTCCGGATCATCCGCCCTGATGGGGAAGTGCGGTGGATCCACCATGTCTGCAGGCCAATCTATGATGCAGGAGGAGTGTTCCTGGGTACCCGGGGCTCGAACCGGGACATCACCGACCGGAAAAGGGCAGAGGCGGCCCTGCGTGCGAGCGAGGAACGGTTGCGGTTCGCGCTGGAGACAAGCCACACCGGTGCGTGGGACCTTGACCTTGTCGGTCACACCGCCTACCGCTCTCTCGAGCATGACCGGATCTTCGGGTACCCGGCATTGTTGCCGGAATGGACCTATGAGATGTTCCTGAACCATGTACTGCCGGAGGATCGCCCGGAAGTAGAGGCGAAATTCCGCCATGCGATGGATACCGGGGGGGACTGGAATTTTGAGTGCCGTATCCGCCGTGCTGACGGGGAGATCCGCTGGATCTGGGCAGCCGGCAGGCACCGCGATGATGCGACAGGTGCGGCAGGCCGGATGGCCGGCATCGTCCAGGACATTACCGGACGGCACCGGGTGGAAGAGGCGCTCCGTGAGAGTGAGGAACGGTTCAGGGTCATCGCCGAGACATCCCCCGTTCTCCTCTCGGTCAGCAGCCTCGAGGACGGCTCGGTCCTTTTCACCAATCCTGCCTATGAGCAGGCATTCGGGTTTGAACGCGGGGAGATCATCGGCAGGAGAGCAACCGACCTCTATTGCGATGATACCGAGCGGGCAGCGATCGTTGATATCCTGAAGAGAGAGGGTCAGGTCCGTTGTCGCGAGACCCGGGTAAAACGACGGGATGGCAGACCGTTCTGGGTCGAGTCATCTATGGCGCATATCCGGTTCGGGGGGAAAGACGCGATGCTCGCGGCATCGGCCGATATCACGGAGAGGAAAAGGGCTGAAAAAGCCCTTTCTGAGGCGCATGAGAGGACGCGCTCGATTCTCGAAAGCATCGCCGATACGTTCTATTCGCTGGATACCGGATGGCGTTTTACCGTTGTGAATCCTGCTGCCGAGAAGGCGCCGTTCGGGCGGCCGGCGTCAGAACTGATCGGGAAGGTCATCTGGGACCTGTACCCGAACCTCGTCGGTACGGAGATTCACCGCCACTATCTCGCCGCCGCTCAGCATCATACCCTGGAGCACTACGAAGCGCAGTCGCCATTGAACGGGCGGTGGTACGAGGTCTTCATGCAGGGCCGCAGGGACGGGGTCGACGTCTACATGCGGGATATCACGGAGCGTCGTCAGGCTGTGGAAGCGCTCCGGATAGCCCGCGACGGCCTTGAGATCCAGGTCCAGGAGCGGACAGCGGAGCTGAAGACGTCAGTCGCGTACAACCGGAGCCTGATCGAGGCGGGGCTCGATCCGATGGTGACCATCGATCCCGGCGGGAAGATCAGCGACGTGAATGCCGCGACCGTCGACATGACGGGATTTTCCCGCGAAGAACTCATCGGCACCGACTTCTCCGGGTTATTTACCGAACCGGACAAGGCCCGGGCCGGGTACCAGAAGGTGTTCCGTGAAGGCTTCGTACGGGACTACCCTCTCGGGATGCGCCACCGCGACGGACGGATAACCCCCGTCCTGTATAACGCGACGATCTTTCACGACGAAAGAGGGGTAACCGCCGGTGCATGTGCGGTTGCGCGGGACATCTCCGCCCTGAAAAAAGCCGAACTGGACCTTGAAAAAGCCCATGCCGAGACCCGGATTGAACGGCAGCGGCTCTACGAAGTGCTCGAGACCCTGCCGGTTTACGTCTGCCTGCTCGATGCCGACTACAAGATGCCGTTTGCCAACCGGTATTTCCGCACGACCTTCGGCTATTCGCTGGTCCGGACCTGCTACGGGTTCCTGTTCAACCGTACGGAACCCTGCGAAGACTGCGAGTCGTACAAGGTCATGAAGACGCGGGCACCGCACCACTGGTACTGGACCGGGCCCAACGGGAGGAACTACGATATCTACGATTTCCCGTTTACCGACACGGACGGGTCCCCGATGATCCTCGAGATGGGCATCGACATCACCGAGCAGAAGAATGCCGAGGAGGCGGTGAGAAAGGCAGCCGTGTACAACCGGAGCCTGATCGAGGCGAGCATCGATCCGATGGTGACGATCCGTCCAGACGGGAAGATCGGCGACGTGAACGCCGCTACGGTCGCCGCGACAGGGCTTACCCGCGAAGAACTGATTGGCACGGACTTCTCCGACTATTTTACCGAACCCGGCCGCGCGAAAGCCGGGTATGAGTCAGCATTCCGTAACGGGTCGGTGACGGACTACGATCTCGGGATCCGGCACCGTAACGGAAGAGTGACCCCGGTCCTGTACAATGCAACGGTATACCGTGATGCGTCCGGCAAGGTCACGGGGGTCTTTGCGGCGGCCCGGGATATCACCGAGCAGAAGCGGGCGGAAGAAGCACTGAAAAAAGCGAACGAGGCCCTTGAAAAGCGTGTTGCCGAGCGGACCGCGGAACTGGCGGGATCGAACGAGGAACTCCGTGCTGCGAACGAGGAACTTGCCGCAGCCCATGAGGAACTGAACCTGAATGTCGGCGAACTGACCCGGAACGAGGAGCTGCTCAGGCAGAAGGCGGCGGAACTGACGGAAGCACTCGCCGAGAAAGAGATGCTGCTTTCCGAGATCCACCACCGGGTCAAGAACAACCTGACCGCGTTCATCTCGCTCCTGAGCCTTGAGGGGAGCTACGAGGAGTCGGAGGCCGGGAAGCAGCTCAAAAAAGACCTCCAGAACCGGGCACGCAGCATGGCGCTGATCCACGAGACGTTGTACCGCACCAAGAAGTACTCGCATGTGGATATGGGGGTCTACCTGACAACGCTCATCGGACAGATCACTACGTCCTACTCCACCCGCCGCGATGTGCACGTGACGGTTTCAGCGGACGGGGTTGTCCTCGACCTTTCCCGGGCCACTCCCTGTGGCCTGATCATCAACGAACTGGTAACGAACTCCTTCAAGTACGCGTTCCCGCCGGGGTTTGACTGTGCATCCGTCCGCAACGGGCCCTGCACCATCGGTGTCGCTCTGGAAAGCGAAGACAGCATGTACCGGCTCACCGTCAGCGACAACGGCGCAGGTCTTCCGGCGGGCATCAACATCTCCACCGCGAAGAGCCTCGGCCTCAAGCTCGTCAATTTCCTCGCAAAACACCAGCTCCAGGCTGCCATTCTTGTCGATACGACTGCCGGGACATCCATCGAATTCCAGTTTAAAAAGGATCCCGGACTCCCATGACACCGATACGGCAGCAAGCCCCCCACCAATCTGTTGGGAACGCTACCTTTAAAAAAAAGAGAACAGAGGGATAATCGATGCAACCACCCGATCGTCCGGCGGAAGCCGGCGGAGAGTTACCCGGCAGCGGTGGTGCTCCTGCAGGAGAATGGGACCGCCTCGAACCCGATGATGCCGCAAAAATCCGCATCCTTATCGTCGAGGACGACGGCATCATCGCGCTCAGCACGTCAGAGATCCTGGAACGCGCTGGTTTTT
>JAKLEQ010000004.1:38509-42877 GCA_022711635.1 Methanoregula sp. | reverse complement strand
GGGTAGAGACCGGTGACAATGCAGATGGTCGTCCCGATCACCATTCCGATGGGCAGGTACATCATGCTGTTCCATTCGAAGAAGTATGACGTATCGCCAACGAGCATTGCGACCACGATATAGCCCACGACAAAACTCAGGATCACTCCTGCCGAGGAACCGATGAGCCCGATGATCGAGGCCTCGTATACGAACATCTTCATCACCTCGTCCTTCTGCGTCCCGATACTGCGCAGGATGCCGATCTCGCTGATCCTTTCTGTCACCGACATCATCATCACGTTGAAGATCGAGACCGCGGCAACCAGCAGCGAGATCGCGGCGATCGCCTGCATGAAGGTCACCATCGTCGAGATGCTTGACGTGATCCTGCTTGCCATGCTGCTCGAGTCGGAGACCGAGATGACATCCTCCCGCTTGTTCAGCTTGCCGGTCAGGGCGTTGCTGACGACTTCCGAGTTGTTGATGTCATCGAGCAGGATCGTGACCTGGGTGTACTCTCCTTCCCCGCCATAGAAGGACGTATAGAGATCCTCGGTCATCACAATCGCGCTGTCCGTCCGGAGGCTCGACGAGAGCCCGGTCTCCGCGAGGATGCCCGAGACGCGGACCTTGATCTGCCCTTCGTCTTCATCCCCGATCTTGATCTTGCTGCCGATCTCGAGGTCCTGCCGTTCTGCGAGCTGCGTGCCAACAAGGACATCGCTCTCGCTCCGGGGAAATGTCCCGTTATCGACCGTGAGCACGGCCTGCATATCGTCGGCTTCGAGGCCGTAGATGGTAGCCCGCCCTTCTTCATCGTTCTTCGTAGTGATCGTATCGCTCTCCGAGTAGAGCGGGTAGACGGTCCCGTACTTGCTGGCTATCTGGTAGATGTCATCGTACTGGTCTTCCGTAATGTAGCTGTCATCATCGCTGCTTCCCATCCCGGGCGGTCCGCCACCGCCTCCCCCGGTATACGGGGTTACCGTCATGGTGTTCCCCATGGAAGACATCTGGGCGGAGACCACCGACGTCATGTTGGCGCCAAGCATCCCCATCGCAGAAATTGCGATAACGCCAATTGTAATGCCGAGGGCGGAGAGGATTGACCGCAGCATGTTGAGCCGGATGCTCCTTGCCGAGAGCGTGAGCAGGACGTCGGAGAAGATCTTCGGCGTCTTCATGTCACGATCCTCCCGTCACGGATGACAATCGTCCGGTCCGCGTAACCTGCCGTCTCCGGGTTATGGGTGACCATGATGATGGTGTTCCCGTTCTCGTTGAGCTCGGTGAGCATCTTCATGATCTGCAGGCCGGTCTTTGTGTCCAGGTTCCCGGTCGGTTCATCGCAGATGAGGATCTTTGGTTCGTTGACGAGTGCCCGTGCGATCGCAACCCGCTGCTGCTGCCCCCCGGAGAGCTCTGCGGGCCGGTGCCGCGCCATCTTCCGGGTTATCCCGACCGATTCGAGCAGTTCCCCGACATGGCCGGTATCGTCCTGCTTCCGGTTCTTGAGGATGTAGGGGTATTCCACATTCTCGTACGCGGTGAGGAGGGGGATGAGGTTGTACCGCTGGAAGATATATCCAAGGGTACTGAGTCGCAGCCGGGTCAGGTCGTGATCGTTAAGGGTACGGACATCCGTACCAGCGATCAGGAGCCTGCCCCTTGTCGGGACATCGAGACAGCCCAGCTGGTTCATGAGCGTCGATTTCCCCGAACCGGAGGGGCCCATGATGGCGACAAACTCCCCGTCTTCTATGGTGAGCGAGAGGTCATCGAGCGCGACGACATCCCCGGATGCGAGAGAGTAGACCTTGGTGATGTTTTTGACCTCAACGATCGGCGGGTTCATCGTCGTCCTCGCCCTGTTTCCGCCGCGGGATCTTCTCTTTTAACTTCCGGATGTACCCCTTCTTCCATGCGACGATTACGATCACGAGCACACCAACGAGCACGATCCCGATCTGCATGAACGGGATTGATGAGCCGGCAGAGCTGCCGCCCCTGCCCCCCATGCCGAAGAGGGACATCCCGTCGCCACGACCGCCACTGGGGGCGCCGCTGTTCCCGGAAGAGGATCCTGAAGACGGAGCGCCTGACGATAGGGACGTGCCTCCGCCGGATGTGGAAGCATCAAACGTCTTTGTGAACGTGTTCCCGTCTGCGTCCTTGTACGAAACGACGACCGGCACCGTTGAGCCGGTTCCGGTATACGTGACCTCGAAACCGGCAAAGTCGTCCGGCTCGAGTTCCCCAATAACGTAGATCTGGTTCGGGTCGACCGCAGTCGCCGGGCTCCCTACGGTAACTGTTACAGAGTAGGCGCTGGTAAGTCCCGCGTTGTTGATATCCCCGGAGAGCGTGGTGTAGGAGGAGCTGCTCTCGATCTCGACATTATTGAGGACGATCTCTGCTCCCAGCTTGTCTTCGCTGAAATGGATGGGGAGCGTGATATTCTGCGTGTGGTCGTTGTCCCCGTTGTGATAGGTAACCATGAACGTTACCGTCGTCTCTTCCAACGGGGTTATCTCGAACCTCACCTCTTTGGAAGCATCGGCAGCAAGTGTCCCGACAAATCCCGTGCCCGGTGTTATCGTTGCGCCATCCGCGATTGGGATAATCCTGACACCGTTAATCTCATTCTCCCGGGGATTCCCGACGGAGATGTTGATTTCTGCCTTGACACCTTCGTTGAATGAATCGGGGAGCCGGGATACGGCGACGGTGAGACGGGTGCTCTTCACGTTGACCGGGATGTACATCCGGTACGACCCGCCATCGGTAAGGTCGAGGTAAAACTTCGGGTAGTAGGTGCCGTCGATCACGTCGGCCTCGAAGGTAAAGGTAAAGGTCGTCGAATCTCCGGAACCAAGGGTCCCTACCGTATCATACGCGGCCTCGTTGAGAATCTTGAATCCCGTAC
This sequence comes from Methanoregula sp., assembly GCA_022711635.1. GTDB lineage: Archaea > Halobacteriota > Methanomicrobia > Methanomicrobiales > Methanospirillaceae > MVRE01. The sequence goes on along the minus strand of JAKLEQ010000004.1, from coordinate 39,969 downwards.
AGGGCGATTCCAGGTCAGCAGAGTGGATGCTGACGGATTCGTCCCCCGTATTCTTCACCGTGACCGTGACGGTTCCAATGTCCCCGCCAATAAGGGATGTGGGACTCACGGAATATTCAGTAACGACGAGCTGTGCATCCGTACTTCCTGCGCTGGCTCCCGCGACGATAAGGGCGAGGAGGATCAGCAGGCATGTTAATAGTCTGAATTTCATGTTCCGTTCACCATGTCTTCCTGAGAACTCATCCTGAATCTTTTCGAGGCGATCGTGCTGCAGGGATCCGGACCGACGCCTGGACCCGATGCTTCGGGATTCACGTATTCCGATTCAGTCCTCCCGTTGGAAACAAGGGAGAGTCGCAAAGAACCCAGTGGCTCCCCTTATTGTAAAGAATATCTTACATTAAGTTTTAAATAACTTACTATGTGTCGGGCGTTTGATACCAATTGTATTGTGCCACCGCACCGTCTGACACCAACCCGGCGCAGAACAGAAAGACCCGGTGTCCGTGGAACCAATCCCGGACGCGTGCCTGCTGTCCGCGGATGGGAGAGGAGAATGGCAGGTTGAGCGGCGAAGAACAGGAAGATTCTGCAAAAAGGATGGAAAGGCGCCGGCGGGATTTTTCAGTCCTCGTACGTGAAGACTTCTTCGATATTAACCTTGAAGTGGCGGGAGATCCTGAAGGCAAGGTCGAGGGAAGGGATGTATTTTCCCTTCTCGATGGCGAGGATTGTCTGGCGCGTGACCCCGATCGCTTTGGCAAGATCCTCCTGTGTCATGTCATGCATAGCCCGGAAGACCTTGATCTTATTCTTCATCGCCGTCACTTGCTCCGTATTTACGGCCGTAGTACATCCTGAAACCGATATACAGGAAGATCATGAGACAGAGCATGCCGAGCTGGAAGAAGCCGAGCCGGTTGAACGACTCTGGGCCGACAAGCGGGACGGGAAATTCGATGTCCGGCGGGGGTGAATGGCTTCCCGGGAACGAGGGCGGGCGGATCGAGAACGGACGGTTGAGGCCGATGATGATACTTCCGAGGCTGATGACGAAGAAGATGACCCAGAACACCCAGAGCGTGCTCATTGCAGCTTTCTGTGCGATGAACTGGGTGCGTTCATCCTCGAACCCTTTCTCCACGTTCTTGTGTGTGAAATAAAGCAGGAGAATCCCGATGATAACAGCAACCTGGATGAAAAGCGGCCGGTCAAGTTGCAGCGACAACCAGAAAATTGCAACCTCGATGAGGGCGATCACGCCTACGAGGAGGTAAAAGATGTTCTGCTTTATCCGCATACCATTCGTCTCTTTAATCCGTTTTCGCTCATAAACTTTAATAACATGCGCCTTATACCCGCAGCGGGCGGGAAGGGTCAGTCAAAGTGAGGTTTCAGGAGCCGGACTATCTTGTCCCCGATCTTTTCCGCTTTCTTTACCGCCTCTGTATCTTTTA
>JAKLEQ010000004.1:0-38411 GCA_022711635.1 Methanoregula sp. | reverse complement strand
ATGACCGCCCCCTCCTCGTATCCGGTCCCCTTGACGGACCCGAGTGACGAAAATTCGTGCGTGCTTAAGAAGCCCTCGATTGTCTGGACCGTCCTGGTTGCCCCTTTGGATGCGTGGACGGCGACGGCAACACCACTGCGCCCCGCAAGCTTCCGGTCATGGTACAGGGAATAGGTCCTGTCGATGAAGTTCTTGAGGTGACCACAGACATCGTAGTAGTATGTCGGCGAACCGATGACGAGCACCTCGCACTCCATCACCTTCTCTGCAACAGCTCCCCAGTCATCCTTTTCGATGACGCACCACTTGGTTTTTTTGCATTTCTCACAGCCCAGACAGGGATTGATCTTCTTTCCTGCGAGGGAGATGAACTTCGTCTCGATTCCGGCATCTTCGCACCGTTTCAGGATGATCTTGATCAGCCGGGCGGTATTCCCGTTCTTCCGTGTACTCCCTGATATGCCGAGAACTTTCATACGTTTTCCTTGGTCGCATCCCTCTTGATGGTTTTGATGACCGGTGCAAGGCCGCATCTCCGGAACACACCGGCAACTTCTCCCCGCGGGTCACCGGCACGGTGGAAAAGGTGGGAACGGCACCCGCAGTCGCTGCTCCCGAACCTGGCAACGCCCCCCGTTGCCAGTGCGGCAGCGATTCCGCATTCCGCATGTTTCGGGGACACTGCATACACTGCACAGACGGGCGCGAACCGGGAGTCGCACAGCAGGTAATCGACATGCCATTTCGGGCGCCGGTCGTGGCTGTGTGCGAGAGCGATATGCCGTTCCAGCCGTTTCAGCCCGCCACCGCCCAGCGCGGATCCGACGTAGACATGAAAGCCGGCATCCAGGGCGATATCCCCGAGTGCGCCAACCCGCACGGTGCACGCGGGATTCCGGAAGATGAGACAATAAGTCCCTTTATCCATAGCCGCTTCTCATCAGGTGCCGTGCCGCGGCGATGTGACGGCTGCCTCCCGTATCAACCGGTTCACCATGCCCGGGATACAGTCCCTCAACGTCAAGGCCGGCGAGCCGGTCGAGCGAACAGGAGAGATCCTCCCTGCTCCCGCCGATAAAATCATACCTCCCGAAAGCCCCGTCGGTAAAAACAGTATCCCCGCTGATCAGGAGCCGGTCGCATTCTGAAAAGAGGCTGATACTCCCCGGGGTATGTCCGGGCGTATGGAAAATGGCAAGGTCCCCGACCGTATCCCCGTCTTCAAGAACGATATCCGGGACGATGCCGGGGGAACGGCCCCCGAAGTTCATGGAGAGTGAACGGAGGTCATCGGAAAGCCCCGGGGCGTCGGCCCGGTGGATTGCGACCTTTGCCCGGCACATATGCGCGATCCCGGCGAGATGTGCGACGTGGTCGAAATGGCAATGGGTGAGCACGACGGTCTTCACCCGATCACGGAACGGCGCGACCTGCATCGGGAGGACGCCTGCATCGACCAGGACATCTCTGTAGAGGTACGAGTTCGCCCACATACCACTTCCTGCGATCCACGTCACCTTCATGCAGAATAATAAGGACTGAAAGCAGATGTTTGTTATGGATTTGCTCATCCGCAGGTGCTCCCGATCCATCCCCCGCGAGGTCCGGGCTGTCGCAGGAACGGAAGGGATGGATCCGGGGCGGATGGCACAAAGAATTGCGAAGGGGAGGATCGTCATCCCGCACAACCCGGAGCGGAAGCACCCCCCCTGTGCAATCGGTGAAGGCTGCCGGGTGAAGGTGAATGTCAACATCGGGACATCCGGTCCCCATTGCGATCCGGCCCTCGAACTCCGGAAGGCAAAGGCCGCCCTTCTGAACGGTGCCGACGCTATCATGGACCTCTCGACGGGAGGAGACCTCGCCGCGATCCGGAAGAAGATCCTCAGCCTCCCGGCGACAATCGGCACGGTCCCGGTGTACGAAGCAGTTCGCCGGGCCGGGTCTGCGGCGGATGTCGATGCAGACCTCCTCTTCCGTGTCATCCGGGAACACTGCCGCCAGGGCGTCGACTTCCTCACCCTCCACTGCGGCGTGAACCGGCAGGCTCTGGCGGCACTGAAAGCGGATCCCCGGCTCATGGGAGTCGTCTCGAGGGGCGGGGCGTTCCATTGCGCGATGATGGTACAACGCGACGAGGAGAACCCGCTCTATTCGGAGTTCGACTACCTGCTTGATACCCTCGCTGAATTCGATGTCACGGTGAGCCTCGGTGACGGGATGCGCCCCGGGTGCCTGCAGGACGCGTCGAAGCTTGCCAAGTCCGTGGAATACGTGACCCTCGGCACGCTCGCACAACAGGCACTTTCAAGGGGCGTCCAGCGGATGATCGAAGGTCCCGGTCACATGCCGCTCGACCAGGTCGGGTATAACGTGAGGATGATCAAGGAGATCACGGATGGCGCCCCGCTCTACCTGCTCGGCCCGATCGTGACGGATATTGCGCCCGGCTACGACCATGTCGTAACCGCAATTGGCGGAGCGACGGCGTGCATGCATGGTGCCGACTTCCTCTGCATGGTCTCGCCCTCCGAGCACCTTGCCCTCCCCCTGGAGGATGATATCATCGAGGGGACGCGGTTTGCAAAGATAGCCGCCCATATCGGCGATACGGTTCGCCGGCCGGAAGGGTACCGGGACGAACGCGAGATTGCGATGGCACAGGCGAGGAAGGATCTCGACTGGGAGGAGCAGTTCCGGCTCGCCCTGTTCGGCGATGTTGCAGAGAAGATCCATGCCCGGGACGGGGCGCTCGACACCTGCTCAATGTGCGGGGATCTCTGCGCGATCAAGGTGGTAAAGGAGATCTTCGAAGGAAAAGAAACGAAAAGGAAGAGGATACGGAAATAGTACCGGTCGTTTTTACCGCGACTGGTTCTCCCCGCAACTCCCATCCAGGGCTTCTTTGACCTGGTCAAGGGTTACGGTTATTGAATTTTCAACCGGCACCGACCAGCCGGTGATCACCGCTTCGACCACGGCGCTCCCCCTGATGGTCACTTCGATCCCACCTTTTGCGACTAAAGCAGCGAGGGCTTTGATGAGCTCGGCATTGCGCGATGTCAGGGGGACAGTAAGGAGGGTTGTATCCCGGGATCGAATCCGGACATTTCCCGTGTTCCCGTTTGCGATCTCCCGTTCTCCGTCGCCCCCTTGGACAAGGACGAGAAACGGGAATTCCCGCAGGGTAACACCGACGATATTGGGGTTCTGCACCCGGATCGCCACATCAAATTCAAGGGATGAGAGCGTGACCCCCCGGATCTTCACATCTTCAATGGTAATCGACGGATCCCTGAGGATTGGCATTATACAAGGTTGGAGACGGGAGGGGTTAAAATACTCCGTTTTCATTCCATGACCGCTGTGCCGGGCTTCCGGCAGGGACATTCCGTGCGCATCGGGATGCGAAACAGGGGACGGAACCGGCATCAGGAACTTTTTTCATTGGCAGGAATGACGGCGGCATCCAGGATGGACATTTTTACTCATTGATCCGTTCTATCCTGAAAATTACCGGCCTGATCCCGTCCGTACAACACCCGATCATGGTTGAATCATCTTTCATCCACCCGTTAAAAGTACCGCGGGAGAAATTTCCTCCGGTGAGCAGTACGGCAACGAACGGGTGGATATCCCGCCACGCCCAGTCACAGAAATTCTCCGGCTTTTTAAGTCCGCAGACGAACTCCTGCCCCTCGTTAAAACACTCGCAGGGGGTAACCGCTGTTCTACAATACCTATCAGCCAGTTCGGGATTGATTGTCCTCTTGACCACCGTGATTTTACATCGGACCATGGGAACTTTTCCTCGTAGTGTTCATTCCCGATACAATTCCATACAAGCCACGGACCCCGGGGATTTTACGGTCTCCCCCGAAGTTCCTTTTCCATCGCTGCAAGGCACGCTGTCGCCTCAGCTTCGCTGATTCCCGGCGTATCCCGGATCCGGTTGTAGCGTTCGCACATCAGGTCCGGGCATTTGCCACAGTGCGGGAACTTGCGGTCATTGACACAACAGTCGTAGATTGCACACCGGTCGATGCCGATATAGGTCGTCCAGAACGGCTTCCCTCCTGTCTTTGTGCAGCCCGGGCACTCTTTCCCTGCGTGGTCGCAGTCACTGCAGGAGTACCCGCAGACGGTCACGATCTTCTTTTTCGCCATGATCCGGAGGTAGTGAGTTCATGGTATTTGAGGAGCAGGGAAGGATGGTGCGAAAGTGAAAAAAATGGAAGGAGGGATGAGCCGGGCCGGGTCGCCGGCTGAAACCGGACGGAGGGGCTTCTCTCGCAAACCCACAGAGTATTTGGTTCAACACGGACTATATCCTGCTGAACATGGCGAAATCCCCCGGATCTCCCCGTCTCATATCAGTCCAGGTGAAGATCCTCCTCGTCTTCCTTGCCCTCTCGATGAGTGCCCTGATCATAGCCGGGATGCTGGCACTCACGCAGGTTGCCGACGTGAGTGATTTTGCCGTATCGAGCAGCTCGGATCTCGGCACCCGGGCGATGGAAGACTCCAGCGCGGCTCTCGAACGCGACGCCCAAAACTCGCTCCTCCGCCTCGCGAAAGACCAGGCGGACATCAGCAACGTCATCTTCGAACAGGTTGCGGGGGAGATCGACATGATGGTCGTCTATGCGGACAGGGTCATGGATGATCCGGGGATGGTCCGCAGCCGCCCATTCTACGGGCAGGATACGGAACCCGCAGACCGGCTCTCGACTTCCCTCCTTTTTCTCTCCCCGGGTGTCGCACCGGCAGTACCGATAGATGAACGGAACGCAGTCGGGATGATGGACGATATCTTCATCCCGCTCTACAGAAACGATCCAAACCTCGCTGCCATCTATGTCGGAACCGATACGGGCATCTTTATGATCTACCCGTGGGCGAGCGGGATCAACGCATCCTTCGATCCGCGGCAGCGGGAGTGGTTTACCGGGGCGGAGGCCGGCGGAAATATCACGTGGTCGGATCCGTATGTCGATATGCTCGGGCATGGCCTGATGGTCACCGGCTCGCGTGCCGTTACGGATCCGGAACGGGGATGGCGATGGGTCGTCGGTGCGGACGTCACCATCGAGACCATCAACCAGGACATCATCGGAACGCAGGTCGGCGACCGCGGGTACGCCATGCTCGTCGACCAGCACGGGAACATTGTCACCCGGCCGGGCCTCTCCGCAGGAGACCGGCGGTGGGACGAATCCTTTGTTGCCGAGAACCTCTTTGCGAGCGGCAACCTGGCGCTTGCCGCCGCAGCCCGGAACATGACCGCGGGGCTGACCGGGATCGAACGGGTGTCGTACGAGGACGGCGACCGCTTTATCGCGTACGCACCAGTGAAGAGCATGAACTGGAGCGTTGCCGTGGTCATGCCGGTTGATGAAGTCATTGCCCCGGCTGTGACGACAAGGAACAACATTCTTATGGCATCGCAGGACACCGCTGAACATATCACGGCACAGCAGGACGAATTGCGTGCCATCCTGCTCGGGTCATTCCTGATCCTGCTTGTCTTCGTCACCGTGCTGACCGTCCTCTTTTCGCGGTACCTGACCCGACCGCTTGCGGACCTGCAGGCAGGCTCGGAAGCGATCGGCCAGGGCGCCCTCGATTTCCGGGTGAAGATCACAACCGGCGACGAATTTGAGGAACTCGGCAACGCGTTCAACAAGATGGCGGGCGACCTCCAGGAATATATCAACACGCTGCGCCTGACGACTGCAGAGAAGGAACGATTCCAGAAAGAACTGGATATTGCAAAGGGGATCCAGCAGAGCTTCCTCCCTGAGTCGGCGCCCACCATCCCGGGCATCGATCTTGCCGGCTTCAACGAGCCCGCCCTTGAGGTGGGGGGCGATTTCTTCGATTTCATCCCGGTCGGCGATAACAACTGGGGTCTCGTTATTGCAGATGTCTCGGGAAAAGGAGTCCCGGCGGCCCTCTTCATGGCTCTCTCCCGCACCCTGATCCGGGCGACGACGGCAAGGAACGGGGATCCGGCACGGGCGATCGAGGAAGCGAACCGGCTGATCTTCGGTGATGCAAAGACCAGTATGTTCGTAACCCTCTTCTATGCGGTCCTCGACGTTCGGAACAGGACCCTGTCGTTTGTCAATGCAGGGCACAATCCACCCCTTCTCTCGACGGCAGGGAGCGCGAAGGTCGCACTCCTCCAGGCAAAGGGTATCGCAATCGGGGTACTTGAGGACATCTCCCTTGAATCGGCGCAGATCCTGTTGCATCCGGGGGACGTGCTTGTCCTGTATACCGATGGCGTCACCGAAGCGGCGAACATGAAGGACGAGGAGTACGGGATCGAACGGATGACCGCCGTCGTCGCCGCCTCCCGGAATTTGCCGGCACAGGAGATCATCGCAGCGATCGTCGCGGATGTGGGGCAGTTCGCGGGTTCTAGGCCCCAGTACGATGATATCACCCTCATGGTACTGAAAGTCGGGTGATTATTTCCCGGATCAGCCGCACGCTCTCCCTCAGATACTGGCTTTAATGAAGAACTCCCAGACGGCAAACCCGATCTCGATCGCGATCAGGACAATCACGATCCATTCAAGGAAGTTGGAGTGCTGGATCCGGACCTCACCCGAGAGCATCGTATAGGTCTCCCGGATGACTTCGATCTTCTTGTTCACGCTCTCGCTCCACTGCCCGCTGCGCATCACTTTTAACGCGGTTGCGTAGACCCGGGCGTAATAGACGTCCTCGGTCACCTTGATCAGGTTGTCGACTTTTTCGACGGTCTCTGAGATCTCAGCCTGCGTCTCCAGAAGCCCGCTCATGATCGTATGGTAGCGCCGCATCCGGCTGTACTGGGTAAGCCGCTCGGCACCTTCGATGTCATCGTACATCTTCTCCATCTGCCGGCTCAGTTCCTTGTCGTAGTACCGGAGCTCGAGCACCTGCACGTTGGCAAATTCGATAAGGTCGATGATGTCAGCAGGGTACTCCACATCGCAGAGGAATGCAGCATCCCACGAGAGGATGGCGAGGTCGTCGGGCGTGTAGCTCAGCGAGTTGGCGGTGATCTCCTGTTTGAGTGCCGGGGCAATCGCGTTCCGCTCGTTCAGCATCAGGGGGACGGGATCGAAGGTGTCATCGCGTTTCCCGGTGGCATAGATAGTGTAATCCTCAAAGAAGTCCGGGTTGAGGGCGAAGTCGCGGATATGGGGGCGGATCAGTTCGGCAAGCGTCATCAGGTACCTGACGAAATAGTCCGCAAGCCCTTCCTGGTGGGGGAAGAGAAATGCCAGATGCGATAATCCTACAAGGTCGCCCTCGGCATCCTCGCAGGTGAAGCAGAAGCTGATGACACCGACATCATACAGGCGGGCTGCGACCGTGAACTCAACGATCTTTCCGTCGCGCTCGACCCGGAACGGCTGCATCCGGATCATGAGCGGCGGGTCCTCCATGATGATGGACTTGGGCCGGACCCGGACGAAGCCGGCCCGGGCTGTTGAGTAACTCCGGGTCAAAGCTTCCTCGAGTTCCGAGAGATCGACCTCCCGCCCGATATCGTACATCCGGTAAAACCGGAGTGAAAACATAAAAAATTGCCTCCTTTTTTCTCGTTCTGGTTTTGTATATCAAGAACGCCGGATTCCGTATTGAGGCTTTCTTCGCCAGGCATCAAAGAATTCAGAATATCCTGCCGCACCGTTGAGGCATATGACACCCGAAGAACTTTTTTCCCGGGTCTTTGAATCGATACCCCGGCAGGGACCAAGGTTCAGGGTAATCCTTCGGAAAAATCTCTTTTGGGACCAGTTGCTCCCGGCAGATTTTAGCGCACCCCGAACTTCCGCACGTGTGCCCATGCCCGGTGGAGCTTTTCATGCCGTGGATCGGTCTCGTCGTAGATCCCGGTCTTCTCCCGTGCAAACAGGGTCCGGTCCTCGCCAATCGGGCAGACCTTGATGCAGAACCCGCAGGGAGCGGCGTACCGTTTTGCCAGTTCCTCCGACCTGGTGGCACACGCACGCTTGTCAGTCAAATCTTTCGGGTAATCCACGCCCGGAAGGGCGTTGACAGGGCATATTTTAACGCACTGCATGCATTCGATACAGAGCGGTTCATCGATGACAGGGTCCGGCGGGATCTTCGCGGTAGTGAATATCGATGCGAACCGGACCCGGGGACCATACTTCCGTGTCAGGATGACGTTGTTGATGCCAAAGTTCCCGAGCCCGGCGAGGTACGCTGCGTGCCGGTGGGAGAAGAACGCGACGGGCTTTTCCTTCAGGATGCTGACGCTGCCGTACCCGTCCCGGGGAATGGCAACGGACGCGAACCCCCTCTCATTCAGGAACGTGGCGATCCGGTGCGTTCCTGCGTCCAGCAGGGCGTTGACCGTCCGGTATTCCTCGAGATACCAGATCGATGGTGCCGTCTCCAGCGCCGGGAGACTGACCGGTATCCCGATCACGATGACGGTTTTTGTGCCGGGGAAGATCGCATCCGGCCGGAACTCTTCCGGTACCCACGGGGTGAAGGGGGGATGGTCATAACGATCGGCCGGGGCAAAACCGACAAGCGGGATGCCGAGCCGGGAACACAGGTTTTTCACTCCGCTTTTCAGCCGGCTGTTCATGGATCGGGATTTGCGGGAAGGATTGATAAAGGCATATGCAGGAAAGGGCATCACCGGTGGTGTCCCGGCCGGCCTGATCGTGAAATCCGATCCCCCGGGGCTCTAAACGCTGACGGAAAAAGGGATGGGGGTCATACAGCTGGTCCGGAACCTTTACTGCTCCTGAACCCGCGTACAGATCTTGGTATCTGCCCCTATTTCCGGTTCCGGAGTTCCTGCACCCTTTCCACAAGCCCTTTTGCCGCCACTTCTTCGCTTACGTTCGGGTCCTTGAACCGCGTATACCGCTCGCAGACGAGATCCGGGCATTTCCCGCAGTGCGGGAGTCTGCGGTCGTTTACGCAGCAGTCGTAGACCGGGCAGCAGTCCGCGCCGACATATGCGGTCCAGAACACTTTTCCTTTCTTTGCTTCGCATCCCGGGCATTCCTTTTCGAGGTAGTTGCAGTCGGTGCACGAGAACCCGCAGATGGTCTGCATCTTCTTTTTTGCCATAGATCCAGGTTCCGGGCCCGCAAGGATAAATACAGGGCATACACACCGCGAAAGTGTGTTTTCTCCCACAGGAACGTGAGCGGGGGGAGTTCAAGGAATCCCCGGGCGGGAGACAGAACCATGACCGGAAACCAGACTCGCAGGAACCCTGCAGACTTCTTTGAATACTCCTGCTTCACCGAACTCCCGAAACGACGGCGGGGAACGATCCCATCCCCTGCTCTGGCAGCGGTTCAACGGTGTGCCGGCCCCGGCGATCCGGTACTGCACGTCCCGGATATCCTCTCCCGGAACCGCGAATGAACCCCTCATGCGTACAATGCCAGCCCCGGAATTCCGAAAAAACCCGGGCAGCACTCCTGCCCGCGGTCATAACGACACTCCGTACAGAACGAAACAGTCCCTTTTTCGGAGGACCTGCCGACCACAAAGCACTCAATGCTTCCTGCCCAATCACTGCAGCAACATGTCATTACCACAGTTACCACCGTTTTTTTACCAGATATTCGAGTCCCTCCCCCGGCAGGGGCCCGGGTGCTCAGAAGCGACACGGAAGGTGTGGTCGCTGCTCCCCCTCATGTCCCCGGATGCGAAGATCCTCGACGTAGGATGCGGGAGTGGGACACAGACGCGTGACCTTGCGGCCCTCACCACCGGAACGATCACGGCTGTCGACAACCACCAGCCGTTCCTGGATATTGTCGATGCCTGGGTCAGAAAAGCCGGCGTGGCCGACCGGGTGAAAACCGTCTGCGCCTCCATGGATGCCCTGCCCTTTGACAAAGGATCGTTCGACCTCATCTGGTCCGAAGGCGCCATCTTCATTGTCGGGTTCGAGCAGGGCCTCAACCTCTGGAAGCCGCTCCTGAAAAAAGGAGGGTGCATGGTGGTGTCCGATGCCGACTGGTTCGAGCCGAATCCCCCAAAAGAGCTCGTGAGCTGGTGGGAGAGCGAGGGTTACCTCCCGGTCTCTGAGGCCGAGATGAAGGAGCGGGTGAAACGGGCCGGGCTGCGGCTTGTTGCAACGTGCCGTCTGCCGGAGAACGGGTGGTGGGATAACTACCTTGTCCCGCTGGTTGCCCGGACCACGGAGCTCCGGAAGACGCATGGGAAGAACCCGGGAGATTCCGCACTCCTTGACTCGCTTGAGCACGAGGCGGACATGTACCGGAAATACAAGAGGTGGTACGGGTACACCTTCTTCGTGATGCAGAACGTCTGATGCTCTGCGGGGACCCGTGGGGGCAGGGGACAGTACGGCAATACCCCGGCACCCCTGAGGTATTCATCCCCCTCTTGTTTCTCCTGACCACTATCCTGAAGTCCTGGCATGACCACCGGATACGTGATCATGTCGCCTGATTCCGCTGGCCGGCTCCGCACTCTTGCCCTCTCGCTCGGCGCCGATTATTTCGGGATCGCGGATCTGGCTCCCGCCCGGGAAGCCATCCGGGCGCAAGGCGGAGAACGGGTGGCACAGTATCCCCGCTCCGTGGTTGCCGGGATCCGACTGCAGGACAGTATCGTCGACCTGCTGCCGGAGAAGGACCGGGCCGGAGCGATCCTGTACCGGCACGCAGCCTACGATGTTGTCAACACGGCCCTCGACCAGATCGCGCTCAGGATCGCGAATCTGCTCCAGTGCGAGGGATATGCAACGTTTCCCGTTCCCTCATCGGAGCGGACGAGCGATGAGAAGATCGCCGGCCCCTTCTCCCAGAAGCTCGGGGCACATATGGCCGGCCTCGGCTGGATCGGGAAGAGCTGCCTGCTCGTGACCCCGGACCATGGCCCGCGGGTCCGGTGGGTCAATGTCCTGACCGATGCCCCGCTCAAGCCGACCGGCTCACCCGTGAAGCCCCGGTGCGGGGAGTGCACGGAATGCGTGGACATCTGCCCGGTACATGCGTTCACCGGCCGGGTGTTCTCGCCCGATGAGCCCCGCGAGGCCCGGTTCGATGCAGCCGCCTGCGACCGGTATTACCAGCAGCTCGGGAAGGAGTTCGGCGTGGACGGCGTCTGCGGGATGTGTTTATGGGCGTGCCCGCACGGGAGAAAAAGGGGAAATGAGCAGCGGCTGGATCCGCACGAGAATTCACTGAAAAAATACCCTCAATGGTGAAGGACAGATCAGAATACCGTACCTGAAACGGGGCCGGCGGCCTCTGCCTGCAGCTGCTGATTTTTCAGATCGTCCTTCGATCTGCTGTCAGTTCCTCAACTTTCGCGAGGAGCTCCCCCTCCCTCTTCTTGCGCTCCATGATATCTTGGAACATAACAAGCGTGCCGTCCTGGCCTTCATACTGATACGGCACCGCCGTCACTTCCACGTCGAAGGGCGATCCGTCAAGGCGGACATAGACCTCATCGTAGTGTCCGACCGGTTCCCTGTCGACCGTCAGGCGCTTCACCCGTTCCCTGACGATGCCGTGGAATAAGGGGTGGATCCGGTCCCACACGTTTGTCCCGACCATCTGGTCGGTACTCGCCACCCCGAACAGCCGGAGCGCTGCCCTGTTCAGGTAGAGGAACCGGCCGTTGAGATGGGTATAGATCGCATACGGGGCACTGTCTACGAGGGTCTGGAAATTCCTCTCGCTCTTCTCCCGCTCCTTTTGCGCGTGCATGATCTCGTCAAGATTGCTGCGCAGCTCTTCCTCCGATGCCGCAATCTGCTCGTACGCGGCCCGGAGTTCGTCCTCTGCCCTCTTCCGTGAGGTCAGGTCTTGGAACAACAGCATGATCGCGGGCAAGCCGCCGAAATGGATGGGTTTCGACCGGATCTCGACCGGGTATGGCCGGCCGTCAAGGGTCAGGAGCCGCATCTCCATTGGAATGGCCGCAGTTTCGGTCTCACGCTGGCGGGCATGCTGCTGAACGAGGGGGCGGTCATCCGGGTGGATGTACGTGAGAGCATCCTTCCCCCGGAAATCTTCCACGCTCTCTGCCCCGGCAAGGCGGAGGCCTTCCCTATTGACGTACAGGATCCTTCCGGCAGTTTCCTGAACCATGATACCGATTGGGGTGAGGTCGATGAGCGAACGGAACTTCTCCTCGCTCTCCCGAAGATCCTGCTCGGTCTTGATCCGCAAAAAATCTGCCCTCCTCCGCGCAACCGCCTGCCGGATCTTGTGGGCGAGCTCGGCAAACTGGGAACGCGGATCGCCTCCCTTCTGGAGGTAGAAATCGGCCCCGTTGTTGATCGCCTCGATAACGACCTCTTCACGGCCTTTTCCGGTAAAGAGAATGAACGGGAGGTCACCGAATTGTTTCCTGACCGCTTTTAAAAATGCTATCCCGTCCATTTCCGGCATCATGTAGTCCGATACGATGGCCTCACAGCCCGTTATCGCATTGCCGGAGAGCGCTTTCTGGGCCGAGATGAGGGTATCGACCTGAAATTCAGGGGTCCCTTCCAGAAAGATCTTTCCGATCTCAAGGAGTCCGGGCTCGTCGTCCACATAGAGCACCCGGATCCTGTCGTGCATAGTATAGCCATTTCCCCATTATTTCTTAATTATATCTGTCAGGGAGGTTCAGTCAGCGCTATTTACAGCATGGCCCGTCCGGGTTAAAATGGCGACGTCGCCGTTTCTGGAAATCCCCGGGGTGATCGCGCGATTTGGCCGGTCCCTGCCGGAAACGATTCCCGGTGAGAAAAGAGAATGGTTCAATTCCTGGCTACCTTCAGGATACGGATAGCGAGGTGTGCGGCGTTCTCCCCGTTGTCTACGCCGACGCAGGCGACCGGGACGCCCTTGGGCATCTGGGCTATCGCGAGGAGCGCATCGAGCCCGTTCAGGGTGCCGCTGACCGGAACGCCGATGACCGGCCGGTCCGTCCGTGCTGCAATCGCGCCAGGCAGGGCGGCGGAGAGCCCGGCAATTGCGATGAAGACCTTCGCATCGCTCGATTTCACGTACGCGTCCAGCTTGTCCGGGTCCCGGTGTGCAGAGAGCACCTGCGCATCGTAGGAGATCCCGTGTTCGGTGAGGACTTTTCTGACTTTGTCGGTGATCTTGCTGTCCGAGGTGGATCCTGAAATGATAGCGACATCCGCCATATTCTGCATCCAAACTTATATCCACCTTCTTAAATATACTATGGGCAGATCACCATGGAAAAAGAATTACTCCTGATGCTCCCGGGCCCGGTGCCGATTCCGGAACGGGTCCGCCTCGCGATGGCGCGTCAGGCAATCAACCACCGCAGCCCTGAATTCGGTGCTGTCTATGCCGACTGCGTGCGGGTCATGAAGACCGCGTTTGGTACCGCGAACGACCTTTTTATCATCAGCGGGTCCGGCACTGCCGGCATGGAAGCCGCAGTCGCCAACATCGGACGCGACAAGGAGATCGCCTGCATCGTCAACGGCAAGTTCGGCGAGCGGCTCTATAAGATCAGCCAGCGGTACGGAAAGGCGCACGAGGTCAAGTCCGAGTGGGGCACCCCCGTCAACCTCGAGGCATTAAAAGCGCAGCTCGAAGCCGGCGCACAGGTCGTCACGCTCGTCCACAACGAGACATCGGCAGGGATCAAAAACCCGGCGGAAGAGATCGGGAAACTCTGCCGGAAACATGACGCCCTCTTCATCATGGACGGCATCACGTCGATTGCGGGCGATGTCGTGGAGTCAGATAAATGGGGCGTCGATATCGCGATTACCGGTTCCCAGAAGTGTTTTGCCGCCCCTGCCGGCCTTGCCATGGTCTCGGTGAGCAACCGGGCATGGGAACGGCTCTGCAAGAACCCGCCGTACTACCTCGATCTGGCAGCGTACAGGAAAAGCGCCGGCAATAAACCGATGGAGACCCCCTATACCCCGGCGGTCCCGCTCTTCCTTGCCATGCGCGAGGCGTGCCTGATGATCGAGGAGGAAGGGCTTCCCGCCCGGATCGCACGGCACCAGAAGATGAGCAACGCCGTCCAGTCCGCTGCCAAGGCCTGGGGTCTTCACCTCTTCCCGAAGATCGACAAGCTCCACGCTTTCTCGTCGACGGTCACCGCCATCGAATACCCGGTGGGTGTGAAGGATGATGAGATGCGGGGCGCGATCAAGAAGATGGGCATCGTGATCGCCGGTGGCCAGGACCACCTGAAGGGGAAGATCTTCCGGATCGGCAGCATGGGCGCGGTCAGCGCCCCGGAGATCCTCGCAACCCTTGCCGCAGTCCAGCACGCATTGAAGAAGTGCGGTTACACGCCAAAGGGCGACGGTGTCGAAGCCGCCGCCGGGGTCCTCGGATGAGGGTCGGGGTTGCAGATACAACGTTCGCCCGCGTCAACATGGGAGCGATAGCGATCGACGAGCTCCGGAAACACGCGAGCATCGCGATCGAGCGGGTGACGGTCCCGGGGATCAAGGACCTCCCCGTCGCCTGCAAGAAACTCATCGAGGAACGGAAGTGTGATATCGTCATGGCGCTGGGCATGCCCGGGGGCAAGGAGAAGGACCGGATGTGTGCCCACGAGGCATCGCAGGGGCTCATCCTGTGCCAACTGATGACGAATACCCATATCATCGAGGTCTTCGTCCACGAGGACGAGGCAAAGGACGACCGGGAGCTCGCGTGGCTCATGGAGCAGCGGACCCGGGAACACGCCGTCAACGCGGTGAAGCTGGTCCTGCACCCGAAGGCACTGGAAAAAGAGGCCGGCACCGGCCAGCGGCAGGGGTTCCCCGACGCGGGTCCCGCGAGGCAGTAGTTTTTCCGGCCGTTGAGGTTAAGGATTTGTACGGGGAGAACAAACAGAGTTGATCAGTATGTGCGATACACCGGTAAAATTGGGATTCGTTGTCGCGGAGTTCAACCGTGACATCACCTATATGATGGAGATCGAGGGCAGGGAGCACGCCGCATTTCTCGGTGCCGAGGTGACCGACTGTATTTACGTTCCGGGCGCCTACGACATGCCGCTCGCGATCAAGAAGATGCTGCAGGGCGGCAAGGTCGACGCCGTCGTCACCATCGGCTGCGTCATTGAGGGCTCGACCCAGCACGACGAGATCGTCGTCCAGCATGCCTCGCGGAAGATCATCGACCTCTCGCTGGAGTTCGGCAAGCCCGTGACGCTCGGAATCTCCGGGCCCGGCATGTCCCGGCTCGAGGCGAACGAGCGGATCGATTACGCGAAGCGTGCGGTCGAGTCAGCGGTCAAGCTGGTCAAACGGTTGAGATGAAGCCCCTGTCGGCGAAGATCGCCGGCGTAACCGAATCGGCGACGATCGCGATCTCCAACAAGGCCAAGGCGATGCAGCGGCACGGGATCGATGTCATCAGCCTTTCTATCGGAGAGCCCGACTTTGCCACCCCGCAGCATATCACGGATGCCTGCATCGACGCCCTGAAACGCGGGGAAACCCATTACGCGCCGAGCAACGGTATCCCGGAGCTGACAGGCGCCATCGCGGATAAGATCACAAAGGAGAACAAGTTTCTCTGCACCCCCCAGCAGGTTATTGTTGCCTGCGGGGCAAAGGACGCCATCTACGAGACCTGCGAGGCTGTTTTAAACCCCGGCGATGAGACGGTCATCCTCACGCCCGCATGGGTCTCCTACGAGCCCTGCATCCTGATCGCGGGCGGGAAGCCGGTCTTCCACGCAATCAACGAAAAGACCTTCCAGCTCGACGACTCCCTTCTGGAGAAGGTCAACAAAAAAACGAAGATGATCATCGTCAACTCCCCTTCAAACCCGACCGGGGCAGTCTTCGACAGAACGTCCCTGCAGCTCGTCGCCGACATCTGCACGGACAACGACATCTACGCCATGTCGGACGAGATCTACGAGAAGATGATCTACGGCAGGGAGCACCTCTCGCTTGCCGCTATCGGTGACATGCACCAGCGGACCATCACCATCAACGGCTTCTCGAAGGCGTACGCGATGACCGGCTGGCGGCTCGGGTATGCAGTGGGCCCGAAAGAGATCATCGCTGAGATGTCCAAGGTCCAGCAGCACTCGGTCTCGCAGGCGACGACCTTTGCGATGTGGGGCGGGGTGGCGGCGCTCAAAGGCGACCAGTCCTGCGTCGAGCAGATGCGGCAGGAGTTCGACAAGCGGCGGAAGTACGTCATCGGCGAGCTTAAAGCAATGGGGTACGATACAGCCCCGGCCGAGGGTGCGTTCTATGCCTTCGTCAAGGTTAACGGCGATGATATGGAGGTTGCATCACGCTGGCTTGATAAGGGCCATGTTGCTGCGACACCCGGCAGTGCGTTCTATGCCCCGGGCTGGATCCGGTTGTCCTATGCGGCTTCGATGGAGAAACTGAAAGAGGCGATGGACCGGATCCGGAAGATTGGGGATTGATCCTGCAATTGATAGTACGAACGACATTTTTTTAGCGACGGCAAGGATCCGCGGCTGGATTGAAAATTGGTAAATATTCCCCGTTTCTTTCCTTTTCGGGTCATACCAGCAGATCTGTCCTCCAAGGGTACACCCCTCTGTTTTCAGGCTGCCGGTAAATCGAAAAAAAGAGGCGATCTGCTCCTCGGAAAGGAGCCCGGGGTATCATGCGAGAGTTACCGAATAAACCAGGTAGATGATATACAGGAGCACCGGTATCCCGACGCAGAGCTGGGCGTCCCGCAGGGATAGTCCCCGGGCCTCCTTTATACCGTAGACCCAGATGTACGCGCTCCAGAGGATGAAGACGATGGAGACGACCGCTGAGATTTGTGTAACCATTCGTATCGCCGGGTCGTGCATGAACGCGGTGATCGCAGCATTCAGGGCCTGCGGGTCGTTCATGACGGATCTCGAGAGCGACGGCACGCTGATCGAGGGAACGGTCATGATGGTATAGACTGCTGCGACCAGTGCGCCGATGACCTGCGGCAGGAATCCGTACCCCACGACCTCGAGGCACCGGTTGAAGGTGCCGGTCCCCTTGAAGGATGACGAGATGACGTAGAAGACGCCGGCGACAATTCCCCAGAAGATAAACGAGCCGATGATGGCGGAGACGACGGCGATAATCCCCGTGATCGATTCCATCCCCGGCATGATCGCGCTCATCATCTTCCCGGTGAGGCCGGCGATCAGGTACGCGCTGATTGCGCCGACAAGCCCGCTCGTCAGGACAAAGAGCGCCGGTACACCGAGGCTCTCCGGTTCGGTATTCAGGTTAAGGAAAAAACCATCCGGTTTGGTAAGAAGCGTGACAAGTGAACGGTCCATTGAATCTACCTGCACATACGATCGATTTTTTAGGGGATAACGGTGCCGTTATCCGGATCGATCCACACGGTGCGTATCAGGTGAGGGGATGCGCCTGCCATGGGACGAGGATCCTGTATTCCCGGTCACCCCCCCGACCACTCGTTGTACTCGCGCAGTGGGGGGGATCAGCCCGGATCGCCCTACCCCCTGAGGGGATCGTGGGGGGTTGCCCGATCCGGGCTGGGGTAGGTATGCGGCCACCCCCGCGGTCGTGGCCAATCCCCCTTTTACCCGCGAACCGCTGGGTAAGCGCTGGGCGCTCCGACGAAATACTGCGATGAATAACGGTGGGTGATTTTTCCGAATTTTTGGCGGGAGGGGGGTCGGCAGGGTACGGGTGAACCCCCTGGTGGGGGCCGGAGGGGGCCCCCGATCCAGCGGGGGGTGGGGGCGGGTATGGTCTGAGGTATCTCATCGGTGGGGGTTCACGTCGGGGCATTCAGGGAAGGGGAAGTTTTAACGGAAGCGGGGAGGGGGTGGCCATGGATCGGCAGATCCCTCCTGGGGGTACCCCCCTCCCTGGGATCATGAGGACCCCCTTTCCGGAAGGCACGGGCAGGGGATGACCCGTTGTCCATGCGGAGTTCCACGGCGCATTTCCGCAATCCTTTTCATTGGCCAGGGACAACTTCCCGTTCAGGATCCCATGGCAATCGAACTCCGACCCATCGGGGAGGTACGGTCCCCGTACAAGAAAAATGGCGATGCCCCCCGGCAGGGGCGCCTCTCGGACACCATCTCCCTAATCGTCATCGACCCGGCGTACCGCGATGGCCTCCTCGACCTTGAGAAGCGGAAACACCTCTTCGTACTCTGCTGGTTCGACCGGGCCGACAGGACCCGGCTCCGGGCGACCCCGCCGGACAAGGTAGCTGAAAGCGGCGTCTTCTCGATTCGCTCACCGGACCGCCCCAACCCGGTCGCCATCTGCCTTGTCGACCTGCTCGGCGTTGAGAACGGTGTACTCAGGGTCCGGGGGCTCGACGCCTTCAACGGAACGCTGGTCATCGATATCAAGCCCTATTTTGCTGACCTTGACAGCCCGGAAACATGCGGTCGGGAGACGGACACCAGGGTACAGAAGGCAAAGAAAAAGAGTGAATGATTACTTGACCGCGAGGAGGATCCCCTTGATCTCCTCGACATTCTCCGGGGTCGGGTTCCTGCGGGGTTCGACCCCTTCGCCGAGACGGATCATTTTGTCGACGTCTTCACCTTTTACCCGTTCGAACGGGATTGACTCCCATGCCTTCTGGTCGATGACGTTCCACGTACATTGCAGGATGTGGCCCAGGATCCGGATCTGGTCTGTCGAGTATTTTTTCCACTCGGATCCTATCCCGGCTTTCATCTTCTTGATGGCAAGCTCGACCCTCTTCTCGCGGTGGACGTGAAACAGCCGCCTCCCGACTTCTTTCTGCGACACTTCCGGCATACCCTTCTCCTCCCCCGATCGCGGTTGAAGAGTGAATCCTGCTGCGGACATATAATGGTTGTGGTGGATCCCCCATGGAGGCGAAAAACCCCTCATCGCGGGTCGTCAGCCTGCGGAACTATCATATAGGGGCAGGGGGCAATTCCCGCAATGAAGGTATATGGCAGGGATCAGCAGCGAAGAACTGGGACGGCGGCGGTTCCAGGTCCTGCGGGACAAGGCAGCGGAGGACGCCCTGGAGAAGATCCGGAAGTCAATGGCCGGGCGGGGGCGGCAGCTCACCTCCGAGGAGAGCGCGACGATCCGTGATGTACTCCGGGAGATCTGGTCGGGAATTGATCAGCATGCCTGGGAGAAGTTCAGTTTCACCAAGCTGTCGGAAGATGATATCCGTTCGACGGTTTTGATGGGAAAGGGCGGGGGAGACCGGGCTGCATCAGTCCGTGAAATGGCGGATACCCTGAAAAACATATTGATCGGGAAAATGGAATAACTATTATATTACGCTTTTTTCGATTTTTCGACGGAATTTTCACCCGCACCTGCGAAACGCTCATATACAGGAACCCTGTAGTTACTATTGTTTGAGGAGGGTTGAATAATGGTTAGCTGGGAAGTTCCCCTTGGGGCGGCGATCGCATTTACCGGTGGCGCCATCGGTACGGCGTGGGCTCAGTCCCGCATCGGTACGGCGGGGGCCGCCACCGTTGCTGAACGACCGGAGACGATCGGTTCGATGATCATCCTCGAAGCGATTCCTGAGACCCTGGTGATACTGGGATTCGTGGTAGCGTCAATGATCATCCTGATGCTGAAATGATTACCTGAGGATCATTAAAGCCCAGTGCGTTCCCTCTGCAGTTTTTCAAAAAGGCTCCCGGATCGGGAACATCCGGGGCCTGCCTCTGCACGTATCCGTCTGAATCCCTGACACCGCCAGAAGGGGGAGGATGCTTTTGGCATATGAAAATTTACTGAAATCGGTTGAAGAGAGTGCACAGGAGCGGGAGCGTGAGATCCGCGAAAAGGCAAAAAAAGCCGCGGACGAGATTGTTGCCGTTGCCGTAAAAGAAGGACAGACGAGTGAGAATTCGCTCCTCGATTCTGCAAAGCGGGCGGCAGAGTCCGAGCGAAACCGCCAGATCTTCCTTACAAAATCCGAGAACATCCAGCAGCTGATACGGATAAAGGAAGCCGAGTTCCAGCTGGCTTTCAGCGACGCGGAGAAGCAGCTGGACCTCCTGCGCAACGATCCGTCGTATCCCCAGGTATTCCAAAGCCTTGCCAGGGAAGCCCTGGACGGGCTTGCGAACGAAGGGATACGCGTCCATATCGACCGGCGGGACGAGCAGGTCTGCAGAAAAACGCTTGCAGGGCTTAACGTGACCGCAGATGTTATCGCCGATCTGACGACACGCGGGGGTCTTGTCGTGACATCCCCCGATGGATCCATAACGGTCTCCAATACCGTCGAATCCCGGCTGGAGCGCGGGAAGGAACGGCTGAAAAAAGAACTGTACGGGATCCTTTTCGGGGGCTGATATGGATTACGCCTATGTCAACGCCCGGATACGGGGGATGAAGAGCCGCCTCCTGGACCGCCACCAGTACGAGGAGCTGATGCTCCAGCCCGATCTCGACTCCCTTCTCTCTGTACTGGAGAAGACGCCGTACGGGGGGGAGATAACAAAGGCGAAGGCGATGTCCGAAGGGATCGTCGCCATCGAACTCGCACTCCGGAACGATTTCGTAAAAACATTCCGGAAGATCGCAAAGATCGTCCGTGAAGAGGAAGCAGAGAAGTATCTCAGGATCTTCCTCCACCGCTGGGACGTCCAGAACATCAAGACCATTCTCCGGGGAAAGAATATCCACACGACGAACGAGGAGATCCTGTCCTGTCTTGTCCCGGTGGGTGAGCTTGATGAGGTTGCCCTGACTGAGCTCCTGAAACAGCCTGACCTGAAGGCAGTCGTCGACCTGCTGGCGACATTCGGGATCATCTATGCAAAACCGCTCACCCAGGCATTTCCGGACTTTTCCAAAGAGGGGGATATCAGTATTCTCGAATGCGCTCTCGACACATTTTATTATGCAGACTCCCTCGCATCTGTCCCATCGCCTTCCTACAACGATACCCTGATCCGCGAACTGATCGCAACGGAGATCGATGTCATCAACATCCGCACCGTTCTCCGGCTCGTGCGGGATCGCACGCCATGGGAGGAAGCCATAAAATTCCTCATTCCCGGTGGAAAAGAGCTCCGGGAGCGCGATCTGAAACGGCTCATGGGCCTGCACTCCACCGAAGAGGTCGTCGCCGATCTCGGGCAGACTTCATACCGGTTCCTCCGTGAACTTCCGGAGGCATCGATCAAGACCGGCAGGATCTCACTCCTGGAAAAGCAGCTGGAGAATTACCTCATCAGGAAGGGAGCCGGATCGTTCCTCGATGACCCCCTTTCCATCGCGTTGATCGTCGGATATTTCTGGGCGAAGTATACCGAGATCACCAACATCCGCATCATCTCCCGGAGCAAGATGGCGTTTCTTTCCGAGGACCAGATCAAGGAGGAGCTGGTCTATGTTTAAATTCGTCATCGTGACCGACAGCGACCGGTCGAGCGGGTTCCGGCTCGCGGGTGCGGAAGTGCTCGAGGCAGACACGACAGAGGAAGCAAGGAGCATCATCCCCCCGCTCCTCTTCCGGGACGACATCGGTATCGTCGCCGTTGAAGAGGAGTACATGCTCTCGCTCGACGAGAAGCTGATGGACCGGATCGAGAAGATGCACCGGCCGCTCATCATCCCGATCCCGTCCCGGTCAAAGGAGGGGGACCGGCGCTCCTATATCGAACGGCTGCTGCGTAAGGCAATCGGGTACAACATCGTCCTGAGGAAGTGAATGATATGGTAACGGGGAAAATCGCGCGGATCTCGGGCCCGGTCATCACCGCAGGAGGTATGAAAGGGTCGAGAATGTATGACGTCGTAAACGTCGGCGGGGAGGCACTGCGGGGAGAGATCATCCGGCTGGAGGGGGATTTTGCCGTGATCCAGGTCTACGAGGACACTACGGGACTTCGTGTCGGGGAGACGGTAGAGAACACCGGGCGACCCCTCTCGGTCGAACTCGGTCCCGGGCTCCTTGCCTCGATCTATGACGGGGTGCAGCGGCCGCTCCCGATCTTAAAGGAGAAGAGCGGGAACTTTATTGCACGGGGAATCTCGGTCCCCGGTCTCGACCGGGCAAAGAAATGGGAGTTTGTCCCTGCGGTGAAAGAGGGGGATGCCCTGACAGGCGGGGACATCATCGGCACGGTGAAAGAGTTCAATTTCGAGCACCGGATCCTCGTTCCCCCGGACCGTGCCGGGACGGTAACTGAGATAAAAAGCGGCGGGTTCACGGTCGAAGAGACGGTCTGTGTCCTCGACGGAAACAGCCCCCTCACCCTGATGCACGTCTGGCCGGTCCGGATCCCCCGTCCCATCCGGAAGAAGCTGGACCCGGTCCTCCCGCTCATCACCGGGCAGCGGGTCTTTGACTGCATCTTTCCCGTGGTGAAAGGGGGGACCGCCATGATCCCCGGGGGGTTCGGGACCGGAAAGACCGTCTCGGAGCAGACGCTTGCCAAGTGGTCGGACACCCAGATTGTCGTGTACATCGGGTGCGGGGAGCGCGGCAACGAGATGACGGACGTGCTCGCAGAGTTCCCCGAGCTCGTCGACCCGAGGACGAACCTGCCCCTGATCGAGCGGACAATCCTGATTGCCAACACGTCCAATATGCCGGTGGCCGCCCGCGAGGCTTCGATCTATACCGGGATCACCATTGCCGAGTACTTCCGGGATATGGGGTGCGACGTTGCACTCATGGCAGACTCCACATCCCGCTGGGGGGAAGCCCTCCGGGAGGTGTCGGGACGACTCGAGGAGATGCCCGGTGAGGAAGGCTACCCGGCCTACCTCGCAACCCGTCTCTCGGCATTCTACGAGCGGGCGGGACGCGTTGTATGCAATGGGGCCGGGGAACGGACCGGTTCGGTAACGGTGGTCGGCGCCGTTTCGCCCCCCGGCGGGGACTTCTCCGAGCCCATAACGCAGAACACCCTCCGTGTGGTGGGGACGTTCTGGGCGCTCGATTCGAGCCTCGCCTACCGGCGGCACTTCCCGTCCGTGAACTGGATCAAGAGCTACTCCCTCTACCTCGACAGTGTCGGGGAGTGGTACGACGAGAATGTGGCGCCCGACATCCGCGACCTGCGGGAGAAGACGATGTATCTCCTGCAGAAAGAGGTGGAGCTCCAGGAGATCGTCCAGCTGGTGGGCCCCGATGCCCTTCCCGAGGGCGAGAAGGCGATCCTTGACATAACGAGGATGATCCGCGAAGACTTCCTCCAGCAGAGCGCGTACTCCGATACCGATTCATTCTGCCCTCTTGAGAAGCAGTACCTCATGCTCAAGGCGATCCTGACATACTACACGGGAATCAGCGAGGCACTGGACCGGGGCGTCGCGTTAAAACAGCTTCTCGCCCTCCCGGTCAAGGCCGAGATAGGACGGATGAAGGAGATCGGGAGCACGGATGACCTCAAAAAGCTGATCGACGGAATCGGGCCTGCCTGTGCCGCACTGGGGGCGGAATGATGCAGCAGGTCTCCCTCCTCACGAAGGAGTACCGGACCGTCGATTATGCATCCGGCCCCCTCATCTTCGTGAAGAATATCAGAGGAGTCTCCTTCGGCGAGATCGCAACAATCCGTCTCCCGGACGGCGGGGAGCGGACCGGGCAGGTCCTTGACATCTCGGAAGACCTTGCAGTCGTGCAGGTGTACGAGGGTACGCGGGGCATCGATACGAAGACGACGAATGTCCGGTTCACCGGGGAACCGGCGCAGATCAACGTCTCTTCCGACATGCTGGGCCGCATCTTCTCCGGTGTCGGCAAAGCGAGAGACGGGGGCCCCGAGGTCATTCCCGAAGCGACGCTCGACATCGCCGGGACCCCCATCAACCCGTCCGCGCGGGACAAACCGGCGGATTTCATCCAGACCGGCATGTCCACCATCGACGGTCTCAATACCCTTGTCCGAGGCCAGAAACTGCCGATCTTCTCGGGATCCGGCCTGCCCGCAAACAAGCTCGCCGCACAGATTGCCCGGCAGGCGCGGGTCCTGGGAGAGGGCGAGAAGTTTGCGGTCGTATTCGTCGCGATGGGGATCACCCACAAGGAAGCATCGTTCTTCATGCGGGATTTCGAACGGACAGGAGCCCTCGAGCGGGTGGTCTTTTTTATGAACCTTGCCGACGATCCGACGGTGGAACGGCTCGCTGCCCCGCGCTGCGGGCTGACGGTCGCAGAGTTCCTCGCGTTCACCCACAACCTCCACGTCCTTGTTATCTTAACCGATATGATCAACTACTGCGAAGCGCTGCGGGAGATTTCGACGGCACGCGAGGAGGTGCCTGGCCGGCGCGGGTATCCCGGCTATATGTATACCGATCTCGCCTCGATTTACGAGCGGGCCGGCCGGCTCAAGGGGCAGAACGGATCGATCACCCAGATCCCCATCCTGACCATGCCCGACGATGATATCACCCACCCGGTGCCGGACCTGACGGGGTACATCACCGAAGGGCAGATCGTGCTCTCGCGCGACCTCTTCCGGCGGGGCGCCGATCCGCCGGTCGATGCCCTGCCCTGCTTGTCAAGACTGATGAACCTTGGTATCGGGCCGGGAAAGACAAGGGAGGACCACCGGGGTGTCGCCGACCAGCTCTATGCCTCCTATGCCTACGGGAGGGACCTGCGCCGGCTCGTCGCCATCGTCGGCGAGGAAGCCCTGACCGACCTCGACCGGAAGTACCTGAAGTTCGCCGACGAGATCGAGAAGCGGTTCATCACCCAGGGCGACGAGGACCGGACGATCGAGACAACGTTTGCGATAGCGTGGGACCTCTTCTCGATCCTGCCCGAGGAAGAACTCAAGCGTATCAAGCGGGAGTTCATCAGGAAATACCATCCGGCATACAAGGGGAAACCATAGAACCGGGGGAATTGGTACGGAACAGGTCAAGCCGACACGGATGGAACTGATGAAGAAGAAGGCCCAGATCCGTCTTGCCGAGCAGGGCAGGGACCTTCTGCGGGAGAAGATGGATGCGTTGATCCAGGAGTTCTTCCGGTTCCTCTCCACCGTCTCGAGCTCCCGCGAGGAGCTGGAGCAGATCGCAAAATCGGCCGATCACGCCCTCCTGCTTGCCCAGGCGGTCGATGACCCCGTAACCCTGAAGTCCGCAGCGTACGCCACCCGCCGGGCGATCACGATCGATATCACCGGAAAGAACATCATGGGAGTCCCGGTGCCGGTCATCGAGAAGAAGAGGATCTCCAAGACCCTGCTCGAGCGGGGATACGGGATCATAACGACCAGCGGCAGGATCGATGAAACCGCGGAACGCTACGAGGCCGAGCTCGACCTCCTCATCGAGCTTGCCGAGACCGAGACCGCGATGCGCCGGCTCGGAGCGGAGATCCAGATGAACCGCCGCCGTGTCAACGCCCTTGAACAGATCCTGATTCCCGAGCTGAAATCCGAGGCCAAGTACATCAAGAACGCTATCGAAGAGCGGGAGCGGGAGGACCTGTTCCGGCTCAAGAAAGTAAAAAGCCTGATCGAGAAGAAGAAGAAGACCAAAGCCAGGGATAATCCTTGTTCCGTTACCATCCAGGCCTGTGCAGACTCGAGCTCCGTTCCAAGAAAATAAAAAAATCCTGAACGGGAAGAAGAAAAAGAGCAGGATCCGGGGTATCCGTCATAATCCTTTTCCTGCGACAGATCATGGTTGTGCGGGGTTCAGCTCCGGTTCCCTGCGGAACGGGCAATACGCTTTTCCACTGCCGCCATAAAATTTTGAGAAACATTCCACGAGGTGCAGCCTTACCGCATGGATCGAGGGGGAGAACATTGCGAGGATGACATTGAGCGCGTGGAGGAGGATTGCAACGATGATACCGATAATCAGGATATCAAACGCCACCCCGAGCCGATTGGCCACCATGGCGAGGATGACCGAGGCCATGCCGATCGCCATCAGACGGGCATAGGAGAGGATGTTTCCCACCGTGCTCATGATCTCGATCGTCCCGAAGACCCCGGTGCCGTAGAGGATGAGCGGCAGGCCGATGACGATCAGGGCAACGACCGGGTACATTGCTGCCTCCGGGATCGCCCCTGCGAGCATTCCGACAAGCAGGATGATACCGCTGACCATGAGAAGCATACCGCATTTCTCGGCGAGATGTTTTTTGCTCCTGACCACGTAGGCGTTGTAGATCCCGGCGACAAGACCGACGACAATATGGATGACCCCGAGCCCGATCGCAATGATCAGCATCGGGATCATCGCCTCGATCCGGTTCCAGGTGATGCCGAAGAGGTGGACCGGGTGGATCCATCCCATGATCTCCCCGAAATCCCCGAAGAATTCCCCGAATAAGAAGCCAAAGAAGATGGTCGGGATCGAAGATATCATCAGGATATCCGCAACCTTCTCTAAAAATCCGGTAACCTTCATGCGGTATTTCAGAACGAGTGCGAGCGCGAGAATAACGAGCCCGTACCCGATATCGCCGACCATGATGCCGAAGAAGAGCGGGAAGAATATCGCAATGACGGGGGAGGGATCCATCTCCCGGTAACCCGGGGGGGATATCAGGTTCATGATGAACTCGAAAGGTTTCACCCACCTCGGGTTGTCGTAACAGGTGGGGGCTTTCTCCATGTCCTTCCAGCTTGTCCGGAGTTCGTTCAAGACGACGGTATCGGAAAACGTGCCTTTCAGCATCTCCTGCATGTGCCGGATCAGCTTCGTCGGGATCCAGCCCATGATCACGAAGGTGTATTCCGACGTTGCAAACTGGGAGAACGCCGTGAACTCATCGTGGATATCCTGCAGGACTTCCCGGAACGCCGTAATCTTCTGGTACCAGGCTTTGGAAAGGGCGGCAAGCCTTTCGTCGATGAGATTGATCTCCGCACGGGCACTCTCCTTGCGCTCCTCGATGATCTCGAACATCTCGAAGAAGGGCCGTCCCATGTACTCCTGGGGGAGCCGGACCTCGTTGACGTTGACCGAGTAGATGAAGGAGTGGACATTCTCGGAATACTGCTTGTTGAAGACAAGGATGGCTGCGAGGGTCTCGGGATCGACGCTTGTGGAGATCATCTCGAACCGGTTCTTCGTTATCGTCTCCAGTTCTTTCCGGATAATCCCGAGGACTTCGCTGTATTCTTTCTGGATGAGGAGTATGGTGACCTCGAATCCCTCCAGCATCGGGAGCTCGCGCTCGACCGGCTGGATGACATCGAGGACTTTTGCATACCGTTCGAGGGTTGCGACATTCAGGGTAAGCTCGCGCTTCTTTGCCGCGAGGTCCCGGGTTGTCACTTCGAGCTCCCGGATGACTCCCTTCGCTTCCGTGATGATCTCGTCCCGGCTCATCTTTTGCAAAGCAGAGCGAGCTTCCGGATAACTTTCGCCAACACTACCGCCTCCCGGAAGTGTCGCGAGGATC
This sequence comes from Methanoregula sp., assembly GCA_022711635.1. Lineage (GTDB taxonomy): Archaea > Halobacteriota > Methanomicrobia > Methanomicrobiales > Methanospirillaceae > MVRE01. The sequence continues at coordinate 11,052 of JAKLEQ010000004.1, read as the reverse complement.
TCCTTCATCCTCGAAAGGATCTCGGCGATCTCAGCAGATCGTTCCGGCCGAAGACCGGTCAACGGGATCTCCTCCCGGGGGACCGCCTCCGCCGCATTCTCGAGATGAACAGAACCCTCGTGGTAGAGGAGATCGATAACTCTTTGCAGCTGCTCTTTGGGTCCTACAATCTGGACACGGCTCATTTTCAGGAGCATCGATGATCAACCTCCGCCATTTCCTGCAGGTGGCATTCAGCGCATGGTGACATGCCGAACAATTGCTTCTGCCGCTGTCCTCCTGTTCTGTTCCCCGGCCTTTGCGACCCGCTCCATCTCTGCAGCAGTGGTCTTTTTCAGTGTTGTGATCTCAGCGCTTGTCTTCTCCCTCTCTCTTTTCGTCAGCTCGTCAGCAGCATGGCTTCCCCGGAGATCTGCCTCCCTGCGGATCTTCTCCGCCTCAACCCGTGCAGCGGCGATCACTGCATCACTCTCCTGCCTGACAGCCTCAATCGTTTTATTGACGTCCTGTTCCTTTTCCCGGATCTGCTGGAGCAGTGTCTTTGTCGTATCCATCGTCCCGCCTCACAACCCGTGCCGCTTCTTTAAAACGGATGTAACCCCGTAGTGCTCCCTGCCCCCGCAGGGAGCACCTCCATCCATGTTCTCATCGGGGGGATCGTTCACAAGGCCCTGGACTCTCTTTGAGGCCGCATTGAGACGCTCCCGGCACCTTCCGATAGCGGTATCTCTCAGTGATCCGATAACCTGCGAGTAGTCCTTTGTCACCTGACGGACCCCCCCGAAAATAAACAATGCGTATACTGGAGGAGGGGGAATATAAACTTTATGACAGAACTGGGGGAAAAAGCCGAAAAAATCGGGAAATTCCATGAAATTCCCGAAAATTTTCCTGATCCGGAAGGGCAAATATACCGATAGATGTATAAATCCAAAGGATAAGTGTCATGCACCGGCCAGAGACCGCCGGCTGGAGTGTAGGTTTCGCATGGAAGACTGGAAAAAATACCTGGCTGAGTTCCTGGGAACGTTCGTCCTTGTATTCTTTGGGACAGCAAGTGCGGTTGTTGCCGGGAAATCGATAGGATTTCTGGGGATCGCACTGGCGTTCGGGTTGTCCGTCCTGGTCATGGTGTACGCCATCGGCCCCGTCTCCGGGTGCCATATCAATCCCGCCATCACGATCGCAATGCTGGTCAACGGCAAAATCGCCTCGAAAGACGCCGTCTTTTACATTGTCGTCCAGTGTGTCGGGGCGATCGTCGCATCAATGATGCTCCTTGCCGTAATGAGCGGCCTTCCCGGGTATTCCCTTGCGGCGGACGGGCTGGGCCAGAACGGGTACGGGATCGCGTCCCCGGGGGGCTTCCCGCTGATGTCAGGCCTTATCGCGGAGATCGTGCTTACCTTTACCTTCCTGATGGTGATCTTCGGGGCCACCAGCAGGAATGCACCGGCCGGCTTTGCCGGAATCGCCATCGGGCTCTGCCTGACACTTGTCCACCTTGTCGGGATCCCGATCACCGGCACGTCAGTTAACCCTGCCCGGAGTATCGGGCCGGCGCTTATTGTCGGTGGCACAGCACTTTCCCAGCTCTGGCTCTTCATTGTCGCTCCCGTGATCGGTGCCATCATTGCAGCACTCATCTGGAACACATTCTTTGTGGAGAACGAGGCATCCGGGTAACCGGCCGGAAACATTTTTTACAAAAAAACACTATCGGTTCCCATGAGGAGCGACAGGTATGCAGCCGGAGCGTTCACTCATCTTTGTGTATAATGCCGACAGCGATGCAATGCCGAGGGCAAACGACCTCATGAGCCGCCCGACCGGGACGCTCACGGATCCCTGCAGCCTGATCAATCTGACGTTCTCCCCCATCGGGATGAAGAAAGAGTGGAAACGGTTCATCTCCGGCCTCCGGATCCCGGTCCGGTTCCTCGCCCGCGACGAATTCATCTCCGAATTCCGCACGTACGCCGCCGTCACTACGTTCCCGGAAGCGTTCCTTGTCGTCGGAAAAGATCTTTTTGTCATCGCTTCCACCGAAGAGATCCGGCGGTGCGGGGACGTCGCCGACCTGATCGCGATCGTCGAGAAACGGCTTGCCGGCTCCTGACCACGAGGGAAAGGTCCCGGTTTTATTAATTCCGGCGCGGAGTATTCTTTTGAGGGCACCGTGCACGTAACAAAGATCCACATCCTTAACGAACGGTTCCCGGTACAGGACGAGTACCCGTTCAGCCTCCCTGTCTTCCGCTCGACACCATCCCTTGACCTCACGGCACCCGTGACATTCTTTGCCGGCGACAACGGGACCGGAAAGTCCACCCTTCTGCGTGCCATCGCTCAGGCCTGCAACATCCATGTCTGGAAGGATGAGGGACGGACAAGATTGCGGCAAACCAGGTTCGAGGATGCCCTGTACTCCTGCCTCAGGATCGAATGGGATAAAGAGCCCGTGGCGGGGGCGTTCTTTGCCGCAGAGCACTTCCAGTACTTCACCCGTATCCTCGACGAATGGGCAGCAGCCGATCCCGGAGTACTCAAACTATTCGGGAGCGAGTCGCTGGTTGCGAAGTCCCACGGGGAGGGCCATATGGCGTATTTCCGGAACAGGTTCCGGATCCGGGGGCTGTACCTTCTCGACGAACCCGAGAACGCGCTCTCCCCCCGGATGCAGATTGTGCTCCTCCGGTTGTTCCGGGAGATGAGTGCGACGGGAAATGCCCAGTTCATCATTGCGTCGCATTCCCCTGTCCTCCTTGCATACCCCGGCGCGGAGATCTTCAGTTTTGATTCTGCCCCCCTCAGAAGGACCCGGTACGAGGATACTGACTATTTCCGGGTCTACCATGATTTCCTGAATAACCGGGAACGATACTTCGACGGGAACGGCACCGGGGTATGAATAGTATGGGATTTCACCGGATTGAGCCAGCCGGATTGAGTCTCCTCCGGCGTTCATTCACCCGGGGAAAAATAACCGGAGGAGATCATTGCCGTCAACCCGGCCGTCTCCGTTGCGGTCGAAGAACGCGAGGATACTTTTTCCCCACAAAGGGAAGTCCAGGAAGGAATGGAAGCCGTCCCCATCAGCGGGCTCCGCCGGGTTCCCGGTATGTATCGTGCTGTTCCCTTTCCCGCTATCCGTCGGGAATGACGGTGTGCCCGGGACACCATCCGGTCTCCTTTGCAAAACCTGAGCCTGACCGGAGGCCGGGTCGATTATGAGGGAGGAGACATCGACAGCCTCGAAATCCGAGCCTTTCACATTCTGTAGCGTATGGAGGTCATCGTTGTCCCAACGGTCGTCCGGTGCGCCGGAGATATACCATGCTGCTCCATTGTCGGACAGGATCATTCCGTACTTCTTGAGAGCCTCGAGGACAATCCTTGCCTGCTTCGGGTACCCGGAGGTATCGAACGAAGACTTCAGCCGGAACCGCTGCCCCATCGGGGGATAGGATGCATCTGTGATACTGGATGCATAGTGCCGCGCCGGCCAGACGTATGCCCTCCGGGTTTTTGGCGCCGTGAACCGGACCGCGTGCGTGATCTCCCCGGCTGCTACCTCCTCGTACCGGACGAGACCGGGGAGGATCGCGAGCCCGGCAGCGTCCGCCGAGGTCCAGCCATCCGGCCGGAGGCTGTACCCGTTCAGGCCAAAGATCGCTCCGGAACCTGCATGCCACGACCCGTCAGACTGCTGTCCGGCGGCGTACAGTTCGTACAGCACGTGCTCATCCTTATGGATGATCAGGAGGTGACGGTCCCCGTCACTGCCGGATCCGCCCTCGATCAGGGGATTCGATGGTATCGGGTACGGGCCGTAATCGCTCTCGTCACCGTAATCAAAGGATACGGCCTGTTTTATTACCGAACTATCCACGATATTGAACGGGATCCCGATCGGCCGGCCCTCCCAGAGACCGGAACCGAAGTCCGGGTGGAGGTACCGCGTGGTCCCGATCCGGGAGACGTAATCGGCGGAACGGTCATCCACCGGGAGTGTATCGACAGGAACGTTCCAGATGTGATCCGAAGGGAAGATGGCGATACCATCAATCGCCGGAATGGCGGAATCAGCAGTCCCGGGAACGGCTGTGACTGGCGCAAAAAGGAGGAGGAGTGCGACCAGAAGCGCAACGGTGATGATACAATGTGACCGTACCCCGGTGTCTGATACGGCACGTGCAGGACGCAATGTGGCGTTGCCTTTTTCGTCTTTCCCGACAAGGGCATGCCCGGAACTATCCACAGAAGTGCTCTGCCACTTCCCGATATCAATTAATCCGGTGACAGGGGTAGCGTGATTGAACCCGAAGGTTACGTTGTGGGGAAAGGTCTGAAAAAAGGACGGGGAGAAGAGACCTGTCGCCTCCAAAGAAAATTTACTTCCAGTCCTTCTTCATTGCCTCTGCCTTGAGGTCTTTTGGCATCAGCTCGATTGCGTACCGGAGCGCCGTGCGGGGCATGACCTTTTTGTTCTTTTGGACATACCGGAAGACATCATCCGTGTGCTTCCGGCTCGCCTCCTTGAGAAGCCACCCGTACCCTTTCTGCACCATATCGTCGCTGTCCATCAGGAGCAGGTCAGCGATCGCGATCGACTCTTCGAGGAATTTCCCGTGCTTGGCAGGGACGATCAGCGAGACAGCGGCTGCCCGCCGCATCCACCGGTTATCTGACTTCGTCCAGCGCTTGAGCTCTTCGATGTATTCCGGGTACTGTTCGATGAAGTCGCCTATCGTATGGTTACAGAACCCGTCGCAGGATGCCCAGTTGGTGATATACGTGTCAATCCAGTGCCGGAATACCGCGAGATCCTCCCGCTCGTACTTCCCGGAGAGCTTGTGAGCCCATTCGGAGACGATGAACGACTCCTCCAGAAATCCCGATGTGTAGAGTTCCTCGCAGAGTGCGAAGATCTCCGCCTTTGGCCGGTCTTTTATCTCTTTCCAGTACTTTTTTGCGATCCCGATTACGGTCGCCGTCTTCATACCGTAACAGGTGATCGCCTCCTTGAAGAAGCGTTGCGAGGTCTGCCGTAGCGCGGGATCGGCATGGTTTGTCAGTTCCCTGCGAATCGCGGTCAGTATCGGATCCATGACCAGAGGTTCGCAGGTTCGGGAAATAAGGGTGCGCAATTTTTCGCAGGGATTGCGGGCTCTCCCCCTGCCTGAGAGGATTCGATCCGCAAGCCCGTTTGGAAGAACGATTATCCAATGAGACCGGCAGTGAACAATCCCGAAACGATCGTAAGTGCCATCAGGAGCAGCAGGACCCTCCCCATCCAGCGGTGAGCGGCAATCGCCTGAAGGGTGTAGGGCTTCAGCCGGGTCCGGAAGAACCCGAGGAGGAACGTCGCCACGATCAGGGCGATGACGAGAATACCGAGGAAGGCATGCGGGACCCGCACGTGGGGGCCGCCGAAAGAACCGACCATGAGGTAGGCTGCTGCGAAGGCAAAGAGCGAGAGAATTGTTCCTGCCGACGCCAGGATCTGGTGGTGGAAAAGCCACCCGTGTCTCCCTTTCCGGAGAGCGGGGAACAGGGCGCCGGCAAGAAAAAAGAGGAACCCAAGGGTCATGAGGATTGCATGGACGGGGAAGAGGGTTCCAGGCGACAGGGCCGACGGGGAAGGAGAGAAAGCCGGGGCGCTGTCGCCGGCAGAGACGGCTCCGGAAGCGGGAATGACCAGTAGGGCCGAGAGGAAGATCAGGGTTGGCACATACCGTGCTGGTATCCAGTTCATAGACCATCCTCCCGTCCCGGAGGAGATAAGAATATTCAATCCTGCAAGTCCAGTCAAGCAGGAGCGCGAAAAGAGGGGGTTACCGGGGGGTGTTTCCCTTTCCCCATGACGGTTTTTTGAATTTTAAGAAGATCATCGGCGGCACCGCGAGCAGGAAGGTGCCGAGAAGGACCGACCCGATGTAGACCGGGGCGTTGGTAAAGAACGAGGGGGGCATCAGGCCGACAAAGAATGCGAACACGACACCAAAGAGCCCCAGTCCGCCGACAATCCAGACTCCCGCCATCCCGCCGGGGATGGTAAAGGGCCGGGGAACTTCCGGCCTGCTGTACCGAAGCTTGATGAGTGCGGCAAAGACGAAGAAGTAGACGATGCAGAGCAGCTCGGTGGTCATCGCCGACAGGATCCAGTAGGCCTGGTTGACCGACGGGAGGAAGACGTACAGGAGCGAGATGACGGAACCGATGAGCGCCTGGATGACGAGGATTGCGACCGGCGCACCGTACTTGTTGGTCCGGTCGAAGATCGGGGGCATGTTCCCTTCCTCGGCAACAACGCCGAGACCCTGCGCCGGGCCGATCAGCCATGCAGCGAGCGAGACGACCCCGCCGATTGTCACGAGGAGCGCCATCGGACCGACGAACGCCCCGAGCCCTGCCGCATTGAAGAAGTACTGGATGGCCTGCATAACCCCGGATGCAAGGTTCAGCTCGCTTGCCGGGATCACGAACGCGATTGCAAGCGTCGCAAAGACCGTGCACAGGAAGATGATGACTGCCGAGATAGCCATTGCCACCGGGTAATCCTTCTGCGGATTTCGGGTCTCGAGGGCATGGAACCCTGCCATCTCCATGCCGGCAAAGAGCAGGATGATGGTGGAGAAGAAGGGCAGGGTATCGAGATTGATCTCCGGGAGGATCGCGTCCGGGGTGAACGCGGGGATGACCAGGGCCGCACCCGAGACGAGCCACCAGATCCCGAGGAGGATGATGAGGATCGCCGGGATGATACTGCCGAGAATGACGCCGATATTGCTGAATTTCGTGGAGATCTCCGACCCGAAGTAGGCAATGAGCGTCGTCCCCCAGAAGGCAATCATCATAACAGAGAACATGTACAGGGAGTTACCGGCAAGGTCAGGCGTCAACGCAAATGCAAGCGTCGAGGCGATGAACGAGAGCACGGTCGGGAACCAGACAAGGTTATTGGACCATTCGCAGAAGAGTGCGGTGAACCCGCCCTTGTCCCCGAAAGCGGCCTTCACCCACGCGTAGATACCCCCTCCTTCCGGCCAGCCGGTCGCAAGTTCTGCTCCCGCGAGGGAGATCGGGATTAAGAAGAGGATCGTCCCGATGATATACCAGCCGATGCTTGACCACCCGTATTCTGCCATCGACGGGAAGTTCCTGATCGACAGGACCGCCGCGACGTTGATCATGACCAGCGCAAAGACCCCAAGGAACTTCTTCTTTGCCTGGGCATCCGCCGCTGTTGCTGTATCGCTCATCTCTTTGCCTCCTTAACACAGTACATCTTGTATTCCCCTTTCTCAGCTTCAATCCCGTGGATATCGTGGGTGAACCCCGGGAACCTTCTGTCGAATTCCTGGAGTACGAGCAGGTACTGGAGGATGGGTTCCTTGAGCTTTCCGGTCTTCTCGCCCGGCGTGAGAATGGGGATGCCCGGGGGATACGGGACAATGCCGGTTGCAACAGTCCTGCCTGCTGCCTTTGCAACCGGGATATGCTCGACCTCCCCGCGGACGAGGCATGTGAAAGCCCCGGCATAGGTAAGGTCGGGGTCGGGGAGCACCGAGAACGCCTCCTGAAGGAGTGCGCACATCCGGTGCTCCTTCTTGAAGGCATGCATCTCGTCAGCGAGTGCCTTCAGCGTCATGCCGGCATACCGGTCCGGGTAAGCAGCCGTGAGATCCGAAAAGACCTCTTCAAGCGGGGCTCCTTCGTCGTAGAGACGCTTGAATTCGAAGAGTTCGGTGATCAGCGTCCCCCACTTCCCCTTGGTGATGCCCATCGAGAAGAGGAAGAGGATAGAGTAATCCCCGGACTTCTCGTTGACGATCCCGCGGGTATCGAGGAACTTGACGACCACCGCGGCAGGGATCCCGGATTTTGCGAGCGATCCGTCGTCATTGACGCCCGGCATCAGCACGGTCACTTTGATGGGATCGAGCATGCAGTAGTTGTCGGGGAGGCTCGAAAACCCGTGCCATTTCTCGCCGGGATGCAGGACCCAGCAGGAAGGCGTGCTCCGGAGTACATCGATGTGTGCATCGGCGAACGGGATCCGCTTCTTCGTGTGGGGATCGACAATCGTTTCCGGCTGCCACATGGGGAACCACCAGTCCTTCCCCTTTGACTTCTCCGCGATATCGCGTCCGATCCGGGCCATCGTCCGCCGGAACCGGATCGCCTCGTCGATACTCTCAGTCGTGAGCACCCGCCCCCATGCCCCGTCCATCATCTTGGAGGAGACGTCAAGCGATGCGATGATGGTATAGAGCGGGGAGGTCGAGCTGTGCATCATGAATCCCTCGTTGAACCGGCCGTGCTCGATGGGGACCCGCCCGTTCCGGACATGGATCATGGAAGCCTGGGAGAGCGCCGCGAGCAGCTTGTGCGTGGACTGGGTCGCAAAGACTGTGGCGCCTTTGGCATCTTTCGCCCCGTCACGCATCGCAAACCGTTCCCGGTAGAGCGGGTTGAACCGTGCGTACCCATACCAGGCCTCATCGAAGTGGATCGAATCCACGCTCTCACCGAGCAGGTCCTCGACCTCGGTCGCATGGTAACAGAGCCCGTCATACGTCGAATTTGTTACGATGGCATGGACCGGGGTTTTTGAGGGCAGCCCCTTCGCGAGCGGGCAAGCGGCGATCTTCGCCCGGACGGCCTTCTTTGCCAGTTCAGTCGGGGGGATCGGCCCGATGATACCGTACCGGTTCCGGGTTGGGATGAGGTAGACCGCAACGGAATGGGTCATTGTCAGCGCGTGTTCTGCCGACTTGTGGCAGTTCCGGTCCACGAGGACAATATCGTCCTTTGTCACCCGTCCGAAAAAGACGATCTTATTTGCTGTGGATGTCCCGTTCGTCACGAAGTAGGTCATGTCCGCGCCAAAGACCTTGGCCGCGTACCGCTCGGCCTCCCCGACAGGTCCGGAATGGTCGAGGAGCGAACCCAGCTCGCCGACCGAGATGGAGAGATCCGAACGGAAGAGCTGCTCCCCGAAGAACCGGTGAAATGCCCGCCCTGCGGGGGATTTCCTGAAGGCGGTCCCTCCCGCGTGGCCGGGTGTATGCCACGAGTACTCGAAGTCCCGGGAGAACCGGACCAGCTCGCCGAAGAACGGGGGGAGGAGCTTCTGCCGGTACCGCCTCGCTGCAGCGATGATCCTGCCGGCGATGAACTCCGGCGTGTCTTCCATCACCCAGATATACTCGCTGACCTCTTTTACGAGATCGATCGGCAGGGCGGAGGGGGACTCCTTGGGCGGTTCGGCCATCAGGAATACCGGGATGGTCTCGTTGACCTTCCGGAGGTCGTGAATGAGGTTTGCCGTGTCCTTGTGCTTCTGTGCGGTATCCCCGCCGAGGTTCCAGTTGATGAGGATGCAGTCGAGTTCCGGAAGCATTGCGTATGCCGCACGGGCATCACCGGGTGATGCGGCATCGCCGACACGGATGTTATAGGCTTTGAGTCCATCGATGATCCGGCGGATGGCCCGTCCCGGCGGGGTCTCGGTCTTGTGGACATCGTCGATGATGCCGACGGTCAATTGTTCTTCCGGGTTCATGTATCCCCCCGGCACTGCCTGCAGGATCTGTCAGATGATGATGCGATAGCCGGACGGATAAATCCGGTAAACAAAAATTGATCATTCATTACGGGTCGCCCCTCTATAACGATCTTTTCCGAAGACAGGACGGATGAATGCCGGACCTCTTCCGGTTTTCTGAAGGGAAAAAAGAGGAGAATGATTGAAATTCACAGGTTATTTTGTTACCGGAAAGAGTGTCCATGCAGGATATCCGTCGGTTATCCCCGATAGGTAAACGATGCTTTACAAATATATTTAACTTTTTGGATTTATTTCCGGGGGTATGCGTTTTTCTGTTCGAGGACCGTCATCCTGGGAAAAAATCCGAATTCACGATAAAAGGGGAACGCATCTTCGTTCCCGTCGGCGACCGAGACCCGGTTGCGGATCGAGGCGTTTGCATCCAGCCATGCAAGTGCCTGCTTCAGGAGAGTTGTGCCAATGCCCCGTTGCCGGAACGGGTGCTCAACGAAGATGGATTCGATCTCTCCGTTTTTTTCCGGTGAGAGCGAGCTTACGCAGTATCCGATATACCGGCAGGATAGGGAATCATATGCAAGCTCGATCCGGAGAGCTCCGGCTGCAGCGACCTGGGAAAAATACACTTTCCGGTCCTCGAACGACCACTGGCGGTAGAGATCCCGGAACGCCCGGGCATTGGTACGGTGATGGTTGTTGAGCTGTTCCCAGAGCGGCCGGACCAGATCGATCTCAGAAATATCTGCTGACCGGAATACAAGGTCTGGTACAGAATCAGGAGACATCAGGCGTTGCCCTTCTCTCTCTTTTTTGACTTCCTGGTCGTGCATTGCCCGGCCTCTCCATTTACCCCGAGGTATTCCGCCCCCCAGTCACAGAGAGCATGGAGAATCGGGATGAGCGTCCTGCCGAATTCGGTGATTGTGTACTCCACCCGGGGCGGGACCTCCGGGTAGACCTTCCGCGATATGACCCCGTCCTCCTCGAGCTCGCGCAGCTGTTTCGTGAGCATCTTGGCGTTCACCCTCGGCAATGCCTTCTGCAGGGCCGAGAACCGCATCACCTCGTCCCCCAGGGCCCAGAGGATGAGGGGCTTCCATTTCCCGCCGATGACATCCAGCGCCGCCTCGACCGGGCAGTGGTAGTTTTTCCCGTTTCTCCTGAACATAGTGGTTTCCTCAATGAAACTATATTTCAGAATTACCTGTATCCCATATATATTCTGTTAAGGCACATTTTAGACCAATGGTTCAGATTACCCTTACAGAAGAATAGTATGTATTTCGTCTGTATATGGCTTTCTGAACCGGAACGACCGCAGGTTGCGGAGCGTGAGATACGTATGGAAAAACAACCGATTGGCAACAACTTCTTCATTCCCATGCCGGTCGTCCTTATGGGGACCCGGGTGAAGGGAAAAAACAATTTCATGGCAGTGGGCTGGTGCTCCCGGGTCAACGGGAACCCGCCCATGATCG
>JAKLEQ010000039.1 GCA_022711635.1 Methanoregula sp. | reverse complement strand
GAGGAGTTCGCCCGGATCATGAACGTTCACTGGGACTCCAAGAAGAAGCGGTCGGGTGCGATGAGCAATGACCGGATCAACGCGTGGTACGATCTGGCGATGAAGAACGGGGCGCTGGGGGGAAAACTCATCGGGGCCGGCGGCGGGGGATTCTTAATGTTCTACGCGGAGGATAACAAGAGGCTCCGCAAGACCATGGCGCGGGAAGGGCTCCAGGAAGTCCGGTTCCGGTTTGATTTCGACGGCAGCAAAGTGGTGACGACCTCGTAATGCTCCCCGTTGTCATCCTCGCCGGCGGGCTGGCGACCCGCCTGTATCCCGTGACCCGGAAGATCCCGAAAGCGCTGATCCCGGTTGCCGGCCGGCCGTTCATCGACCACCAGCTTGCGCTCCTGCAGGAGAAGGGCGTGACGGAGGTAGTCCTCTGCGTCGGCAACCTCGGCAGGATGATCGAGACGCATGTCGGCGACGGTGCCCGGTACGGGCTTGGCGTGCGCTATTCCTATGACGGCGACCGGCTCCTCGGTACCGGGGGGGCGATCAAACATGCCGCGGGCCTTCTGCCGGATGCGTTCCTGATCCTGTACGGGGACTCGTACCTGGACATCGACCTCGAACCGGTTGAACACCGGTTTTTCAGCTCTGGTCTCATGGTCCTCATGACCGTGTTCCGGAACCGGGACATGTTCGGTGCGAGCAACATTGTTGCAGGGAACGGAAAGGTTGTCCTCTACGACAAGACCGTGCGGGATCCCCGGATGGAATATATCGATTACGGGTTGATTGCACTCAGGAAATCGGTCTTCGACCCCTACCCGCCGGATGAGCCGTTCGACCTCGCAGTTGTGCTCTCCCGTGCGGCCGCAGCAGGTTCCGTTGCCGCCTGTGAGGTCGGCCGACGGTTCTACGAGATCGGATCCATCCGGGGGATCGAAGAGACCGAGGACTATATCAGGAACCGGAAACCACGCTCTGGAAAGGATTCCGTATGAGCGATGCAGCATACATCTCCGCGTTCCTCGATGATGCCACAGCTATCCTCCGAGTGATCGATCGCGACCGGATCCGTGCGATGGTGGAAATTCTCAGGGACGTCCGGAATGACGGCGGGCGGTTGTTTATCCTTGGTGTCGGGGGCGGGGCAGGCCACGCGTCCCACGCGGTGAACGATTTCCGCAAGATTGCCGGGATCGAAGCATATGCCCCGACCGATAACGTCTCCGAGCTCACCGCGCGGGTCAATGACGACGGGTGGGAGACGGTCTTTGAAAACTGGCTTGCGGGGAGCAGGCTTTCTGCAAAGGACTGCATCCTCGTCTTCTCTGTCGGGGGGGGAAATGCAGACAAGAAGGTGAGCGTGAACCTTGTCAATGCCCTACGGTTCGCGAAAGAGGCAGGATCGAGGGTGATCGGGATTGTCGGGCGGGATGGCGGGTATACGGCAAAGGTCGCCGACGCCTGCGTCATCATCCCGACCATGGACGAGAAGACCGTAACCCCCCAGACCGAGGCATTCCAGGCAGTCGTCTGGCACCTGATCGTCACCAGCCCCTCTCTGCAGAAGTATGCGATGAAGTGGGAGAGCGTACAATAGCCGGTCCCCGACCATGAAACCGGCGGTTTTCCTGGATCGTGACGGGGTCATCGTCGAGCTCGTCATGAACCCGGCGACCGGCGGGTATGAGCCACCCTGTTCCCCGAACGATCTGGTTCTCGTCCCCGAAGCGATCCCTTCCCTGTCTTCCCTCCGTAATGCCGGTTTCGATCTTTTCCTCGTTTCCAACCAGCCGGATTATGCAAAAGGAAAGGCAACGCTCGATCAGATCCATGCGGTGCATGCAGCGTTCGACCGTCTCCTGCAGAACGGGGGGATACGGTTCCGGCACTATTACTACTGCTACCACCACCCGCAGGGTATCGTGCCGGAATATTCCGGTCCCTGCGACTGCCGGAAACCCCGGCCGGGCTTTCTCCTTGCCGCTGCCCGTGACTACGGGATCGATCTTCCGCACTCGTGGATGATCGGCGACCGTGACGCAGATGTCGAATGCGGCAAAGCGGCGGGAACCCGGACAATCCTCATCCGGAATCCCCGGTCTTCCCGCTATCGCGGTTCCAGCGAGCCGGATTTCCAATCGGCGAATCTTAAAGAGGCAGTGCGGGAAATACTGAATACTACGGGAACAGACGGACCGGAACGGATACCATGAGTGGACTACCACAGTTCAGGATCAAGCTCTACGCGGACGGAGCCGACCTCGACGGCATGATCGGGGAGTACCGCAAAGGGATCGTCAGCGGGTTCACTACGAATCCCACCCTCATGAAGAAAGCTGGAGTGAAAAGTTACCGTGAATTCGGACGGGCAGCCCTTGCGGCAATTCCGGACCTCCCGATCTCGTTCGAAGTATTTTCCGACGATCTGCCCGGCATGGAGCGCGAAGCCCGGGCGATTGCCGGCTGGGGAGATAACGTCTTTATCAAGATCCCGGTGACGAATACCCGCGGCGAGAGTACGGCACCGCTGGTAAAAAAACTTTCCCACGACGGACTGCAGCTGAATGTTACCGCCATCCTGACCCTTGGTCAGGTAGAGACGGTTGCAAAGGCACTCTCACCAGAAACCCCGTCCATCGTCTCGGTCTTCGCCGGCCGCATCGCCGATACCGGCCGGGACCCGGTGCCAATCATGAAAGCTTCGGTAAAAGTCCTCACATCCAACCCGAACGCCGAACTACTCTGGGCAAGCACAAGGGAGCTGCTCAACCTCGTCCAGGCTGAGTCCTGCGGCTGCCATATCATCACCATCACGAACGACATCCTGAAAAAAGTCCCGCTGGTGGGAAAAGACCTCGATGAATTATCACTCGAGACAGTGCAGATGTTCTATAACGATGCGCAGAGCGCGGGCTATACGATCTGATCGCAGTTACCCACTTTTTTATCTTTTTTCGGGAACACATACAGGCTGTTGATCGAATACCCCCAGATTGTGCTCAGGATGATCTGGAGGATCTTTGCGACAAAGACGTTGATCTTAAGAACGTCCACAAACGTAAAGAGCAGCAGGTTGTTCAGGAGGTATGTCCCGACGACGGCGAGAATGAACCGCCGGAAGACGCCAAGGGTATCGCTGCCTGCGTAACGGAACGTCCAGTTCTTCTGCAGGTAATACGTCACCAGCGTACCGCAGGTGAACGAGGCGAGATTCGCAACAAGGTAGTTGAGAGAGAAGAACCAGATGAGGGCGGAATACAGGGAAAAATCGATAACCGCGCCCGTCCCCCCGGAGATGCAGTACCGGCAGATCTTCCCGATCTTTGCCGCAAGGGGATTTTTTACTTCCTCTGGCAGGCAATCCCCGGATGCATCACTCATCAGAAATATTCTCCTTCCGCTCGACGATATAAACCGGCCGCCGTTTCACTTCCTCGTAAATACGGCCGACATACTCCCCCATGATCCCGAGCGAGAGGAGCTGGACGCCGGAGAGGAACGTAATGAGGACGATCGTCCATGTCAGCCCGGGCGTGAGGTCGGCGTGCAGGACGAGTTTTTCCACCAGGATCCAGAATCCGAGCAGGAATGCGCCAACCGCGATCAAACCCCCCAGCACGCTCGCGATCTGCAGGGGACGGATCGAGAAACCAACGATCCCATTCAGGGCGATACGGAGCGAGCCCAGGTGGCGGTTATAGTTCGAGATACCTGCAGCACGCTCGTCGCGGTCGTACTCGATGAAGGTCTGCCGGAACCCGACAAAAGCGACCATTCCACGAAGGAACCCATGCGACTCGTGCATTTTTTTCAGCTCGTCGACGACGCGGCGGTCCATCAGACGGAAATCCCCGGTATTTTCCGGTATTGCGACATCGGAGATCCGGTTGATGAACTGGTACCCGAAGCGGGTGACGACCTTTTTGAGAAATGTCTCCCCCTTCCGGGTCTTCCGCTTCGCGCAGACGACCCGGTACCCTTCGCGCCATTTCGCGAGCATCGGTATAATCAGTTCCGGGGGATCCTGGAGATCCACGTCGATCACAACACAGACATCCCCCCTGCAGAGATGGATGCCGGCGAGCGTTGCAGCCGGCTGCCCGAAACGCCGGCTGAAACGGACGAGCCGGATCTTCCCGTTGCGCTGGATCTCCCGCAAGATCACCTGTTCCGTTGAATCCGGGGACGGATCAAGGCAGAAAAGGATCTCGTAGTCGCAGGGAATTTCCTGCAGCACGTTCTCGGTCCGCTGCAGGAAGGGGACGATATTGGTCTCTTCCCGGTAAACAGGGACAACGACAGATATCGTAAACGGTTTCTCCATGGGATCTCCACCGGGTGTATTCCGGTAATTCTTGTTTTTCCGTAATCTTCAATGTAATTCCGCCGGCCCGGGGGAGGGGACAGCAGATGGCGACGTGCCGAAGGACCCGGCCATCCCGGATTGTTACGCCCGGAGGACTCCCATCTCCGAGAGCCTTGTTGGCAGGTACTTCTTCGTCACAAAGTCCAGCCCCCGTGCAGCGAATGCCTGCTGTTCCGACTTGAGCCCCATCTCCAGCTGGAGCGTGATCTGCTTCTTCCAGTAGTCCGAGGCGAACCGGGGATCGGTGAGCTCGGCGTTCAGCGCCTCGGTATCTTTCTCCGAGAGCTTGTCGGACGGCAGGTTGTAGTCCCGGATGTCGCTTGGCTGCAGGCCGAGGAACTGTGCCTTCGGGGTTGCCAGCAGCTCCGACATGTGGGCGCTCTTGATCGCCCCGTACGCGACCGAGGCATAGATCCGGTACGACCATGGGTCGCCATCGGTGAAGACGAGCACAGGAATGTCCCACGCAGTGCTCAGCTTGTTCAGCATCCGCCGGGTCGAGCGGGCGGGCTGGCCCTTGAGGTGGACAAGGATCGCTTTATGTTCCTCGTCAAAGCCGTTCTCGATCAGCCGGTCGTACATACCGCCGGTTTCGATGGCAATGATGAGCTGGGCGTCATGGTCCACGAGCTCGATATTTTCGACATTGTTCGGGATGGTATAGCCCGCCTGCCCCACGTCGTCCTGGCAGTGGATCTTCTTCATCCCCCGCCGGGTCTCCTCCCGGATCTGCAGCGGGCCGTAGACAGACGCACCGTTCTCCTCGGGATGGAGGTGGAAACCCTCGCGCGGCACGTCCGAGAGGATCTCCAGGTCCTCGATGAGGAAGTTGCTCTCGTCCTGCGCGCCGAACTTGGCCCGCTTCCACCCCTCGGAGATATAGTACATTTCTCTCAGGGTCGAGGAACGGTTCTCGGTGAGCTGCTGCTTGATGAACCCGATCACGTAGGCCATCTTGAGGATGTGAGTCGCGCTCTTGGCGGACGCAGCGGTGCGCATGCTCTCCTTGTCCCCGTACTTCCAGACCTCGCTCGCATCGTCGTACTCGATGTTGTATTTCGTCCGGGTGGGAAGCGAGATGGAGGGGATCTCGCCCCCCTTCATCTGGTCGTACCACGCGCTCGCGATCGCAAGCAGCGCCTTCATCGCCTGTTTCTCGAGTTCTTCCTTAGACATCGAGATCCACCACCATCTTCTTCGCGTCCTCTATCCCCCGGACTTCAACCGTCCCCCCGCCTTTGCCGGAATACCCGACTCTCCAGACGTTCTGCGAGGCTGCCGCAACTTTCCAGACCTTGGTGAACAGTCCCTCGATCTCGGTCGTGAAGTCCGCTTTCGGGACCGCATCCGCCGCATTGTCGTGGGAGATATCGTAGACCGAGATCTCTCCCTCGAACGTCGTATAGTTGGCAACCTCGATCGTGACCTTCCCGTCCTTCGTCCACTTCTTTACGATCAGCTTCTTCATCAGTTTTCCTTCGATGGGGGAGGTGTCGACCACCGGCTTTTCGACGATCTCGGAGACCTTCTCCGCAATCTCGGGGATGATCGCGCAGACCGCCCGCGCCCGGTCCTCGGCAAGCTTGCTCCGGTCCCGCCGGGAGAGGAAGGTCTTGAGCTCCCGCCCGAGGTCCTGCAGGGCAAGGACGATCTCTTTCCCGATCTCGGGGATACCTGCAATCGCGTCCTTGCTCTCGCTCGTGAACGGGACATTTGTTGAGGCGACGTGGACGAGGATGAGCACCGGGCCCTGCGGGAGACCCTGCTGCCCGATGTTGTAGGACTTCCAGTTCACGTTCGAAATAGACTCCGTCACCGCGCAGGCACCCTGCTGGTACATGAGCGGGACCCGGTTTGCAAACCGGAGGATCAATGCGTTGCCCTCTGCCGGGAGCCTGCCCCCGTACCCGATCGCCGCTTCGACCATGAAGGGATGCCCCGAGAAGACCGAGCTTGGCCGGGTCCGTGCCGCGACAAAGTCCATCTGGAACTCCTTGTCGAGCCCGCGCCGGATCAGCTCTTCACCAATCGGCGAGAGGCACTGGGTCGTGGGCGGGGCGGGGACGGCGACCTCCTGCATGGAGGCAAGGAGTGCTTTAAGCTGGTCGGCAGAGAGGGTTGTTACTCTGGCCGTTGCCTTCAGACCGGCCTTCTCCACCATCTCCTGCGCCGTCTTCTTTCCGACACGGGAGAATCCTTCAACAAGGAACTCGATCAGTTTTTTGTCGGACGCCTCTGCCATCCGCCGGAGCTGCCCGAACTCGATGCCGTGCGGGTGGGGCTGGATCGCGACCGGGCAGGCGATCACCTCCTGGCTGACCCGTTCGAACGTGAAGGCCTCGTCGTCCAGCTCGACCCGGAACCGGGCATGGGGGTTGACGACCGAGGTGTACCGCAGGTACTCGATCAGTTTCTTCTTCGCCGACATCGTGCTCTTGAACTCGACCTGGACACGCGTCCCGTGGAGGCGGTCCCAAGCGATCTCCTGCTGCGTGACGATGTCCGGCTCGTTGGTCTCGATCTTTATCTGGATCTCGAACCGGTGCGCCGGCTGCTTCGCGTCCGTGCGCGAGATGACCACCGTCGGGAGACCGGTTGTCAGCTGGGCATAGAGGACTGCCGCCGAGATCCCGATCCCCTGCTGTCCCCGGGTCTGCCGGATCTGGTGGAACCGGGAACCGTAGAGGAGCTTGCCGAAAACGAACGGGACCTGCGCGGGGACGATGCCGGGGCCGTTGTCCTCGACGATGATCCGGAAGATGTCGGTCCCGGTCTTTTTGATGCTGATGTAGATGTCGGGCAGCACCAGCGCCTCCTCGCAGGCATCAAGCGCATTGTCCACGGCCTCCTTGATCGTGGTGATCACGCCGCGTGTCGGCGAGTCGAAGCCGAGCAGGTGCTTGTTCTTCTCGAAGAACTCCGCGACCGAGATGCTGCGCTGTTTCTTCGCGAGCTCGTCAGCGAGCACCATGTGCTGCCACCTTTGCGACCGCAACGTCCAGCGGAACCGTTGCCTGTTCGCCGGACTGAAGGTCCTTGATCGTGACCTCGCCGGACTCAGCCTCGCGTTTTCCGACGATCACAACAAAATCTGCCGATTTCGCGGCATGGGCGACCTGTGCCCCGATCCCCCGGCCGGAGAGATCGGTCTCGGTGCGGATCCCTGCGTCCCGGAACGCCTGCGCGACCGCAAGGGCCCGGGCTCTTCCCTCGTCGGAACAGATCACGGCGACGACCAGATCCTTCTTCCGCGGAATATCGCCGAGCGCGACCATGACCCGGTCGAACCCGATGGCGAAACCGCAGGAGGCAACATCGTCGCCCCCGAAGAGCTGGGCAAGCCGGTACGTCCCGCCGCCGAGGATCTGGTTCTCGGCGCCGAGGTTCTCGGCAAAAGCCTCGAAGACCGTGCCGGTGTAGTAGTCCAGGCCCCGCGCAATACCGAAGTTGAGGGTATAGGCAAGGCCGGACGCATCCAGCAGGGCGATGGTCTGTCGGACGCGTTCCTTGTCGGGGATGTCGCCCGCGATGGCGAACGCTTCGTCGAGCGTCCGGCAGGCGACGAGATCGGTCAGCGCCCGGCAGAGATCCGACTTCCCGGTCTCTGAGAGCGTTGCCGACAGCCCGTCGAAATCCTTCTTGTCGAGGTGGGCCATGACCCTGCGCTGCAGGATGGGATCGAGATCTTTTACCAGGTTCTTCATGAACGAGAGGTGCCCGACCTTCAGTTCGAAGGTGACACCGGTCGCTTTCAGCATCCCGGCGGCGACCATGATCACTTCGGCGTCGGCAGCAGCACTGTCCGCACCGATCAGCTCCACGCCGAACTGCCAGAACTGCCGGTACCGCCCTTTCTGCGGGCGCTCGTACCGGAAGCAGTCGGCAAAGTAGCACCACCGGATCGGTTTGGGCGCGACCTTCGCCTCGTTCACGTACATCCGGACCACGGCAGCCGTGATTTCGGGGCGCAGCGCGAGTTTCCTCCCGCCCTTGTCCTCGAAGACGTACATCTCCTCGATGATGCCCGGGCCCGAGCGGAGCGTGAAGAGGTCGAGGTCCTCGAACTCCGGCGTACAGACCTCGCGGTATCCCCAGCGTCGCCCGACTTCGCGCATTGTTGCCTCGACGCTGCGGCGCGCTTCCATCTCTTCCGGTAAAAAATCCCGTGTCCCCCGGGGCTTCTGGAGCATGGTATGTTGTCCTTATCCTGTATGTGAGCACCCCCTTATTTTGATCTTCGCTGGGGTGGGGTGAAAGTGGAGAAGGGGTGCCCCCTTGCGCCAGCCCTGCCCCCCCAGGGGGCGGGGGCGCATTGCGATATCTCAGAATATCTTGCAAAGGGCATAGAGCGCCCCGTAATAATTTTTTTAATAATTCCCTGCACAGGCGCGACCCGGTGAGTATTCGTTGTCGCATCGGCGATGACGGATTCGAGAAATTCGTTAGAATTTAAAAGGCGTCGCCCCGACCCTCAGGGGGTGCGATCTCGTCCAAATTCAAATAAATGGATTTTTGCTACTTCCTCGCCTTCTCTCTCCTTACCGGCACGCTCCCTAAGAACCGCTCCATCGTGCTCTCATTTGTCCAGATCCTCTCTTTTTTCCGGTTGGTCTGGAGGTAGATGGCGAGGAGGATGAAACCGAGGCCGAGGATCTCGAATTCCGGCACAAAATAGGTGATCTGGAACCCGAGGAATGCCAGTGCGGTATAGGGCACGCCCCAGTACGCGGCGCTCCGGTACCCGGGCAGGCCGGTGCGGTAATAGATCCGTGCGTCGCGCAGCCAGAGGAAAACGACCGCGGCGAGCCCGAATGCTGCGACCAGGATCAGGTAGCTCATGAGAATTAACGTATTATTAGAGGGCGTCCCATATCTGTATTGTTCCAGTATGCCCGCCAACCCCACCCTCGCCGGGATCCTGCAGCGGTACCGCGACGGCGCGATCTCGCTTGATGACGCTGCCTGCGAGATCGAGGGATTCCGTATCGAGAGGGTGGGCGAGTTTGCGAACCTCGACCTCGGGAGATCGGTACGATGCGGCATGCCCGAGGTCGTCCTCGCGGAAGGCAAGGACGCGGACCAGCTCACGGAGATCGCGCTCGCCCATGCCGAAAACGCGGGGCGCTGCATTATCACGCGTATCACGCCCGAGCAGGCAGCAAAGGTCACGGAACGTGCCGCGGGCAGGGGGATGACGGTCGATCACCGCGAGCTGGGCCGGGTGCTCGTCGTCTCGGACGGAAGACCGGCCGGAAAGAACGGTGGGATTGTCGCTGTGATCACCGCAGGGACTTCAGATATCCCGGTCGCTGAGGAGGCGAAGGTTATTGCGGAGGAGATGGGCAGCATGGTTTTCACCGCATATGATGTCGGAGCGGCAGGCATCCACCGGCTCTTTCCGGCCTTAAAACCCCTGCTCGGTGCCCATGCCTTCATCGTCTGTGCCGGGCGGGAGGGGACGCTCCCCGCGGTTGTCGCTGGTCTCGTCGACCGGCCGGTCATCGGCGTCCCGGTCAGTACCGGCTACGGCTACATGGGCGGGGGCAGGGCCGCACTCGCGAGCATGCTCCAGTCCTGCTCGGTCGTTGCGGTCGTCAATATCGATGCAGGGTTCACGGCCGGCGCGTTTGCCGCCAGGGTCGCAGCGCTCGGGGCGGAAGAGAGGAAGGGATCATGAAACGGGGGTTCTACATCGGGAGGTTTCAGCCCTACCACGAGGGGCACCAGTACGTCCTCGAACAGATCGCCAAGGAAGTGGACGAGATCGTTATCGGCATCGGGAGCGCCGAGATCTCCCACACGCTCGATAATCCGTTCACAGCAGGAGAGCGCGTACTTATGATCACCCGGTCGCTCGCCGGGCTCTCCTGCCCATTCTACGTCATCCCGATCGAGGATATCAAGCGCAACGCGCTCTGGGTCTCCCACGTCCTCTCCATGACCCCGCCCTTCGACCTCTGCTATTCCAGCAACCCGCTCGTGGTCCGGCTCTTCACGGAAGCCGGCGTACCGGTAAAGTCCCCCGCGATGTACGAGCGCAGGACCCGGTCGGGTACCGAGATACGGAAACGGATGCTGAACGGGAAGGTATGGAAACGCCTCGTGCCGGCGCCGGTCGTCGACGTCCTGGACGAGATCGACGGTGTCGCACGCCTCCGCCAGATCGCCCGGGATGATGGGGAAGCGTGAGACGGGGCGTCCCGTTTCCGGGGAGAATGGTGCGGGGGGAGGCAACGCAGCATGCTGAAATTCCTGAAAAACATCTTCGGTGAGGAGGAGAAGAGATCCCTTGCGATCGCGTTCGGCGAGATCCCTGCCTGGCTCGACATGCGGAGGACCGAGGCGGAGGACCTGCTGGAGGCTTCGACAAAGAAAGAGCGCGAGGAGATCCGCGCGGCCGCATCCGAGCTCTCGCATGTCGTCGAGGAGCTGCTGGCAGCCCAGTTCAACGAAGACCTTCACCCGAAATTAAAGAGTATCGCAAAGAAGTCCCTGCCCCAGTACTTCAAGGCGATTCACGGGGCGCTCGAAAAACCCCTCCCCGATGAGCCCGAGGCGTTCTATGCGGCAGCAGCGGAACTGCTGAAAGCCTGCATCAACAGTGCCCGGGGGCAGGGCAAGTACCTCAAGACGGTCTTTCCCGAAGAGATGAGATCTGTCGAGTCCTGCGTTGCCATCATCGGCCGCGGGATCAATACGATGAACGAGCCGTTCAAGGCCTATCGCCAGGTAACGACGCAGGTTGCGGAAGCCTCAAAACTCCATGATGCACTGGTGGATATGTACGAGGATTCGAAGAGAGCCGCGGAGAAGGGAGAGCGGCTCGACCTGCGCATCCGGGAGATCAACGAAAGGATTGCCGCACTCGAACGGGACTCCGCGGACCTTGAACAGCGTCGTGCAGAAAAGGACCTGCGGGAACAGGAGGAGGCGATTTCCGGTCTGAAGAAAGCCCGCGACCTGACCGTGCACCGGTACTCCGCCCTCTCGATGACCGCGTCCCACGTGCTCCGTAAGGCCGAGAAAGTGGCACGGCGGCAGCAGAAGTCTTTAGACGAACGGGTGATCGCAAAGGCGATCGCGATCCTGTCGGATCACGGTGTTCCGGACTGCGGCGATCTCGTTGCAACCCTCGATGCTGCCTACCTCCCGGCACGTCGCATGATCGATGCAGGGGAGGTCGTGCTCAAGAACAAGGAGGAACGCGGCCTCTACGCATCACAGGAGGAGTTCACTGCTGCGATCCGGGACCTCTGCACGTGCTATGCCGACCAGTCCTCCCGCTGCGATGCCGCGGGCCGCGCGTTTGCCGCGCATCCCGTCATCCTGCGCCACGTTGAACTGATGGGCGAGATGAACCAGCTCTTCGAATCCCTTGCAAAAGAGAAGAAGGCTGCAGCCGATCTCCGGCAGTGGCATGAAGACCTGAAAAAGGCGATCCCGCCGGTCAGGGAACAACTGCAAAAAACGCTGGTAGGGATTGTTGGAGGCGACGTGCAGGTTTCGTATCCTGATAGCCCGTCCCCGGCACCGCGAGGGTAGCAGCAGTGCAGGGACGTTTACCTCTCCGTGTACTCGGCTTCGTCCGGTGCGATGAGATCTTCATCCATCCGTTCGATCAGCCGGTGCAGGACATCGCGGGTAAGGTTCTCTTCCCGGTACATGGAACGTATGATGCATCACCTGGACTGGAGTGTCCGTTTTTTTTTCACGTGAAATCTTCCAGGTCGCGCTGGCTCGCGGGGAATTCCGTCTGCCAGCCGTAGCATTCATGCAACAACTGGGCGATCACGTCGCTGATGGTCATCTTTCCGTGCTTCAATGCCAGCAGCGCCTCATACACTTCAGGGTCGATCCGGATCGATCGACCCTCCCCTGTACGAGGCATGATAACCACTGCGTGGTATTAGTATAAAAGCATTCTGTTATGACCGACGGAATGGAGCTGGCCAGAATGAAAAACCGGTCGCGCCGTTTGCCGATCCGGCCCGGTCAGGCAATCCGGAGGAAGGAGAATGTCTTGAAATCGGTGCAGGCAAACTCCGGGGTGTCGCCATGGCAGGCCCCGACCCGGAGGATTGCAGGAGAATCCAGGAGGACGCGTGCCTCATAAAGCCCCCCCGCATCCCGTACCGGGGGCGTCACCGGGACATAATCGAGCCGGCAGGGCCGCACCCCGATCCCTTCGGGATTCCTGCAGCAGAGGCTCGTGTGCTGGTGGCCGCAGCAGAGGAACCGCAGGTTGCGTTCCTTTAAGACCGCGAACGCCATCTCCGGGGTATAGTAATACCCGGCGTACGTGTCGCCCGGCTCCCGCCCGAGCCGCTGCCAGAATTTCTGCCGGAGCGTCGAGGTCCCGAGTTCCATGGGCCCGCCGTGGACGAAGAGCATCCCGTTCTCCACATATTCCACGGGCATCCCGTCAAACAGGGAGAGGAGCGGGGAATTGCGGAGCTGTTCGTGCCGGTAGAGACTGGTGGTATCGCTGCCGGAGACCGCAAGACCCGTCAGGAAGGCGTGGTCATGGTTACCGAGGAGAGAGGCGAGCCGGTAACTGGTGGAGAGATCCCGGATCGCTTCCAGCGTTTCCTTCGGGCGATCCCCCCGGTGGAGGAGGTCGCCGAGGTTGACAAGGAGGTCGATCTTCCCGAACCGTTCGGCAAACCGCGGGTTCCCGATGCATGTCCGCATTGTTGCAAGCGCACCCGCATCGGCGTGGACGTCCGAGAAGATGACGACAACCATAGTGCCCGGT
>JAKLEQ010000038.1 GCA_022711635.1 Methanoregula sp. | reverse complement strand
ACAAAACCCAACCGTCTCCCCCGCCAGGGCAACACCATCCGCCCCAGAAACCATAGCCACACCATCCCCGCCGCCTTCCACTGCAGTGGATATCTTTGTCAACATCATTGCATGGATGGGAAAAATCCTGGTGCAATACTTCCTAGTGATCTGCACTGCGGTTATCGCCCTCATCATTATCTGGTTTGCCGGGAGGAGGAAACGGAGGGACAGGATCCGCTATATGCTCTAACAAAAGTGGAGGGACGGTTCGGATGAACTCTCCCTTTTTCATTGCGCGGCGCCGAACGGGGTTTCCGGTCAGATTTTATACCGTAACAGTGCCGCAATACCCCCGAGGGCATCAAGCCGCTCGCCGGGCTCAAAGGAACCGGATAAAACGATAACCGCAGCCCGCATCCCCTCTGCCTTCTCAAGGAGCCGCCCGACCGCAGGGTCCCGCAGAAGGGTGTCCGTGAGCAGGACCTGCTCGGCCGCCCCAAACTCAACCGCCTCGGACACCTCGCGAATCCCGTACGCGACAGCGCCGTCCTGGGCGATACGCAGCAGCACGTCGTCCATGAGCCTGACTTCCCGTAAAAGCTGGAGGTCGCCGACCAGTTTCTCGATCGCCCCCAGCCCGATGACGTCCTGTACCGCACCACGCCCGATGCGGCGGGTCTCGATGACGAGGATGCGGGATGCCAGTGCAGGATCTTTCCCCTTCAGGTACTTTACAAAATCGTCCTTGACAAATCCCGGGCCGGCGACGATGAGGGGGCCGGTGATGGTTGCACAGTGACCCGCCAGCTGGTCGAAGAATGCCTGCCGGGTATTCAGCCCGGCATCTTTCCCGCTTCCCTGCTGGACGGACACGATGCTCTCGGGCCCGTACTGCCGGAGACGAAAGAGTTCCGCTTCACCCTCCTCGATCGTAAGGATATGGATAACACCATGGACCGATGCCTTTACAGCACGATCAATCCGTTCGAGGTCGACCTGACGCCAGCGCCGGATCACGGCAATCTCGCAGCCTGTCTCGACATTGAGGGTATGGTGGGATCCCATGTCAACCCCGTGCTCGATGATCCCGCTGATCCGCAGGCGGACGCCATGGACCGAGAACTCAACCTTATCGACGCGGATCCCGAGCCTGACCGGTCGTTTCTCCGCCTTCTCCGGGCGGATCTTATCCGCAGACGATTCACAACTCCGCAGCGTCGTTGCGAATACGAGGTCGCCGGGGGCGATCAGGTGCTGCAGGTGCCACAAGTCGTCGAGCGTCTCCGGGAGAAACCGGATCTCCCCGTACCCGTCCCGCATCTCCCCCTTTTCTGCCTTCATACTTCACCTGAGATGTCTGAACCGCCGGGCGGGACGAAGGCTGCGACGGCATCGCTGTTCAGCACCGACTTTATTCCTTTGAATTCGTCATCCCCGGTTTTCTCCCGTATGAGCCGGAGAACCTTCTTTGCCACATCGTTGGGTTCGAACTGCCCGGGCCTGAGCTCAACAACAATCTTCGCCCGCTCCCGTACTGCGGAGGGGGGACCGCCGATCACCGCAGCCTGAGGCTCGATCTGCAGGCCGATGGCGACACCAAGAGGGATGTTCCGGTAGTACGTCCGCTCACCGCGGACGATGAAGGATCCCCGCGCCACATACTCCCCGTGCTCCGGGGTCTTGCTCACCTGGTCGGGTCGGGCGGAGAAGACATCGGCAGAGAAATGCCCGCTCTTCCAGGCACCGGAGAACGATGCCGCAAACTGCGCAACTTCATCCATCCGGTCTGTCTTCCCCTTCACGATCACGACACTCGCACCATGGACATCCGCGTGAACGAACGTGTCGCCACCGGCCATATATTTCTTGACCAGTTCCTCGTTCTGCCCGGCATCCCGGCCTCCAAGCACGAGAACGCCATCGGATGTGAAGAACCAGCGGAACCGGTGATACCATTGTTTTTTCAACGGGGTGATCTCCTGCTGCCGTGCCTTCCGCTGGGCGACCGGCCGCGCCATTGCAGCAAGGGCGCCCTCTTTCTTCCGTTTATATTTTTTAATCTCGTCGTAGTAGCGCCCTGCATTCTGTTCGACGCCATCATGGACAAAGATCATCACCGGTTCTCCAAGGTCGAGCTCGACAGCAGCTTTCTCCGGGTGGATGGATCGGATCTTCGCCGCCATGCCGACAGGATTTTTTTTCAGGATGCCCGCAATCTCCTGCCAGGAACGTCGCGCACTCTCTTTCGAGAGTGTCGCAATAACATCGGCAACCAGCGGATAGTTCTCGTAGATGGCTGCGACGATCCTCTCCGCCCGGTCGATTTTGCTGTCGAATTTCTTCACTGCCGCGAGCTGGTGCCGCCGGATCAACTCGCTTTTCGGGATCTTCTCTTTCTGTGCCTTGACGACAGCCGCTTTCGTCATCGGATAGAAAGCGTCCAATGCCTCGTTGAAGGAGGAAAAATGCCCGGCAACCAGGTTTCTCTCACCATCAAGTGCGACGACCGGTTCACAGTTCTTCTCAGTTAAGACGGGATGGCGGTCATGCAGCACCCGGTCGAAGAGATCCCGGATCGCAGCATACAGGGGACCAGGATCTGCCGCTTTTGCCGGAAAGGATCTCTCCATACCGGCCATCCGGCAGATGTATTCGGCATAGGTCCCGCCG
The DNA here is from genome assembly GCA_022711635.1 of Methanoregula sp. Lineage (GTDB taxonomy): Archaea > Halobacteriota > Methanomicrobia > Methanomicrobiales > Methanospirillaceae > MVRE01. Next base: position 10,502 of record JAKLEQ010000038.1, on the reverse strand, counting down.
AACATGCACCCGATGGCAAGAGCCCTGACGAGATCACGGTCGTCGTTCCTTAAAAAAGAGGCAAACTGCTCCGGCGAGGCTGTCGGATCGTTTTCCGACAGGAGATAGGGGACGCCGGCAACGACCTCCCGGTCCTTGAACCGGTGCGACACGAGCGGCCGGATGATCCGGTTTTCTGCATCGGCAAGGACCACGTTGCCGTCATCGTAGAGTTCGATGATCAGGCGGTAGGTTGCACTGCCCTTGCCAATCTCGAGGATGATGAGGCGCTCCAGACCCTGTTGTCGCACGGAGAGGACTTTTCCCCCGGACAGGTATTTCCGGAGCAGCATCGCAAATGGCGGCGGGTTCTTCGGGGGTTCCGGCATCCCCTTTACGAGGTGAGCCCTCCGACCGGCTTCAATGAGGAAGAGATATTTCGCGTGATTCTCACCGTTCAGCCTGATCCCGAGCGTGCGGGAATCAAACTGGTAGATTTTATCGACCCAGAGCGGCAGCTTCGCTCCCAGTTCAGCCACAATCGCCTTCACGTCGATCCCGCTCATGCCGGTCTGGGTTGCCATCGGTATACCAACGTACTTATGGCTTGCGCACTAAAAAATAAGACTACTGGTGAGAGGCATGAGCGACGGGGAGCCTGCGGGACAGCCGCAACTGACCAAGAAGCAGAAGACGCAGCAGGAGAAGCGGGAGGAGCATATCGGCCGGATCAAGCGGACGCTGATCGCGTGCCTGCTCGGGATGTTTGTTGGTGTCCTTTCCTTTTATTCGGGAGGATCTCCCGACGCAAATGGTCTCCAGAACAACGGTCTCCTGGCGTTCATGCTCATGCTTGCTGCGATCGTCATCCAGAAACATGTCTTCATGATTGCCGGCATCAACACAGAAAAACTGGGAGGCAAGGACTGGTTTTACCAGGGATTCATGACCTTTGCCCTCTGGTTCATGACCTGGGCGATCCTCCTCTCGTCCGCGACAGCCGTTGCCTGAGCGGCTTTGACGATCAAAAGGGAAATCCATGCGAATTGCTGTCGTTCACAAGGACCGGTGCCATGCCAGGAAGTGCGGCACCGAGTGTATCACCTACTGCCCCCGGGTCCGGACCGGTGACGAGACGGTGCTGCTCGGGGAAGACGGGAAGGCGTTCATCTCCGAGGAGCTCTGCGTTGGTTGCGGCATCTGCATCAAGAAATGCCCCTTCGATGCGATCGATATTGTGAGCCTTCCCGAGGAACTGGAGCACCCCACCCATCGGTACGGGAAGAATGGTTTTGCACTCTACGGCCTCCCAATCCCGGTTGAAGGCAAGGTCACCGGTATCCTCGGCGCAAACGGGATCGGGAAAAGCACGGCGATCCGCGTCCTGTCCGGCCAGCTTCGGCCCAACCTTGGGAATTTCGATGCTGAGACTGCCTGGGAGGAGATCCTGAAACAGTATGCAGGAACGGAACTCTTCGATTACCTGCAGACCGTTGCCAGGAAGGAGATGAAGGTCGCCACAAAGCCCCAGTATATCGATTACATCCCCAAAATGTTTACCGGAACAGTCGGGGATCTGCTCAGGAAAACGGATGAGAGGGGAAAACTTGGGGATCTTATCCCCGCGCTCCGGCTCAATGCCATCATGGACCAGCAGATTGGATCGCTCTCGGGCGGCGAACTCCAGCGGGTCGCGATTGCTGCCTGTCTGGCACGTTCGGCAGACTTCTACTTCTTCGATGAGATCACGCCGTTTCTGGATATTTATCAGCGGATAGCTGCGGCAAAACTTATCCGTGATCTCTCGGTGTCCCACCCTGTCGTGATTGTCGAACACGATCTTGCAATTCTCGATATGCTCGCCGATACCGTCCATGTCGGATACGGCAAGCCCTCGGTATTCGGTATTATTACCCGTCCGAAGGGCGTGAGGGTCGGCATCAACCAGTATCTCGACGGTTACCTTGCCGAAGAGAATGTCAGGTTCCGCGAGACACAGGTCGTCTTTGAGAAACGGGCGCATGAGAAGGGATCCTCGCGACTGGATCTTGCCGCCATTCCGGCTATGACGAAAAAGTATCCCGCGTTCCACCTGACGGTCAGTGGCGGCACGATCCGGAGCGGCGAAGTCCTCGGGGTTGTCGGTGCGAACGGGACCGGAAAAAGCACCTTTGCAAAACTCCTTGCCGGGGTTGAGAAACCTGACACAGGTTCGATCGAGACCTCCCTGAAAGTCTCCTACAAACCGCAGTATATCAAAGGGGACAGTACGGATACGGTCGAGATGTTCCTGCGGTCAATTACCACCCGGTTCGACACATCCCATTACCAGCACGAGATTGTTGAGAGCCTCACCCTCCAGCCAATCCTCCAGTCCAGCCTCGACACCCTTTCAGGCGGAGAACTCCAGAGAGTTGCAATCGCCGCATGCCTGTCACGCGATGCGGATCTCTATGTCCTCGATGAACCCTCCGCCCATCTCGATGTCGAGCAGCGGGTGAAGGTTACCCGGCTCATCAAGCATTTTGCCGAAGGAAAAGAGGCAGGGATCCTCGTCATTGACCATGACATTTATGTCATCGACATGATCAGCGAACGGATCCTCGTTTTCGAAGGAGAGCCCGGTACAAGGGGAATTGCCGCGGGACCATTCGATATGCGGACGGGCATGAACCGGTTCCTCAAAGTCCTGGATGTCACCTTCCGGCGCGACCAGACCGGCAGGCCACGGATCAATAAGCCGGAATCATTTCTCGACCGCGAGCAGAAGGCGGGCGGAGAATATTACTACTATACTGCCGACGAAGCATAAAAAACGCCGAAAAATATCGGTTATTTTATTATCATGGCGTTCTATCTGTCTGTATGGTCAGGGGAGAGACACTCTCTGACGCAGTCGTTTACAATAAGGTCAACCTGCTGAAAAAGGACTTTTTCGGGTATATCGATAAGAATACCGGGAAGGTCGACGCCAACCTGCCGGTCTTTTTCTCCCATGTTGTCTCCGCTCTCGAAAATTCTTTCCCGAACCTTTCCGATGAACAATTTGACGCCTTTATTGACAGTATCACCTTCAGGATCCTTGATGCCGGTCCGGTGGTCGACCCTGCACGGATCGAAAATATCATCCAGAACGCCACCCGGGTAAAACGCTGCCAGAATGCCCGCCGCGGGATCGATATTGTTGTCGGATTGAAACTCTTAAAGAGCGGCAATTACGGGGATGCCCTGGAATATCTGAAAAATTTCTGGAATCTCGATGTGATGCTCGGTACTGCCGTTGCGTTCTGTTACTATTCGCTCTCGGGCCCGGAGTCTTCTGCCGGAAAGGGTGCGGGCGCAAAGCCGGGTGAGATGGAACTTCTGGCACGGGAGAAGATGCTGGACCTTTCGCGGAAGAAACCGCCTCTCCAGAAACTGCCCCAGCTGGATCTGGGGGATAGTTCGTTTCTCGATACGGTATTCTGGCAGATCCTCTTCCTTGCACTCGAATGGTACCCTCACGAACCATGGTTCGTCACCATCGGCCTTGAGAAAACGAAGGCGACCGGGAACAGCGGGATGCGACAACGCCTTCTCGCTATCGGGGCAGAACGTTTCTTCGACGACATCAATGTACTCCGCGAAATGTATTACTCCCGGATAGAGACAAAAGATATCGGCGGGGCTGCCGGGATCGTCAACCATCTCCTGAAGCGATATCCCGACAGCCTTGAACCGGTCCTTCTCGGGCTGAATCTTTCATTACTGACGACGAAAAAGATCACGTTTCACAGTTTCCGGAAACTCGCTGTCACCAAGGGGATGCCATCCCAGATTCTCGAACTCTATGACTTTGAATATGAGTTGTTGAACAACGATACCCAGGATGCACCGGGACGGCTTGCCGAGATCGAAAAACATTACCCGTATCTCGGGTACTATGTATCTGCCCTTCGTTACCTTGCAAAAGACGTCGCATCCGGTGATGAACAGCGACGGAACGCTGCGAAAATGACCCTTTTCGATTCGATCGGGAACTACTGCAGCGAGGTCATCCGGGGAAAATTCCCGTTCCAATAGCGGGTGTCTCTTAATCCCGCAAGTCCGCCAACCGGAGTTCCCCCTTATCCTGGAATGAGCCCGGACAGGAATTGAATCAGGCGATCGAGGATGGTTGGTTCCTGCGGGACACCTGCGGGGTAACCGTCCCCCGGAGCCTGTGTACCCATGGATGGTTCGGGGACAGATTCCGGTATACTACCAGAAGTGATTGTCGTTTCCGGTGAGTATTCCGGGATCTGGATGGTAATCATTGGAAGAACCGTTTCAAGAGCGTAATAAAATCCGACATTTCCCTGGGTTGCGAACCAGAGCCGGTTTTCCGCGTCAAGGAAGAGCCATGTGATGACTGCAGAGGATCCGGTCCCTTCAAAACGCGCGATCCGTTTTATCACTGTCTCTTTCCAGATAAAGATACCATTGTCCGTACCGATGAAGAGGGTTTCATCAGGTGCAACCTCAATGTCGTTGATGACCGTCCTTTCTGTCTGCAGGTCTGATATCGAGAGAATGTGTCTCCATCCATGCTCAGGGGAATACCAGGTAATCGTCTCCCGGTCAAAGAAATACGCACCACCGAGCGGACTCCGCCGGACATGGAGGACGGGGGCCGGTACCTGTTCTGACGTATCGATACGTTCAAACAGGATCCGGTCCGAAGCGTTTGTCACCTGCCAGATCCCCTTGTCCTCGGTGGCAACATACAGCACGTCATTCCTGGGATCCAGCGCCATGCTGTCGATCTCATAAAAACCGGGCCCGTGGCTGGACATCGGTTTGAACCATGTCCAGTTGCCTCCGGAAAACCGGTGAATTCCCGAGTTTCCGGCAGCTACCCACATCGTATCCCCCCACCGCTGGAAATCCTTAATCCGGAGACTTTTCAACAGTTGCTGGTCACGGATTGTCTGGTATCCGCTCCCGTTATCGACCTGAATTCCTTCCGCATATCCTATCCAGAGGTTGCCCTCATGGTCATATTCCAGTGCAGTGATAAAATCATCCAGGAGGGAAAAACGCAGGTCAGATCGGGTGAGATGACGAGTGCTCCAGCTGCCGTTGTACTCCGATAACCCGAAGCTTGTTGCAAAGAGGACGAGACCGTCCTTCCCGTTGATTGCATCATGGACCTGGGTGCTGTGGATGGAGCCAGAAGAAGGGATGAAGAGCTGGATATCCGGAATCGCCGGCGTTTGCCGCAGCGATACCTGATCGGCCACGGTCGCCGCAGAACCCGCCGGAACAATAGCGACAGAAAGAACGAGACCCAGAACAAGAAGAACGGGATTAAATCTCCCTGCTCGAACCATTTGCCAACCTGACCAGTACCTTTCCGTTTTCCTGAGGGGTAAAATAGACGGACCGCCCCATCTTTCCCCCGACATCCTCTGAGACCAGCCGCAGGTTCTGTTCCGCAAGGATTTTTTTCACCCGTTCGATATTCCGCTGACCGATATTCATGGAAGCCGAGAATGCCTCGAACATTGTCGCTCCGCCGGCGATCTTGCAGATAATCGAACCCTTCCGTACACCCAGCGTGGAGAGTTCATTCAGGAGGAGGGGGATTGCAGTATCGGCATACTTGCCGGGCCGGTCCGTGCGGCCGGAACTCTCGGGGAGCATGATATGAACCATCGCACCGACCTTTTGTTCCGGGCTAAAGAGTGTCAGGCCGATGCAGGATCCAAGACCGATCGACGCCATCCGGAACGAGCCTACCCGGTATTCACCAATACCGATCATTGCAGTCGGGTCCGTCTGGACGAAGGGATCTGTCATGGTCGTTACGATCATACCGGGGGTTTCATCATCTCTTCGAGCAGGTTCAGCATCTTATGGAGTGAACTGTTCTCCGGCATGAGAATAATGTCACTGTCAATCTTGTGTTCCAGGCAGGTGAGGTCGGTCCTGAAAAGGAACACTTCATTAATTTCCTCAGCCATCTGGGCAATCAGCGACTGCATTGCTGCGTGGGCCATATCGATGACAAGTGACGGGGGAGATGGGAGCATGACAAACCCGAGGAGTTCTGCCGTCCCGTCGAGATAAGCGGAGACCATGATGTTTCCGACCTCCCGGAGAGCACTCTCATCCATCTCGTTGAACGGTCGGTCAGTATCGGTCATCCCGAGCATCGTGTTGGTGATTCGAATCGCCGAATCGCGGGACAGGTACCAGATGACGTAGCCGCCATGAGGGATCTCGCCCTGGAGTTCGAAGGCAACCATGGCCGAAGGATCTTCACCAATATATTCGGAAAGTTTTGCGATATCGACGGCGATCACCTTTGGAACACTCATCTCAACCGGACTATTCAGCATCTGGGAGAGCGTGGTTGCCGCGTGCGCTGCACCGATATTTCCCAGTTCCTGCAATGCATCTTTCTGGATATCTGACAAACTCATAGCTCGTTCTCCTACATCATGGTGTTGACATCAAGGACCGGGACAACATCCCCGTCGCCAAGAATGGTCAGCCCGCTGATTCCCCGGATATTCCCGATGAATCCTGAAAGGGGTTTGACGACAACTTCCTGTTTCCCCTCAACGACATCGACAGGTACGGAACATTTTCTCTTCTGGTACTGCACAACGACGAGGACCGTGCAATCGGACGAATTCCCGAACATATCATCGAGACGGCTGATCTGGATAACCTCTTCGCGCAGCAGGATTGTCTCGTTCTTCCCGATCTGGTGCGTCGCATCTTTCTGAAAATTGGCCACCTCAATGATGCTGTTGATAGGGATCGCAACTCTCTTTCCACTGATCCGGACAATCATGACGTCGACGATTGCCATTGTCGGCGGGAGCAGGAGTTCGAACCGTGAGCCTTTACCCATGGTCGATTCAACCCTGACCGTCCCCTTGAGAGATTCAATGGCCCGCCGGACTACGTCCAGTCCGACGCCGCGGCCGCTGATATCGGTGATCTTGTCTGCAGTAGAGAACCCCGGCTGAAAGAGGAGTTCGATCGCGTCATCCGTATTCAGACCAGCCGCCTGCTCCTTCGAGATAAGACCTCTCTCAACTGCCTTATTCTTGACCTTTTCAACGTTGATACCGGCACCGTCATCCGAGAGCTCGATGATCACATTGTCCCGGTCCCGGTGGGCGGACAAACGCACGAATCCCTTCCGGGGTTTTCCTGCCTTCTCCCGTACATCAGGGGCTTCTATCCCGTGGTTGACAGCGTTACGGATAAGGTGGAGGAGGGGATCGTTCAAACCATCCATGACGCTCCGGTCAAGTTCAGTATCCCCGCCTTCGATGACGAACTCGACTTCCTTTCCATCGTACTGTGCAACGTCGCGGACAACACGGGGAAGCCGGTTGAAGATGTGGTTCAGCGGGATCATCCGGATCGTCATCATCAGGTTCTGGAGGTCGGCAACCGACCGCTCGACCATGCCGATAGCCTCGTCCATCTCCTTGATCTTGTGCTCGTCAGCTATCTGTTTGAGGCGTCCGCGGTTGATGACAAGGTCCTCGACGAGATTCATGATGTGATCGAGCTGGTGGATATCGACACGGAGATTTTTTACTTCGCGGGCTTTGTCCTGAACCGGGGCTGCAGCTTTCGGCGTTCCTGACTTCTCGCCACCGTTTGCTGGTGAGGGTCCAACAGGAGATGCCGCCGTTCCCTCAGACACGGGGGTTCCCGCGGGGGCAATCTCAACAGCAGCGATCTCAGATCCCTGTGCCGCGGTCTTCAGGGCATCCTCCCCCGCATCACTTGCGATCCGGACGAGAACTGTCCCATCGCAGGTCCCTTCATCGAGCTGATCTTTCGTGGGATTTGAGAAAAGAATGGTTCCCAGGGATTCCAGGTTATTGACGGCGAGGAGCGCCCGGACATCTTTCATGAGACACTCGTTCGCAACGATAATCCGGATATCAAAGACCGGGCGGGAATCGCCCGGAATTGCTGCCGGCTGTTCTGGTTCAGGGGAAGATTTTCCGGATTTTTCTGCCGCCGCTGCCGCTTTTGTAACAACGTTCTTACCGGCAGGTGTCGCTCCGGCCGCGGGAGATCCGGACTGCTGCCCCCCCAGCCATGCTTTCAGGGCAGTAATATTCTCTTCCGGGTTTAACGAAGACGAATCCCCCCCGCCCTCGATATCATCGAGCATCTCCTCAATCATATCGCTGCAGGAGAGGAGGAGGTTTCCAAGATCCTGCGTCATCGCCGCAGACCCGTTCCGGATCAGCTGGAAGACATCCTCCATGGTGTGACAGAGGTGCTCAAGATGGGCGAAACCCATGGATGCTGATGCGCCTTTGAGGGTATGGATCGATCTGAAGATCTCGCCAATGGCTTCAGGATCGGAACCTTTCTCTATGATAAGAAGGTTCTTTACCAGATTTTCATGGTTCTCCCTTGACTCAGCGACAAAGAGGCTCCGATATGCTTCGAATTCAGACACAGGTACCCTCCATTCGGTTTACCGATCGTGAAATCTGCTCTGCAATCCGGTTTAAGGGAAGGACCGAATCTACGGCATCATGATTGATCGCTGAACGTGCCATTCCATAAACAAGGCAGTCCTTTTCGTCGCAGATAATACTCGTTCCCCCCGCTTTCTTGACAGCCATGGCACCTTCTCCGGCGTCGTTCCCCATGCCACTCAGGATTACCGATATTATATTTTTTCCGAAAACCTGTGCTGCGGATTCAAACGTCTTGTCTACGGCCGGCCTTACGCCATGGATTGGGGGCGCTGACGAATGGACAAGGCGCCCGGTCCTGCAGCCTTCGGCCAGATACCCGCTGACAATCGTATGAAAACCAGCTTTAGAGACATAGATCTTTCCGGATTCGAGGACATCCCCGTTCTCGGTCTCTTTGACCGGCAGGGGACAGAGACGGTCGAACCGGTCTGCGAGCGGCGCCGTAAAGCCGACGGGCATATGCTGGGTTACGATAACTGCGGCACCGAGGTTTTCCGGAAATCCGGAGAGCAGGACATCAAGCATCTGGGGACCTCCGGCTGACGATCCGATGAGGACAAGGCGGTCGGCCGCCTTCTTTTTGGTTGCAACATGATGGATCGGTTCCCTTCTCGGGAGTGCGAGGAGGTGTTTGACCTTGCTGATCAATTCATCGCCAATTTCCCGAACGTGGGGAATATCTTTGGGTTTAGGCATGAAATCGTCAGCCCCGAGCCGGATTGCCTGACGGGTCATATCGGCACCCTCGGTCGTAAGGGTACTGAGCATCAGGATCCGGGGGCGGTTCGGCTTCTTCCCAATTTCCTGCAGGACTTCGATGCCGGTCTTTTTTGGCATCTCGATGTCAAGGGTGATAAGGTCAGGTTTCAGATCCCGAATCTTCTCAAGAGCGTCGTTGCCGTCCGTTGCGGAACCGACAATCTCAAGTCCCGGATCTTTCGACAGCAGGTCCCGTATAATTGTCCGCATGAAAACAGAATCATCGACGATGAGAACGCGTGCCATAGTCATGTTGCGAGGACATTCTTGACTTCTTCGAGGACTTTTGGCGCCTGGAACGGTTTGACAATATACCCGCGTGCACCGGTTTTGATCGCGAGCTTGACCATCTGTTCCTGACCGACAGCGGTGCACATCACAACACGTGCAGCGGGATCGAGCGCTTTTATGGCCTTGAGTGCCTCGATCCCGTTCATTTTGGGCATTACCACATCCATCGTAACGAGATCCGGTTTGAGTTCCTTGTATTTCTCCACGGCCTCAGATCCATCGCCCGCTTCTCCAATGATCGTGTGACCACCGGTAAACAGGATATTTTTGAGAAGAGTTCTCATGAAGAGGGTGTCATCAACAATAAGAATTTTGCCCATGCGGTATCAGGCATACGTTTGATCTTTCCTTATAAAGAACTTGCTGGGAGCAATGCAGAGGTGAAAACAGTTATTTCTGGGTCTTCGTTGCGTCGGAGATGTACCGGACACCTTTCGTGGTGAGCTGGATCTCCCGGCGAATTGCCGTGACCTCTCCGAGACCGAGACCGATGATCTGGTCATAGATCCCATCCAGCTGCTTGTGAGGGATATTGAGCATATTCTCAATCGCATGGGAGTCCATCCCGGAATAAATGAGCATGGCTACCTGCTGGGCAACCCCGTCGAGTTCGTTGCCCTTCATATCCATGCCTTTGGTGGCGTCCTTTAAAAAATTGAAAAGAACCTGCAGTGTTGAGAGCGGACAGAGGACCTGGCTTGCGACGACTTCCCCCGCGTCGACATGGTCGATCCTGACAATGTCCGTCTGCTTTCCCTGCACCTCGGTCTTGGTAAGGGTAATTTCCGCGGCATCCTGGAGCGGGACGCAGATCTGTTTTGCGGCGGAGACAAACCAGATACCGGTTTTAACGACGACAATGCTTCCCTTCTCCCATTGTGCATCGGTCATCAGGACACCCCCCTTGATTGCCGGGGATTTGAAATACGCAGCGAGCCGGTATGCATTACAGGAGTTCAGGATCAGCTTTTTCAGGATCTC
>JAKLEQ010000037.1 GCA_022711635.1 Methanoregula sp. | reverse complement strand
AGGAAAGACACGTCGCCCATATCGGATCAGCACGTTCCTGCGATCGGGTGATCGATTGCTCCCGGTATCTCGTTCTCCCTGCCGCGACCGACATCCATGTCCATATGCGGGGAGGGATACAGGCAGAGAAAGAAGACTGGGCTACGGGCAGCAGGAGTGCACTTGCAGGAGGTGTGACCCTTGTTGTCGACCAGCCAAATACTGTCCCGCCCCTTTCAACACCGGAGATCTTCGCCCGCCGTGTCGAAGATGCCCGGGATCATTCAGCCTGCCATTTTGCCATCAACAGTGCTCTTTCAGAAGGAATCAGTATCCGCCGCATGTGGGAAGCCGGGGCGATGGCTTTCGGCGAGACATTCTTCGGCCCTTCCAGTTACGGGGAAATTGTTCCGGAGGAGGTACTCGCGGATTCGCTGAGGACTATCAGCCGGCTCCGGGGGCTTGTCACCATCCATGCAGAAACGGTGAGCAGGATCGGGAGTACGGATCTCATCAGTCATGGAAGATCCCGCCCGGTGCAGGGAGAAATCGGAGCGATCCGGGCAGTTCAGGATCTGAACGATTCCCGTTGCCGGCTTCATTTCTGTCACCTGAGTTCAGGTCGTGCCGTTGATTCTGTCAGGACCGAAACCGTCGAGGTTACGCCGCATCACCTCCTCCTGTCCCAGGAATCGTTCCATGATTCAAACGGAACATACGGAAAGGTAAATCCCCCGCTCCGCACGGAAAAAACCCGAAAGGCACTCTTCAGCCGTTGGGAAAGGATTGATATCATCGCATCCGATCATGCCCCGCACACCCGTGCGGAGAAGGAGGAGCCGTTCTCTGATGCGCCGTCCGGTATACCGGGGGTCGAGACCATGATGCCTCTCCTCGTCGCAAAAGTCCTGGATCACACCCTGCAGGCCCGGTCCCTGGTAGAAAAAACGTCAGAAAATCCCGCAAGGATCCTTGGGATTCAGAAGCCGGGGTTTTCACCGGGGGATCGGGCAGATTTTGCACTGTTTCCAAAAGTTGCCGAGAAAGTCCGTGCAGAAAACCTTCATTCACGCTGCGGATGGACTCCCTTCGAAGGCATGGCTGCAGTCTTCCCGTCGCAGGTTATCATGGATGGCGAGCCCGTCTTTTCAGACGGGGATTTTTTCCCAGGAACCCCCCGCTGGTTTCCCGGGAACGGTTATGCGCCAGGGATATCGGGTCACTCGCTGGGGAGGGCGAAAAGATAAATATCCGGCACTCCGATCTGAAATGGTGCCGACACAGGCGTTTCCATAGGTCCCCGGGTGATCGACTGCAGAAGCTGGAAGTGATCCACGGGACAACCCGGTTACGCGACAGGCACTGCCCGGCATGGGTTAAATCATGGGTGATGAACGGCAGAATGCCACACGTGATCCCGGTGCGTTAGTGCCGGGCAACATCCCTTCTTCTGAACAACGATACCATGGCAAGCATCGATGATGCCGTTCTCGCAACGGCCGGAGGGGTGATCCTGTCCATCGAGGTTTCCGCCGGCAGCAGGCAGAACCGTTTTCCGGCAGGGTACAACCCATGGAGAAGAACAATTCTCTGTAGAGTATCCGATCCCGCCACCAAAGGAAAGGCAAATGCAGCGGTACTTGCAATGATTGCAGAAGTCCTCGGGGTTCCCGCCAGCTCCCTGCAGATCCAGTCCGGCGCGACATCCTCCATGAAAAAAATTCTCATCACCGGAAAGACAAGATCCGACATTATCCAGAGAATTTCCGACCTTGAATCGTGAGGATGATCCGCCTCCTGATACGACGCCAGAATTTAAATAATTACACGTGATATAAAAAGATATACCTATGATCGGGCAGTTCTCACGGCTTATGATCCATAGGGGTGCGTTTACATGTATTCACCGGATACTACCAAGTACCTTATTCACATCAACCTCACCGCGGAGGGGGTGGTCGAGAAACCTGACGTCGTAGGGGCGATATTTGGCCAGACGGAAGGGTTGCTCGGCGAAGACCTCGATCTCAGGGACCTCCAGAGGACGGGACGCGTCGGTCGTATCGACGTCCAGATTGTCAGTAAAAAAGGAGAGACAGCAGGCACTATCCTCATCGCGACATCCCTTGACCGTGCCGAAACGGCAATCCTTGCGGCATCTCTCGAGACGATCGATCGTGTCGGTCCGTGCGTTGCCCACGTCACTGTCGATTCGATCGAAGACATCAGGGTTTCCAAACGCCGGCAGATCGTGGACCGGGCAAAAGAGATCCTGATTGAGCGTTTCGACGAGGGGACGATCGACAGCAACGAGCTGCTCGATGATGTCCGTCAGAGCCTCCGGATCGAGAAGATTGGCTCTCTTGGAGAGGAGAAGGTCCCTGCCGGCCCGAACGTTCTGGACTCGGATGCCATCATCATTGTCGAAGGGAGGGCCGATGTACTCAACCTCCTCCGGTACGGAATAAAGAATGCCGTTGCTGTCGAGGGCACGAATATCCCCCGGACGGTTATCGATCTCTGCGAGAAGAAGACAGCAACGGCGTTCTTTGATGGCGATCGCGGGGGTGAGCTGATCCTGCGGGAACTCCTTCAGGTCGCGGATATCGATTTTGTGGCATTCTCTCCAAGGGGAAAGAGTGTTGAGGACATGACCCGCAAGGAGGTCATCAAAACCCTTCGGAACAAGGTACCGGTTGAGTATGTCCGGGAACATTATTTTGAAGAGAGCGCAGAACTGCCCCAGGACCTGAAGTCATCCCGGAGATCCGGGGAACGCGAAGGTCGCGAGCAGTCGGGAAAATCTTCAGTACCGGCAAAACAGGCCCGTGATACCATGTCCCGTATCCCTCAGACACTCCGGGATCATATCGAGGATGTCAGGGGGCATGGCCTTGCCCGGTTCCTTTCGCAGGATCTCACGATCGTGCGCGAGACAAAGTCGGATGAGGTTGACAAGGTCCTGGAATCGGTCGAACCGGCGGCGACGGGCCTCGTTATTGACCGGTCCCTCGACCAGAGACTCCTGGACCGCCTCATGGCGAAGGGATTTGAATATATTTCTGCACGGGACTTCAAGGGGATCATCAAGCGCCCGGTCAATGTCAGGCTCCTGAAAATGGGGTCATAATCCCCACCGTTTTCTCCCGGGCGAAATTATTTATCATTCCCTGCACCAAGTTTCAATCCGGATGTGGTAGCAGTGCACAAGGATGAGCTGATCCAGCTTCACCAGATGCTCTTTGATGTCAAAAGTTATCTCGAGTCCATTAACCCGAACCTCCGGTTCTCCCAGTATGCGGCACTCAAGATCACTCCCAACCAGCAGCACAAGAGTAAGATGGAGCACAAATATGCAATCTTCGTTCTGGGAACAGAGATTGCCAACGCCATGAAGGATATCGATTATACCTCATCGAGCAGGATCTCCGCCCGCATGAAAGAGCTTGCAGATAAAGCATTCAAAGAGATGGATTATTCCTGATCAGCGATGACATCCGTCCCACCATGCATTTTTTTATCTGACTTTTTTTGTGTTTTCCGGGCCCTCTTATCAATCGCAGGTGATAAATCCCTGAAAAGGGATGTAAGGGTATGCGATACCTGACGGACACGGAACGGGGACTCGATCCGAAGCGGGTGAATGATGCAGTCGAGGCAGCGTTTGCCGATCACGGCCGGGGTCTCGTACAGATGCCGCCGAAAACCTATATTATCCTCCCGGCGGGGGATTTCAGGACCATGCCCGCATACCTTCCCTCCCAGAACATCGCCGGGGTAAAGATCGTCAATGTCCATCCGCAGAACCCTGGACGGGGTCTTCCGACCGTCATGGCCCTCACCGTCATTCTCGATATTGCAACCGGAAAGCCCGAAGCGGTCATCAACGCGACACCCCTGACCGATATGAGGACAGGAGCTGCAGGTGCTATTGCAGCAAAATACCTCTCTCCAAAGAAGGAGATCGTTCTCGGATTAATCGGAACCGGGAGACAGGCTTTGGCACAAGTGGAGGCTACCCGGCACACGCTCGCCGTCGGGGAGGTCCGGGTCTGGAGCAGAAATCCTGTCCATGCCGAAAAGTTCTGCGCAGGCATCCATTCCCTTGACTGCCGGAGTGCCTCCCTTGAACATGCGTGCGACTGCGATGTCCTCGTGACAACGACGCCATCCACCCGTCCAATCATCATGGATGCCTGGATTTCTGAAGGGACCCACATCAATGCGATCGGTGCTGATGCTCCGGGAAAAGAGGAACTTGATCCCGCCATACTGGAAAGGTCTTCCGTGTTCGTGGACGACCCCGCCCAGGCTGTGCACTCCGGGGAAATTAATGTACCGATTGCACGGGGAATCTATTCTGAAGCATCGCTCGCCGGGACACTGGGCGAGGTTGTCATCGGGAAGAAGGGGCGGAAACACCCTGACGAGATCACCATCTTTGATTCCACCGGCCTTGCCATCCAGGATCTGGCAATCGCGAAAATTGCCCTGCAGCAGGGGACCGCCATCGTCCTGCCATTTCCCTGAAAAAAGAAGAATTACTCCGGTAAAGGCTGGGCGAATTTTTTCCAGACCTTCTCCCGGTACACCGGTCCGCTATTATAGGTACAGAAGGGGACGAGTCTTCCCTCGGGCGTTGCGTAATGGATGCAGCAGCGCTGGACACGATCAATGTCGTAATTGTACCGGTCCATGAAATGCATCGTACCGATAAAGAGCGCATTCCAGTGGAACTCCCGCAATGCGTCGAAATTCTGGCTGACAAGTGTTTTTCCGATCAACTTCCAGAATTCTGCCGCATTGTCCTGCCCACCCTGCCTGAAGGATTCGTGCAGGTTCCGGACACCGTCGATGAGCGCTTTATACTTATTGATAGTCCCCCCCTGCTTCAGCGTCTCCGAGATATCTTCAATTGATTCGAAGAGGCGATCGACGTCCACCATACGGTTGACCGGGACAATGCCGTCTTTTGTGACAAATACATAGGTTGCTGCACCGCAGTGCTGGTGAGAGGTGAACCTCACCTGAGGTTTACCGGTATATGCCTCAACGAGGTCAGAGAAGGGGAGGACACACGGAATGGGATAGAAATCGTCTTTCCTGATAATTCCTCCCGTCTGGTTCTCGATTCTTTCGCAGACTTCCGGGATCGTTATGCGGGATTTTTTGATATCCTCATCGGATGCTGCACCGGTGAATGAGACCGGCTGGAAATTTACGCCACGGACGACCGAGATATTCTCCGCAGCGAAGCGGATGATATCCCCGAGTTCATGGTCGTTTCTTCCCTTAATGATTGTCGGGACAAGGACACACCCGAGACGAACGTTCTTGAGATTTTCTATCGCCTTCTGGTGACGCTTGAGAAAAGGATTCGTGACAGGGGATACCCCATCGAAATGAAGGTAGATTGTATTGAGGCCGGACTCTTTCAGTTCCTTTACAAAATCGGGTTCTTCTGAAATCCTGACCCCGTTTGTCGCGATCTGCACCTGAGGGAACCCCAGTGCCTTTGCCTTTTTTATGATCGCAACAAGATCTTCACGGAGCGTCGGTTCCCCGCCGGAAAACTGGACCGCCGGGGTTGGGATGGGCCGCTCGGAGCGCAGGAGTGTGAGCATCCTGACGACATCGTCGAACGAGGGCTCGTAGATGAAACCGCATGCACGGGCGTTGGCAAAACAGAAATCGCAATTCAGATTGCAGCGGTTGGTCAGATCGATATTGGCGAGCAGCGTCTGGGAATGATGGTTGCTGCACAGGCCGCAGGCCGTCGGGCATGCATCTTCCACGACAGGATTCTGGGGATTCTCGATCCCATCGCCGATGACAGCATATTGATCGTACCGGTGATACATCGCCGGATCCGACCAGTAAATATCCCGGAATTCCCCATGGTCCGGGCATGTCCGCCTGATCCAGACCTTTCCTTCTTCTTCAACGATTTTGGCAGGAATGACTGCGTTGCATACGGGGCAGAGGCTCTTTGTTTTTTTGATAAGCATTCATGTCCTCCCAGATCTGACAGGAATCCACAAAGGAGTAACCTTAATGTTGGTATCTGCTGTTTATTAGAGGTATTGGAGTGCTACGTTATTAGTATTGAGGCATTCATAATACCATTGCTTTCAACAGTCTGTTCCGCGATCTGGATCATGTTGCCCGCGTATGTCCCGAATCCTGTTGCTGCGATCTTCGGCGGAGGAACCCCGATAGACCTCGGGCGGAAGGCGGGTGACGGAAGGAGGATTCTTGGTGATGGCAAGACCTACCGGGGACTCCTCGCAGGCGTCTTTTCCGGCCTCCTTGTCGGGTTTGCAGAGATCGTGTGCAGCGGGGCGGGTCTTCCGGGCTGGCTCCCGGTCCCGACGGTTAGTACGATCCTCGCCCTTGCCCTCGGGGCACTCCTCGGGGACATCGCGAAGAGTTTTTTCAAGCGCCGGTTCGGGAAAGAGCGGGGCGAAAAATGGTTCCTTGCAGACCAGTACGATCTGGTTTTCGGATCGCTTCTCCTCCTTGCACTCCTGAGCCCCGGCTGGTTCATAGCGTATATCACGCTGCCGGTCCTTGTCGCCATTCTCATCATCACCCCCATCCTCCACCGTGCAGCAAATATCATCGGGTATTCTCTCGGGGTGAAAGACGTTCCATGGTAGGAAAAATTGCACAAGAACTTGTCAGGCGCAGGGCGATAGAATTCGGGTCGTTTACCCTCGCATCCGGCAAAAAAAGCGACTTTTATATTGACATCAAGTCCGCCGTGACCAGCCCTGAATTCCTCTCCCTCATCGCAAAAAAGGTCGCAAAGGATTTTTCCTTCGACATCGTTGCAGGTGTTGCAGTCGGAGGGGTCCCGCTCGCTGTCGCCGTTTCTCTCGAAAGCAAAAAGCCGTACGCCATCATCCGGAGCTCGGAGAAGGATCACGGGAAAAAGAATGTGATTATCGGCAATGTGGAAGGAAGATCTGTCCTGCTCATCGAGGACGTTACGACATCCGGAGCATCGGCCCTCTATGGCGTCGGGATGCTCCGCTCTGCAGGAGCGGTGGTCGCAACCGTTGTTACAGTTGTTGACCGGGAAGAAGGAGCGGGAGAGATGCTCAAAGCGCATGACGTCCGGCTCATCCCTCTGGCGACGGTCAGCGAACTCCGTCAGGGGTAAAAAATTTTTGGGGTGAACGCACAGGTATGGTAATGAAGGTACTTCTTATCGGCGGTGGCGGCAGGGAGCATGCGATAGCTGCTGCGCTGGCCCGCAACGGGGACGTAAAAATCCTCTCAGTCATGGGGAAAAAAAACCCGGGTATCTTCCGTCTTGCGGAACAGACGCTGCTCTGCAGGGAGACCGATGTGTCAGGAATCCTCGGTTTTGCAAAGCGCACCTGCGCCGATTATGCCGTGATTGGACCGGAGGCTCCCCTCGAAGCGGGGGTCGTGGACTCCCTTGAAGATAACGACATTCCCTGTCTTGGCCCCTCACGTGCTGCAGCGCGACTTGAAACCGACAAGGGATTCTGCCGGGAGATGATGGAACGCCATAACGTCGCGGGTTGCCCGCGATACCGGCTCTGCCATACGGTTGACGAGGCACTGGCTTTTCTGGATGACTATGATGGCGACCTGGCGATAAAACCGGTCGGGCTCACCGGTGGGAAAGGGGTCCGCATTATGGGCGAGCAGGTCGACCGTTCCGGTGCCTCGGCATATATCCGCCAGCTGGGAGGGGAGGTCGTTCTTGAGGAACGACTGATTGGTGAAGAGTTTACGCTGCAGGCATTCGTTGACGGGAAACACATCGTTCCCATGCCGCTCGTCCAGGATCACAAGCGGGCTTTCGAAGACGATTCCGGGCCGAACACCGGGGGAATGGGTTCGTACTCAATGCCGGATCACCAGCTGCCGTTTGTCACACGGGGGGATTTTGAAAGAGCCCTTGCCATCATGCAATCCGTTGTCGATGTCATGGCAAAAGAAGGTCATCCCTACAAGGGTATCCTCTACGGGCAGTTCATGAACACGGCAGAGGGACCCAAGGTGATTGAATTCAATGCCCGTTTCGGCGACCCGGAAGCGATGAATGTCTTAACCCTCCTCCGGTCGGATTTCGCAACAATCGTCGAAGCGGTGACCGAAGGGACGCTTCGGACCGCAAATGTCAGTTTTGCGCCTGCGGCAACCGTCTGCAAATATATCGTCCCTGAAGGGTACCCCGACAATCCCCACCCCGGCGACATGGTCACCGTCGGGCAGATCCACCCTCAGACAAAACTCTATTATGCGAATGTTGAGGAACGCGAAGACGGATCCCTCGCTACGCTGACATCCAGGACACTTGCCTTTGTCGGCATCGGCGGGACGCTTGCAGAAGCAGAAAAAGCCGCGGAAGCTGCTGTATCGTCCGTTCAAGGAAAGATCAGGCACCGGAAGGATATCGGAACAGAGGCTCTCTTAAAAAAACGCTGCGAGCACATGAGGGCACTGAGATGAAGAAGGATTTTCTCTCCATCCTCGATATTTCTCATAATGAACTGGAGGCTCTTCTTCGCGAAGCGGCCCGGTTAAAGCGACTGCGGGCAAAGGGTACCCCCCACGATATTCTCCGGGGTAAGACCCTTGCCATGATCTTCGAGAAATCATCGACCCGCACCCATATCTCGTTTGAAGTCGGGATGCACGATCTCGGGGGTCATGCGCTCTTCCTCTCGACAAAGGATCTCCAGGTAGGTCGGGGCGAAGATGTCAAGGACACTGCACGGGTTGCATCGCGGTATGTGTCGGCCGTCATGGTCCGTGCGTACCGTCACAGCACGATCGAGGAATTCGCGAGGAATGCAACAATCCCGGTGATCAACGGGCTTTCAGACCGGGAACACCCATGCCAGCTTCTCGCAGATATTTTGACGATCCGGGAGCATTTCGGTTCTCTCCGTGACCTGCGGGTCGCATGGATCGGCGATGGCAACAATGTCTGCAATTCACTCATACTATCGTCAGCACTGACGGGCATGGAGATCTCCGTTGCAGGCCCGAAAGGATATCTCCCGAAAAGGTCGGTCATCAATCGTGCGCGGTCCCTCGGAGGGAGGATCCACGTGACTGCATCCCCCTACGCTGCCGCAAAAGACGCACACATCATCGCCACCGATACCTGGATCTCGATGGGAGATGAGGCGGAGAGGGACCAGAGGCTGGCCGCATTTAAAGGATATATTGTCGATGAGAACCTGCTCGCACATGCTGATCCCGGGGCAAGAGTGCTCCACTGTCTTCCCGCCCATCGCGGCGAAGAGATCAGTGCCGCGGTTATCGACGGGAAACAGAGTCTGGTGTGGGACGAAGCCGAGAACAGGCTGCACGCGCAGAAGGCTCTCTTGATCCGGCTCCTTTCAAAAACGGGTGAGAGGAAAACGAAGGGCGGCGGCCAGCGGTCTACTTCTCGATAAAGTCGTTCAGCCGCTGGATGATGAACTTCTCGACCTGCTCCACGGTCTCGCGTTTGCCACGGAAGGCAAGGAGTTCGCGTTCGTCGCCCTCCATATTCGCAAAAGACATGCGTTCCTTGCGTTCTACGAGCTCGACTTCAAATTTTCCAAGAACTTCCTTCAGAATTGACCGTGGTGTTCCCGGGGGAACCAGTACATCGAATAATTGTTCGTCTGCCATAGTAACTCCTTATCACTTTCCGATTTTTATCCGCCGGCTCATAATGCACGGACCGCCCCGGACCCCCCCGATGGGATTCCGGGGTTTTCCCAGCGAGTTCATACACCTGCCCATGAGTGCCGCGCCCCTGGCAAGACCGTCATCGACAAAAACAACGTGATCGACAGGGTTGTCATACAGGTTCCTCGCAGTTATCCCCTCGAGGATATATTCCGGTTTCCGCCCCGATATCGCCGCACGGCCGGTAAAACCGATCGACGAGTTTGGGGGCACGAGGTTCTGGGAGATGGCGACATCCACAAGACGCAGGGCCATCCCTGCGCAGACCCGGTCGACAACCTCGTTCAGGGTTGACAGCGGGTACTTTTTATGGATCTCCGCACCGATCGCAACCAGCTCATCAAGTTCGCTGCTGTTGACCCCACAGTCGCACCCGATCATCGCGATGCCGGATTCCATCGCAAGCTTCGCGTTGACCGGGACCCGCCCGAACCGGTTCCGTTCAGGGGGGACAATCCGGATATCGATATGTTCGTGACACCGCTTCACGAGATCATCGACTACCTTCCGGTTCCCGCCAAAAAAGAGCCCGCCTGCGATGCTCTTCTCGCCAAAAACGTCGAGCGCAGTCCCGGTCCGTTCGTGGACCAGACCCGTCCCCCGGACGATGGCGTCGGGTATCGCCCCGGCAAGGCCGCAGAAGTTGCCAACGGTCTTTGCAAAGGGGTTCGGGGCATCGGGGGAGACGTCGCTCGTGATCCGGCCGTCGAGGGTTGTCCCGAAATCGATGGAGATGCAGGGATTCCGGAAATCGACAGGGGTCCATTTTGCACCTTCCTTGATGCCGGCCATGGCAAGTTCCCCCTCCATCTCGTTGGCAACCATCTCGACCCCGGTGGAACCGACCGGCGGGATTACACCGGCGACGGCCCCGACAAACACTACCTTGTCTGCAAAAGAGAACGGCTGGAGTTTCTCCGGCTGGTTTTCTTTCGACATGGGGGGGGTCATCTTGCGGGGCGGGACACCGGCAATCAGGCAGCCGTTTGCGAGCGAGATTACGAAATCCCCGACCTGGTCCGGGGATTCCATCTCGGCGACGACACCAGTGCTGCGGACAACAAAGTCAAGTTCCTTGAGAATGTCGAGATGTGCATCCCGGTGACATCTGAGGAGCGTATCCCGCACGAGTTCCGTGACCGCTTCCCGTGTCAGCTCGGTCCCGTCCAGTGTCGCACCGAAAATCGTCTCCCCGGGTTTCGGCGGGCGGATGTCCCGGGACATGCTCACCGTTTTGTTGATGACATAGGACATCCCGGTCTCGAGGTTGACACCGGTTAAGATGCACTTTGTCGTCGTATTGCCCATCTCGACGGAAGCCACGATAAAATACGGTTTGTTCTTGTACTCCGGAATCTGCATGCCTGGCCCGTGTACGAGGGATGGCGGGGGGGGACTTTCCACGATATGGGGTTTTTGTCTGACAAAACGGCTGAAAAAACCCGCACACATAGTAGTGCATTTTTTCCCCTGAACCCTGTTATACGTTTCTATTTTCACCGGGAGAGCCATTTCATCCCCGATTGGTTGCCAGGCGCTGGATCCCGATATCGGTGAACGGGGATTATCGTAAGGATCAGAAAAGATAAAGCCTGCAACACGCTATCAAAGGGTAACGGCAGGAAGTCCGTTCGAAGAGGTGATACCTGTGGTTGCATTAACCGGCGAGATGAAGGAACTGTTCTTAAGGGTAAAGGTCTTTCCTGTGGCGACAGCGTCGAAGAAGGGGATCCCGAATGTCGTCCCGATAGCATTCGTCGTGATGATGGGGGATGATACCCTGTGGCTGGCAGACAATTTCATGAACAAGACACTTGCGAATGTAAAGGAGAATCCCCACGCGGCGATCTACCTCTACGACTCCGAGATGAAGAAGTGCTGCCAGGTCAAGGGGACAATCGAAGTCAAGACTTCGGGAACCGATTACGAGAAGATGAAGAAGATGGTTCACGAGAAGAAGCCGGGACTCCCTGCAAAGTCCCTGCTGGTGATGAAGATAACCGAGGTCTTCGAATGCATGCCCGGCCCATCCGCCGGAAAGAAAATGGTGTAATTTTCTTATTTTTTCCGCGTCGTCTTCCGCAGGGTCTTCTGCCGGAGGAGTCGTGCCTGTATCCCGTAGTACTGCGAAACACCGATCGCGTGGCACTGGTCGAGAGACGAACTGTCGAATGAGACAAGATCGTCCGAGTACAGGGCAAGATCCGAACTCCTTCCCAACACCCGTACACTCCCTTTGAAGAGCTCGAGATCAACCGATCCTGTCACCCGTTTCTGGGTTGTATCGATGAATGCATTCAGCGCTGCGTAGAGAGGTTCGTGGACGAGCCCCATGTACGCGAGCTCCGACCACTTGTCATCCACCATCCGCTTGAATACCAGTTCTTCGCGGCTGAGAACGAGGGATTCGAGGTCACGGTGTGCCGTGAGGATGACGGTTGCAGCGGGGTGTTCGTAATTTTCCCTGGCTTTGAGGCCGAGGATACGATCCTCGATCATGTCGTTGCGCCCGATCCCGTGCTTCCCCGCGATCCGGTTCAGTTCCTGGATCAGGGCATACCCGGCCATCTTCTTTCCCGAGAGAGAAACCGGTATTCCCTTGTCAAAACCGATCGTGATCTTAAGCGGCTTTGCGGGCGCCTTCTGCGGAGCGACGGTCCATAGATAGATCTCTTCGGACGGGTGGTAGGACGGGTCCTCGAGCCGGCCGCCCTCAATGCTCCGGCTCCAACAGTTCTCGTCCATGCTCCAGGGCTTTCCCTTCCGGACGGGAACGGGGATTGCATGCTCCTTCGCATAATCGATCTCCCAGTCCCGGGTCAGGTTCAGTTCCCGGATCGGCGCAACAACTTCGAGACCGGCTCCCCGGATGATGAAATCGAACCGGAGCTGGTCGTTGCCTTTGCCGGTGCAGCCGTGTGCTATGGCAGTTGCACCTTCTTTCTTCGCGACATTCACGACTTCCTGTGCGATGAGAGGCCGGGCAAGCGAAGTCCCCATCGGGTACCCTTCGTACGATCCGTTTGCCTTGATGGACGGAAAGATATGGTCCCGCACGAACTTTTCCCGGGCGTCGATCGTGTAATGCCGGTCGGCAAGCTTCTTTCCCTTCTCTGTAGCGATCCGGATCTCCTCGTCGCGCTGACCAACGTGGACGGCGACGGTGATGACACGATCGTAGCCATACCGCTCTTTGAGGAGGGGGATGCAGATGGAGGTGTCAAGACCGCCGGAATATGCAAGAACGATGGTTCCTTTTCCCATAATGACTCTCCGAAGAAAACGAAAAGTAAAAACAACGTTGGAATTCTGATGTTGTAATAGTTGCGTTTGAAAAAATTTTCTGGTTTTGATGGATTACAGGATTATTTTACAATAATAGTACCGTATTCATTCCGGGCATCCGTGTCGGCCACGTAGAATTTTCCGGCGGTCTTGAAGGTGTATGACCAGGGCTTCTTATAGGTAATGAGGTCAGACTGTACAATGTCGTTCCCGCCAATCGACTTCACAATCCCAAGATGGAACGTCGAATCGATCGAATTTGTGCTGAAAATGACTTTCGTTCCGGCTGGGATGGTTACCGTGCTCGGGCTGAAGCCGTGGGCTCCGGTCACCTTAACGGTTACATCGGGGAGAGGGGTCGGGGTCGGGGTTGCCGTGGTAACAACCGTTGTGACAACGATCGTCGGGATTTCTGTCGTGACTTCCATGGTAGGGACTGCGGTCGGGACTTCTGTTGTCGGAACCGGGGTGGGTGCTGCCGTGGTCGGGACCGTCGTTGCAGGCGTTGTCGACTGGGAAGTACATCCACACGCAAGAATCCCGACAATCAGGATCATCAGGATGACAATTAGTTTCTTCATGCATTCCCTTTTTGCTATTTCGGTATTTAAGCGTATTCAATTATTACGGCATATACACGGTGATTTCGGGAAAGGTGAATCCTCATAAAAAAAGGGAAAAACTGAAGAGATCCTGTCACAATCTGAGGGTTGAAAATTTTCAGGTATTAATGTAATGCCCGATGGGTTCGAGCGTCATCTTCTCCCGCTTGATCGCATCGATGGCAAGGGCAGCCGCCCGTGCTGCCTGCAGCGTCGTGATATACGGGATCTGGTAGTCAATTGCAGCACGCATGATCTGGTAATGATCCTGACGCGATTTCTGATCCTGGGGGGTATTGATAATCAGGCGGATCTCCCCATGCCGCATCATATCGAGGACATTGGGGGAACCTTCCTGAACCTTTCGGACGAGATGCGCCTCGATGCCGGCTGCTTCCAGGTACTCGACCGTCCCTTCCGTGCCGTAGAGGACGAGCCCGAGTTCTTTGAGCGTCCGTGCGATCGGGATGACCTCGTCCTTCTGCTCCATGTTGACCGAGATGAAGATATTTCCCTTGACCGGAAGTTCGTTGTCTGCAGAGATGCAGGCCTTGTAGAACGCGAGGCCGAAGTC
>JAKLEQ010000036.1 GCA_022711635.1 Methanoregula sp. | reverse complement strand
CCGACGAAGAGCTGAGGATTGTCATGGAGGGGAGAGGGATAACCGGTGCAGTTGCAGCACTCCCGTTCTTCACGCGATATGAGGAGGCACTCGAACTATGCATTGGCGTGAAGTAAAAGCCGGACTCCTTGCGTCCGGTTCTGCCAGCCTCTCCGGCGAACCTGCACAAGAATACATTTCACGTTCCTCGGCTGGACCGGGTGCTGGCGGGCAGGGGTCGGTTTTTATTGCTGTCGGGAAGTACCGTGTCCGGCTTTCTCTTGACAAAGCCGGCGAGATTGAAGTAGTTCACCGTGGAGGCGGGGTGGCCGACCTCTTTTATGGCACATCGCGGATCCCCTGCCGACTTGAACAACCGGGCCTTCACTGCCCGAAACAGGCGTATATCACGATCACAGGAACCTGCATCTTTCACTGTCGTTACTGTACTGTTCCCCATATCCGGGGGCAACGAAAGACCATTCCGGATATTATTGCTCTTGTGGATTCGGTGAAAGACCGCGTCGCCGGAATATCCCTCACCAGCGGGGTACAGACTACGGTTGAGGAGGAGGAGGAGTACGTCCTTGATGTTGTGGAGGCCCTCCTGCCGTTCAGCCTCCCGATCGGTGTTTCAATCTATCCAACGGAACAAACTCCGGAAAGGCTCCACGATCTTGGGGTAGAGGAGGTCAAGTTCAATGTTGAAGCAGCAACACCGGCGATCTTCACCGAGGTCTGCCCCGATCTTGATTACGACCTGATTTGGGATGTTCTGGAATCTTCGGTCGCACTTTTCGGACGGAACCGGGTCTTCTCAAATGTCATCATAGGTCTTGGAGAGACCGATGCAGAAATGGAACGGTGCATCCGCTGTCTTACCCGGTCTGGCGTCATTCCGGTACTCCGGCCGCTTAATCCCACGGAAGCTTTTGGTCATGACCGTCCATCTGCCTCCCGGCTCCTGCATCTTCTTGCCGTTCATGAACACGCCATCGCGGACGCGGGGCTTGATACCGGCGTCTCACGTACGATGTGTACAAACTGTACCGGGTGCGATCTTGTTCCGGGGAGGGACACATGAACGGGACCGAAGCGGTTACCGATGCGCTCGCAAAGTGCGCGGACACATTCTACGCTGTTCCCGGTTTCCCGGTCACGGAAATCGCCACGCGCCTCCATGCCGACATTACGATCAACGAGAAGGTAGCTCTCGAATATGCTCTCGGGGACTCCCTGAGTGGCCGGCGGTCCGCGGTCATCCTCAAGAACGTGGGGCTGAATGCCTGCGCGGATCCGCTTGTAAATGCGACAACGCAGGGTCTCATCGCCGGTGTCGTGATTGTTGCCGGGGACGATCCTTTGGCACAGGGTTCTCAGAATACCCAGGACTCGAGGTATTACGGCGAACTCGCGCAGGTGCCGGTCCTCGAACCGAACCACGAGACAACCGCCGCCGCGGTATGTGCAGCGTTTGAGGCATCCGAACAGTTCTCACGGGTTGCAATGATAAGGCTGACCCCCCAGCTGCTTGACAATGAAGTCACGGACAATTATTGTGAACCAGTCCGCGGGAAAGGGGCACTCGCATCGACAGACCTCACGATGCGGGGGAGATCGGAAGCTGCCGCACGCCGCACGACTGAACTGTTTGTATGGTCGCAGGAATCCCCTCTCAACAGGCTTTGTGGCGGTATTGCTGCTGCAGGGGCCGAGGAAGGGCAGTCCCACGTCGTGACGGTTTATCCCCCGCCAGCAGGAATATGCACTGTTCCAGCCGTCCGGGAGGTCGGCCGGCCGTTCCTCTCCGATCACCGGTGTGTTGCCCGTATGGAGACGGTCAGGAAGCCGGAGACATATCATGCAAGGGGATTTTTCCGGACATTCTGCCGGGACTGCCCGTTCCGGCCCCTGATGACGATCCTTGCGGAACGGCAGGTCTCTGCAATCTGCGACATCGGCTGTGCGCTGCTGGCAGTAAATCCTCCCTATCGTATCGGGCATGCAGGGTATGCCCTCGGCTCTTCGATCGCGGTCGCGGCGCGGAGTACAAAGGTTGCACTGATCGGCGATTATGCCCTCCTGCACTCGGGGATTAATGCGCTGATTGACGTATACGAGAAGGACCTTCCTCTCCTCACCATCGTCCTGAAGAACGACCGGATGGGAATGACCGGAGGGCAGAATGCGTACGATCTGACGAAGTATATCGGATGGGCTGAGCCGGTCTATTGCCCTGCTGACGATGAACAGATGTTGAAAGACGAGCTTGTGGTTCCCGACACGCCCCGCACGCTCGTGGTCGGGGGTGCGTGTCCGGCGGGATGCAGTCATGAAACCGTGGAATGTTGAGATCTGTGATGTGACACTGCGTGACGGGGAACAGACCCCCGGAGTTGCATTCTCCTGTAAAGAGAAAGCAGAGATTGCCGGAATGCTGGATACTATCGGAATCGAGGTCATCGAGACCGGGTTTCCGTCGGTTTCGGAAAATGAGAAACTGTGCGTGAAAACGATTGCCAACCTCGGGCTCGATGCCCGGATATGCTGCCTTGCCAGGGCAAAAGAATCTGACCTCAACGATGCCATAGATGCCGACGTTGATATGGTCTCCATCTTCATCCCGACCTCTGATATCCACATGCGGATCAAGTTCAAGAACCGTACCCGGGATCAGGTTCTCGACTCGACCCTTCCTCTCATCGATTATGCCCATGACCATGGGCTGCAGGTGAGGTTCGCGGCTGAAGACGCTTCCCGGACGGACCCGGCATTCCTCCGGCAGGTATATTCACGGGCTGCCGAACATGGAGCGGATCTTCTCTCTTTTGCCGATACCGTCGGATGCCTTACGCCCCTCCAGATGTATCGGATCATGAGGGAGCTCGTTTCATCTGTCGACCGTCCGTTCTGTGCTCACTGCCATAACGACATGGGCTGCGCAGTGGCCAATACGATTACTGCTGCCGAAGCAGGAGCGTACCAGCTCCATACAACAGTAAACGGCATCGGCGAGCGGTCCGGCAATGCAGCACTCGAGGAGGTACTCATCGCGCTCCGGATGAACGGGGGGGTCGACCGATACGTCCTTTCACACCTGGTGAATCTTTCGAGGAAGGTCGAAGAGTATTCAGGAATACGGCTTCCCCGGAATAAACCGGTTGTCGGGGAGCTCGCGTTCTCCCACGAGAGCGGGATTCATATCGCAGCAATCCTCGAAGACCCGCACACGTACGAGAACTTCCCCCCGGATCTCGTAGGAGGGGAACGGAGGTTTATCCTCGGCAAGCATACGGGAAAGAAAGCACTTGAGCATGTTGTTGCCTCATTGGGATGCGAACTGACCGGCCCCCAGATCTGCAGGGTTCTGGAACGGGTCAAGAAGCATTCGGAAGAGAAGTGCACGATCACGCCGGATGTTTTGAGGATGCTGATCAAAAAAACAAAGGAGGAGACAGCATAGATGGGAACGCTTTCCGAGAGGATCCTTGGTGCACCGGCAGGAGCATACGTGGATCGCGCGGTAAACCGGGCATTCGTCCATGATGGCACCGGAGTTCTGACGCTGGAATCCTACCGGCAGATGGGCGCAAAGGGGCTTTTCGATCCTTCGAGGATCCATGTGATCTTTGACCATATCGTTCCGGCCAACAATTCGACAACTGCAACTCTCCACCATGAGCTGCGTGAGTTCGCCGTGGGATCATTCCTCAATTTCTCGGATATCGGTGGTGGGATCTGCCACCAGTGCATGAGCGAAGGGCTCGTCCTCCCCGGGGAGGTTGTTGTCGGGGCGGACTCCCATAGCTGTACGCTGGGAGCATTCGGCGCATTTGCAACCGGTGTTGGGGCAACCGATATGGCTGCAATCTGGCTTACCGGAGAGACCTGGTTCCGGGTGCCGGAGACGATCGGCATCCGGCTCTCCGGCAGGCTCTCCGGTGCCGCGGAGGCAAAAGATATCGCACTCTCCGTCGTCGGGAGGCTTGGCATGGATGGAGCAACCTACAAAGCCCTGGAATTCATCGGAGATGGAACGGCAACCCTCTCCATGGACGACCGGCTGACAATCTGCAACCTTGCAGTCGAGACCGGGGCAAAGACCGGCATGTTTTATGCGGACAGGATCACCCTCTCGTATCTGGCAGGATACGGGCTGACGGCAGAGGAACAGACATCGGAACGACCGGTTTACGAACAGGAGATCGAGATTGAGCTGGACGATATACCCCCTGTGGTCGCTATCCCCCCCAGGGTCGATTCCATCAGGGCAGTCCACGATCTCACCGGACTTGCGCTCGATCAGGTATTCGTGGGCACCTGCACTAACGGGAGATATTCTGATCTCTCCCGCTTTGCCCGCATCGTACGGGGAAAGAAAGTTGCGATCCGGACAATCATTGTCCCCGCTTCACGTTCCGTGCTTGCGGAAGCAATCCGGACCGGTGTCCTTGCCGACCTCGTAGCGGCAGGGTGCACGATCGGGACGCCCGGCTGCGGCCCCTGTCTCGGCGCCCACATGGGAGTTCTTGGCGAGGGAGAAGTCTGTCTCTCCACGGCAAACCGGAATTTCCGGAACCGGATGGGGGTCGGGGGGGAGATCTATATCGGATCGGTCGCAACCGCAGCAGCAAGTGCCCTCGAAGGGGAGATTACGGAACCGGAGGCGCCGGATGCAGGGTAAGGGAAGGGCGGTCTGCCTGCCGGCCGACATCGACACCGATATTATCATTGCCGGGCGGTACCTGCGGACGAAAGACCGGTCGATCTGGGCGGAACATGTTTTCGAAGACCTTGATCCATCACTTGGAAAGAACCTCAAAGGAGCAGTCATCGTCGCCGGGAAAAATTTCGGCTGCGGGTCGTCGCGGGAACAGGCGGCAATCGCCCTGAAGGAAGCCGGCGTAATCGCTGTGGTCGCTCCGAGTTTTGCCCGAATATTTTTCCGGAATGCCATTAATATCGGCCTGCCCCTGATCGAGGCTGACGTCACCTGTACGAATGGACGGCAGATTGCCTTCGATTTGAGCGCCGGCTGGATCGACACCGGTACTGGAAAACGGAAAGTCGCACGGCTTTCCCTGCACATGCTTGCGATCCTCAGGGCAGGCGGGCTGGTCGCTTACTGGAAGGTGAAGCAGTGATCTTTCCTCCGCAGTGCAAGGAAATTGGTTTCGCATCGGAGAAACCCTGCGGCGATAAGGTGTATTTCCTGAGCCGCTATCTCGTCCACCAGGTAAAAGACGGATATGAGATTCTTGAGATCACACCTGATGCCGCCGAAAAAGGCATGATGCGCGGTATTGAAGCATCCCGTGTCATTGCAAAAGCTGCCGAGGTGTACCGATACCCTGATCCGGTACAGATCCATGACCGGGCGCACCTCGTCCGGCTTGCGGCAGATTCCGGGCACCGTTGCACGCTCTTTTTCGGCCTCGATGAGCATATGACATTCGTCCTCGACCCGGATCTGTCCGGTTTTTTCAGGATCCATATCTACGATGCCAGTCCGCCGCGCCCGAGCCTCTCCGCTGCAATCCGCGAGCTCGAAGCCTGCGGGCTTTTTGGGGAACTTAACGTCTCCTTCT
This sequence comes from Methanoregula sp., assembly GCA_022711635.1. Taxonomy (GTDB): domain Archaea; phylum Halobacteriota; class Methanomicrobia; order Methanomicrobiales; family Methanospirillaceae; genus MVRE01. Next base: position 9,205 of record JAKLEQ010000036.1, on the reverse strand, counting down.
GCCACCATGTCCAGGACATTTCCACGCTTTCGGCTGATATCTTCCCCTGCAGGGCTGCAGGATTCGTCCGGACGCTCGATGCAGATCCGCTCACGGGAGGCGAACGGGTTGCGGCATGCATGACCGGGTCGCAGCTCGTCCGGGAATGTTATGGCACACCGGCCGAGTTTACAAATATCTGTCCGCTCTCCGCTGTCGATGAGGAACCATTCATTGCCCGTTGCTGCCGGGCGGAACGCGAAGGCCCCGGTACCTGGAACGGGAAAAACGGTATCGTCATCCACTGGGGAGCGAGTCCGGCGAAGATCGCGAAAGCCGTCTTTATGATTGCGGCTGAGCGGGGCAGAGTATGACCCGGATAGCCATTGTTGAAGGCGACGGGATCGGGCATGAGGTAATTCCGGTTGCGGAGGCGGTGCTGGAACTTCTCCACCCCGAATATGAGTATTTTGCAATCGATGTCGGATTCCATCGCTGGGAGCAGACCGGCTGTCCCTGTGCCGACCGCGATATCGAAGCCCTGAAAATGGCAGATGCGATACTCTTCGGGGCAGTCACGACCCCGCCCATGAAAGATTACCAGAGTGTCGTCCTGCGGATCAGAAAAGCACTCGACCTGTACGCAAACCTGCGGCCGGTGAAAGGCAACGGATTCGACATTATCATTGTGCGGGAGAACACCGAGGGACTCTACTCCGGAATTGAGGAGACAGGGCATGACCGGGCGACCACCCTCCGGCTCGTGACGCGTTCCGGGACTGAGCGGATCGTCCGGAAGGCGATTGGGCTCGCTTCGCGGAAGAACGGGACACTCACTATCGGGCACAAGGCCAACGTCATCAAGTCCGATGTCTTCTTCCGCGACATCTGCATCGCAGAGGCGAAAGCCGCAGGAATCCCGTTCAACGACAGGTACATCGATGCTCTCTCTCTCGACCTTCTCCAGCACCCGGACCGGTACAGTGTTGTTGTGACAACCAACATGTTTGGGGACATTCTTTCCGACGTTGCGTCGTACCTTGTCGGAGGACTTGGACTTGTCCCTAGCGCGAATATCGGCGAACGGTACGCCCTCTTCGAACCGGTGCACGGGAGCGCCCCCGATATTGCCGGGAAGAATATTGCGAACCCGGTCGCCGCCCTCCGGAGCGCTGCGATGCTGCTGGATCATCTTGGCGACCGTGATGCGGCGGTCTGCATCGAGGAGGAGATACAACATGTGATCTCGGCCGGCATCAGGACGCGGGACCTTGGCGGCACGGCGGGGACAAGGGAGTTTGGGGACGCAGTGCTTACAGGACTCCGCAAACATTGAGAAAAGGGCAGATTACCTGCTGGCAATGATCTGGTAATGGTATGGTCCGGTATCGTCGATGGAGACGATTCTGAACCCGGCAGCAGCGATCAGTTCCGCCGCTTTCTCTTCTGAAAACCGTTTATGGGCGGGCGGCCCGAACGCCATCGGGATATCTTTCCAGTCAAGGTCCACAAGCGTTCCGGATGGTTTGAGCATCTCCCGTGCATTCCGGATCACCATCGACGGGTCTGCAAAATCATGGAGATCGATCCCGAAAAAAACGAGATCAGCACAGCTATGGCATAAGACGGTCTCCTCACCGCTTCCTGTCTCCGCTCTCAGGTTTAAAAGCCCTCCACCTGCCGCCTGTTCGCGCAGGACCGCAATGGCTTCGGGATTGATATCGAATGCCCAGACTTTTCCTCGCGGCCCGACAATCCGGGCTGCAGGGATTGCGAAGTAGCCTTCGCCGCAACCGGCATCCACGAACGTCATGCCTTCACGAAGCCCGATAGAAGCAAGGATCTTCTCCGGGTCCTGCCATTCTCTCCGCTCGGGATCGTCTGCCCGAAATCGTTTCTTATTCACCGTCCGTCCCCCTGATTCAATCGGCATAATGACCTATCGGTTCTTCAGCTCCCGTTCGATGCGGTCGAGACGTGCCTGCAGGTCGGTATTCTGGCGCCCCTGGTCCCGGATTGCCTTATAGATCTCCGCGATGGCACCAGTCCCCGCACTTTCCGCACGACCTGCCCCTGTGTCTTCGGAGGTGTCCGGCGCAAGGAGTTTGTTTGCGATAAAACCCGCGAGGGTACCGATGAGACCGACCCCCATCGCCATGACAAAGACGCCGACCAGCCGGCCGGTAGTGGTCACCGGGTAGTGATCGCCGTAGCCGACGGTTGTGATAGTGACACACGCCCACCAGAGGGCATCTGATGCTGACTGGATATTGGCATCGGTCATCGACCTTTCAAACATCAGGACGGAGAATGCACCGGCCTCGAGGACGATGATAACCGCAAATATGACGACGTAGAACATGCTGTCGGCGCGGTGTTTCATTAGCTGGTCAGCAATATTCCGGGTCCCGTACTTCCGGAGGAGACGGTACGCCTTGAATATCCGAAAGAGCCGGAGGATACGGAGTGTTGGGACGCTTGCGAGGAGGTCAGCCCACCCCCAGTCGCGGAAGAAGTAATGTGACCTGGATCCTGCCGAGAAGAGCCGGTACAGGAAATCAGCGAGGAAAAGGATCGTCAGAAAGAAATTCACGATCTGGATGACATTGACAGCATCGGGATCGATGCCGGGTATCCATACGACAACGAGGTTGAAGACCGAGAGGAGCGAGATGAGGATGATGAAGATTTCGTAACCGGGATCTTTTAAGTCCTGCATTTCGAGCCTGGCGTTCGCTTCCTGTTCCTTCGGCACGATATTCTCTCCTTTTCTTCCTATTCAGGTGCCGGAGGATAAAAGGAGCGATGATCCGGATCAATGATGCAGCGGGAGAAGGAGCCCGCGTTTCCCCGGATGTGTCCGGAAAATGAAAAAGCCCGGGACGTATCTGCCAGTTCTATCTGCCAGTTAGTGTTCCAGTTGTCCTTCCGGTTTCTTCTGCCGGCGCGTCAGGTAAAGGCCAACACTTACCGGAATCAGGAAGGTCAGGGCATAGTAAATGAAGACATCGACGCCATAGTACAGGGCATTGAGGAGCAGGACGATGAAGAGGTAATCGAAGACAATCGCGATCGCGGTCCATGCGATGCCGACCTTCATGTAGTAGGAGATAGGGAGAGTCCTGCTCCGGAACCACCACCAAGTTATGATGAATGTTGCCGGTGTGCACAGGGTAAGAAGGATCCAGCCCATGCTTGCGTAGAACGGTGAGAAGAAGAGGACGAGCGATGCAAAATACCCGATCAGCCAGAATAAGGTTCCGAGCCCAGCCGCGTCCTTGATCCACTGCTGCATATGCTGGTGGTTTTTCCCTCGCGCTTCTTCATCGTTACGGTTTTCCTGAGGATACTGCAATCCCAAGATTGGAGCCCCTCCAGAAAAGGAAAAAGTTGTGATAGATCGGTTTTCTTATCAGCTTCGTCTCCCCAGCAGAAAAGCCCCGGCAACAGCGAATGCAGCAATCACCGGTGCAACTGTTCCGGGCGATTTCTCGGTTGGTGTTGGCTCTGCCGGAGTAAGCGTTACGGCAACCGGTGTACTCTGCCCCCCGCTCACGGTGATCGTCTGGGTGGAATCAGAATACCCGGACAGCTTCAGGATTAGAGTATGAGATCCCGAGGCGACATTGGGGACTGTTATTGGTGTCGCACCCATATAGGCGTTGTCGATATAGACCTCCGCGCCAGGCGGGGAAGAAGCAATCACGATCTGTCCGGTTGTATCCTGTGTCGGGCCAGTTGACACCTGTGCCAGGACTGCGTTCACCGTTGCAGACCCGCCAGCGGGGACATAGACAGACTGTGAATAATCACGGTAGTCAGTATGGCGGAGAATGATTGCATGGTAACCGGGCACAAGACTCGTTGCGTCAAAGTACCCGCTTGCAGGTGTCAGTCCCACATACTGGGAATCGACATACAAAGCAGAACCGCCCGGTACCGATGATACCTCGATTGAGCCAACATTCGACGACTGGGATGAGAGTACAATGCTGACCGGTGTCTGTTCGCCCGCATAGATCGTTACCGAGCCGACATACTCGTTATAGCCGGTCTTGTGGAGCCGGATCGAATGGCTGCCCGGTGAAAGCCCGGGGACGGTCGACGGGCTCTCCGCAAGATACCCCCCATCAACATAGATGTCGGCTCCCGAGGGCGTTGTCGTGACGTACAGGGAGCCGGTCTTCGAGGGCGAGGGTGCAAGGTTGGCACTCACGTACTCGGTATCGTCAGCGTAAACGGTCACGGTCTTCGTATACGTCTTGTACCCGTTCATACTGACCTTGATCTGGTGGTTGGTGTTTGCTGACACATCCTCGAATGTGCAGGGCGTATATTGCCACGAGCTCCCGTCAAGATACGCCACTGCACCGGATGGGGATGAGGTTACCCGGATCGATCCATACGCTGCAATAGGGTTCAGGGTTGCGTACAAATCGAGCGTCTCACCTTTTGCGGGCATCCCGGTGACAGAGTTCGTTGCCGCCGTATACCCGCTCTTTTCGACCGTGAACGTTTTTACCGGCGTCCCCGTCGTCGAAACCTCGATGCTGCAGGATCCCGATGAGATCGTGCAGGTGCCGGAGGAACCGTGGTCCAGGGAGGCTTTCGCCCCGTCCACGTTGGTGTGGATACGGAACCAGCCTTTATCACTGCCCACGACCGGACCGACCGTTATGGTGGGTTCGGCAGTCGGCGCTGGAGTCGTGATTGGCGTAAGCGTTGCATCGACTGCCGACTCTTCGCCCGCGCTGACGCGGACCGTGCTGGAGTACGGTTCGTACCCGTTCATCGTCACTTTTACGGTGTGGGACGTACCCGCTGCAACCTCGACGCCGGCAACCGGGGTAACTCCGACTGAACTGCCATCAAGGGAAACTGAAGCGGATGTGGGTGTCGAAGCGATCGTGAGCCACCCGACCTGCGGTGTCGCGGTAGGCTCGGATGTCGGTACCGTCGTCTTTACGGTTGTCCTCTCTGTTGTCAGTTCCGTGGTTCGTTCGGTTGTCGGTTTCTCGGTCGGTTCTGTTGTTGGCGCAGTGACCGGTTCCATGGTCGGGTCCTCTGTCGGATCTTCATCTGCAGCTGATACTGTAAGGGTAAATGATGCACAGCAGATCAGGATACAGAACAGGAACGTGAAAGGTTTCATAGCTCAATGATCTCCCAGACTGGTAATACCAAGGTTTTTCGGGGTTCATCTATCTCAATGTTATGTTTTACCTGGGCCGGGGGAAGAATTATGAGGCCCGCCCCTATTCATGGTCCCCGTAAAGGCCGATCACTTCCCGTTCCCTTCCGGGAATGATCTTCCCGTTGGAATATTTCCGGAAATTCCCTATCAGGAAACCATCCACAGCGGCCAAACAGCCATCAGCCTGTTCTCAGAAAAACACGCGCTCCAAAAGGTGCTAAAAGATGTATTTTCCCTGCCCGTTTCATGCCGTTTCACGTTGATCGGAAGGTATTTTGCATGATTTGTAGAAATGAGGGGCCGGTTTTAAGGGGATAGGGATCGGTGATGTCGTATTTGTGGTCAATCGGGGCTCGTAAAGGCCCCGGATTCTCCTGTCGTTCTCTACCCCCTGAATCTCGGGAATTTCTATTGGATGCAGGAGAATTCCTGCAAACCCCCCGGATGAAGACCCAAGATTCCACCGCCAGGAGCCGGGGCGAAGACCGGAAAGAAAAAAACGGTGGAATACTTCGACTGTGGCAATACCCTGACCTTTTGGTGTATGGAGCACCTGTTCCGTTACTTTTTGATAGGTTATGCACGTATGTGTGATTATATGGATCCCATATCCCCGCAATCCCTTGGAACCCTGCTCGCAGATCTTCGGGCCAGACGGCCTCTTGTTCACCATATCACAAATGCCGTTACCATGAATGACTGTGCAAATGTCACGCTGGCAATCGGTGCGGCGCCGGTGATGGCCGAGGCGATGGAAGAGATCGGCGAAATGGTCGGTCTTGCCGACGCGCTTGTCCTCAATATCGGGACACTTTCCCGCCAGCAGATCCTTTCCATGACAGAAGCCGGTCATTGCGCGAACCGGAAAGGGATACCGGTCATCCTGGATCCCGTCGGTGCGGGGGCTACCTCTCTGCGGACAGCTTCCGCACTGATGCTCCTTGAGGAATTGAAAATATCGGTCCTGAAAGGTAATGCCGGTGAGATCGGGGTGCTTGCCGGTGCCGATGCACAGGTCAGGGGGGTGGATTCCTGGGGAGTATCCGGAGATATCGTGACAATTGCCAAATCTCTTGCAAAGGAACGGCGGATCGTAGTCGCAGTCAGCGGGGTGGTTGATGTTATCACCGATGGGGCGAGGACCGTTTATGTCTCGAACGGGCACGAGATGCTGGGCAGGCTTTCCGGTACCGGGTGTATGGTTGCGTCACTCACCGGGGCTTTTAGTGCCGTCTCAAAAGATCATATGGCAGCGGCTGCTGGGGCATTTACCGCATTCGGAATTGCCGGAGAACAGGCTGCATCGGCTGGTAATGGTCCGTATGCATTCAGAACAGCTCTCGTGGATCGGATCGCCGCGCTCTCTTCGGAAGATATTGCAGGGCAGGCACAGATCCGTACCGGATGAGTTCGTATGGATCGGGACTGGGACCTGTACGTTATCACTGATACCCGTATCGGGAAAGGCCGTTCACATGCCGAGATAGCCCGGCTCGCGATCGCGGGCGGCGCCGGCATCATCCAGCTCCGGGACAAGGTATGCAGCCGTGACAATCTCATCCGGGTCGGCAGAGAGATCGCAGATATTGCGAAGGAGACCGGGACTCTGTTTATCGTAAACGATCTGCCGGATGTCGCACTTGCCTGCGGGGCTGACGGTGTCCACATCGGGCAGGGAGATCTGCCGGGTACCGTGGTCCGGAAGATCGCGGCGCGTCCGTTCATCATTGGTGTATCTGTCAGCACCCCTGCGGAAGCGGAGAGAGCCGTCTCCGACGGGGCAGATTACATCGCAGCAAGCCCGGTATTCCCGACCGGTTCAAAACCGGATGCGCTTGGGTTCTGCGGCCTTGAGGGAATCCGACGGATCCGTTCCGTCACCCGGCTCCCTTTGGTGGCGATTGGGGGTATCGGGCCGGAAAATGCCCGTGAGGTTATTAGAGCCGGCGCAGACGGTATCGCAGTGATCTCGGCGGTTGTCGGCGCACCGGATATTACCGTTGCGGCCAGGGAGCTCCGGGCGATTATTCTGGAAGAAAAGCTGTCCAGGGGACATCATGGACTGTCGCATGAGGAGTGACAGGAGCTCATTCGGCAACCGGGAGGCTCTCTTGGAAATTTTTGTCTCATTTCGGGGGAAAATGCAGCTTTTTCAATCGTTGCGAAATGCGGAATAGGGTCGTTTATCCAGCAAATCAAAAGCATGGGTATATCTCGCGGGCAAAGATCCATACTCTCTTTGGGATCTTCGTTGTGTTGATCGCTGGTATCTGCACCGCGTTTATCGTCGGCCCTTGCGGGATCGCGGAGAGATGTCTGTGGTTGCAGCATTTGGAGTAGCATCGGTTGTTATCTTTCCTCCTCCTTCCAGCGATCCATCAGTGGGCCACGATGCCCTTACCGTACAGTTTTCCCGCAGCAGGGATCGGTATGCATCCCGCTGGAGGTCATCGAAAGATGAACCCTGCCCTTTTTCGTTATGTTTATCGGATTCGCCACCCTCTCGGGTACTATGCGATCAGCTGCAGGTCTTGGGATCCTTCTCGTTGCGTTGCTCGTCCTTGCTTCAATTGCCGGATGCTCGCAAGCCCCCTCCGGATCAGCGTCCATATCCGGCCAGGCGGAGAACACACCGCAGGTGGCAAAACCTCTGGGAACTCCTTCCGGAAAACCGGTCTTCACGCTGCATGCCGCAGGTCCTGCAGATGGCGGACTGCTGTCCGTGGCGTATACCTGCGGAACCGGCATGCCTGTGTCGCCGCCCGTATCCTGGGAAAATGTTCCGGAGGGTACAAAGACACTGACGCTCATCGTGGACGACCCGGATGCCCCGTCGGGGACCTTCACCCACTGGATTGTCTATAACATCCCGCCGGAGCGACGGAGTATTCCCGGAGATGTCGGGGGGGCAAAAGAGATTAGTGGCGGTGGCCAGCAGGGTGCTAATAGTGCAGACCAGAGAGGGTATTACCCGGCCTGTCCTCCAATCGGATCGCGGCACCGGTACGTCTTCACCCTCTATGCTGTGGACTATACGATGGGCCTCCCGGCAGCGGACCGTGAGGTCATCGATGCAATGCTGGATGGGCATTGGATGGAAAAAGCGGTTGTGACGACCTATTACACCCGGTAAGGTATCACTGTAGATCTGAGATGACGCGAGCGAGCCGGAACATTCCCTCCCGGATCTTTTCTTCATCTGTGTTTGAAAAGTTCAACCGGATCAGGTCCCCGCCGCCCCCGTCCGTGTAAAACGGGGCACCGGGCATTACCGCTACTTTCTTTGTTATCCCCCTCCGGAACACATCCATCGAATCAATACCTGAAGGGAGGGTTGCAGTCAGGAACATGCCCCCCTCGGGACGCGTGTGAGTTATTCCCTCAGGGAAGAGATCGTCGAGGAGATCGCACATAAGGCTGCAATTGGCTCTATATGCCCGGGTTATCTTTCGGAGGTGTTCGTCGAGGTTTGTGGAGGTCAGATACCGTGACAGTATCATCTGCGAGAGGAGGTTGGTGTGCAGGTCTGCTGCCTGTTTTGCGACATTGAACCTTGTGAGGATCTCGCGAGGTGCAAACATCCAGCCAATCCGAAGCCCCGGTGCAACGATCTTGGAAAACGATCCGCTCATGACCGTCTGATCAGGCAGATATTTCTTCACGGGCGCCCGGGGCCGGTTATCGAAGAAGAGTTCCCCGAAAGCGTCGTCTTCGTACAGGATTGTACCTGTTCCTTCGAGAATGCGGGCAATCTCCCGCCGTTTCCCGTCCGAGTAGGTACATCCCGAAGGATTCTGCGAGTTGGGAACGCCATAGAAAAATCGAACCGGTGCTTCGTCCAACATACGGGAGAACGATGAAATATCAGGTCCGTCGGCATCCAGCCGCACCGGCACAAAGACCGGTTCATAGAGAGAGAATGCTTCGAATGCTCCAAGATAGCCCGGTCGTTCGATGCCGATGCGATCACCCGGATTTATGAAGATTTTCGCGATAAGGTCGAGGCATTGCTGTGAACCGTTCAGGATCTGG
>JAKLEQ010000035.1 GCA_022711635.1 Methanoregula sp. | reverse complement strand
CTCCGAGACGGGTGCGATAACGATGTGCAACAAATTCCCGGAGGGGGAGGTAACCGTCGGTGGTCGTATACTGGAGGGCTGTGCATCCTTCCTCGCCAAGCACGTCCTGTGCCGCCTTTCTCAGTCCCGGAACATCGATGAGCACAGATGAGGGGAGCCCCCCGGCAAAGGAGATGATCTCGGGATCCTGCGAGACAGCAAAGAGCGTATCGAGAAAAGATGCCGGAACACGTTCCATGCGGGTGGCGAAGGTCGGGGAGGATACCATAGATACATCTCTGGCGCTGACCTGATTAATCCGTTTCACCGGTACCACAGGTTATTATGCCGGAAAACCAACGATCTTGAGAGAGGACAGCAGGAGGTTTTTCCAGAGTGGCGAGCATCCCGAACCGTTCCCGGACTGGTTGTTTGGAAGGCGATCCTGCGTGATTACGATCCTTTTTGTTGATGACGAGGAGGCAATCCGATCGCTTATCAAGCATTTTCTCGAGATTTCCGGAGACCTGACCGTTGAAACAGCTCCCTCGGCTGAGATGGCAATCGGGATGATGAAAGAGACGATCTATGATGCCATAGTCTGCGATTATGAGATGCCAGGTGGGATGGACGGTATCGGATTCCTGACCCTTCTCAGAAACGAGGGCAATCAGATCCCCTTCCTGATCTTTACCGGGAGGGGTCAGGAGGAGGTAGCGATTGATGCCATTAACCATGGCGCCGATTTCTATATCCAGAAGGGTGAGTCCCCTCGTGCCCAGTTTGCCGATCTTGTCCAGAAGATCGGGCAGGCGGTCCAGCGCAGAAGGACCGAGAATGCCTTGAGAGAATCCGAGAAGAATTACCGGAATCTTCTTGAGAGCCTGCCTGATCTGATCCTCACAACCGACCGGAATGGTATCGTTATCTCCCTGAATAATCCTGGCCTGCTGAAGCAGGTTCGAACTGATCTCATCATCAATAAACCTTGGACGAATCTCATTACTTCCGGGGAATCGCGTAAGGCCCAGGACGCTTTTGACATAATGATGGTGTCCGGTAATCCGATGACGGATCTCCGGACTTCAGTCGACCCGGCAGACACCCGCCGTGAGGAGATGCCGGTCACTGTATATGGGACAGTCACCCGCAGTGAGACAGGAGCTGCAGATGGGGCCCGGATTATCTTTCGCAATATCGCCGGTATCGAATGGGCGGCAGAACGGATCCGGGCAGGTGAGGAACGATTCTCTTCGCTCCTTGCGCTTCTTCCCCTCGCCGTCATCATCATTGACCCTCAGGGGATTGTCCGGTGCTGGAATGTCGGTGCTGCCCATCTTTTTGGCTGGACAGAAGAGGAGGCGATTGGCCATCCGGTGCCATTCCTTCTTACAGACAACGAGGACGAATTCCAGAAGATCCTCACCTGGTGCCGGGAGAATGAGAAGATCCGGAACATCTCGTTTCCAGCAAAACGGTGCAATGGAAGCATCGTCCGTGTTATCCTGCATGCAGCCCCCCTCCACGGTCCAAGCGGCAGTGTTGCCGAGATCCTTCTCGTGATGACGAATCCGGCGGATTAAGCCATTTCACGGAGCGGCAAGGTGGCAGAGATCGAAAACCCATCGGCTTACTCCGGGAGCAACATTGCCACAGCGGCGGTATGTTACGACCGATAATTTTCGGGATCGATATTTAGCAATAAGTCCGTAAATCTCGCTCTTTTTCCTGAATGTGTAGATATGGATTGTTCCTCCTGGCCGAATAACCGGGGCAAGAATCCAAAGGATTCCATCCTTACCGTAGGGAGCGGGGATAATGGCCCGATCGAAGCCATCCTTCTGCAGCAGTGAACGGTCAAAAGCGTCTCCCCGGATGAGTGTCGTTCTGCTGGCAACACCGTTTGCCGCGACATTCTCCTCAAGGCACCGGAACGCAACAGGATTCATCTCAATCGCAGTAATAATTCCTCCGTTCGCTGCTGCCGGAACGACAAAGGGGCCTGCCCCGGCGAACGGCACCAGCACCCGTTCGTCTGCCTGTACGAGGGAAGTGATGCGCTTCCTTTCCGAGGCAAGTCTCGGTGCGAAAAAGACGTCGGTTAGATCCAGCCGGTACGAGAATCCATTCTCCCGGTGTATCGTCACCGTGGAATTCCCCGTGATGACTTCGAAACCGGCGACCCGGCGATACCCATCGACTTTCGTTACCTTCCTGACAACGGTTCGGATCGTCTTCCTGCGGGTCGTAATCGTACGGGCGATGATGCATGCATAGGGTATAAGAGGGTCCGGAAGAGAGAGGATTGCGATATCCCCGATAACATCGAAACGCTTTGGAACGAGAGGGAGGAGCGCGGGCGGGACAATATTCACGCAGTCCGCCATCAGCGTCATGAAAAACGGTAGTATTCGCAGAAAGATAAAGAACTTGGTGCACTAACCCCTGCCCCCCGCAAGCATTATGAAACCGGCTTCCTATCCTCACTGGTACAGGTGGGTGTCACGGCGGTATGGGGGCTTCCTATGAAAAGACATACAGACAGTCAATAACAGATCCCGAACGGTTCTGGGCGGATGTTGCAGGATCTTTGAACTGGATGCGCCGCTGGGATCGTGTCCTTTCCGCGGACAAGCCTCCTTTTTCCCGTTGGTTTGAAGGGGGGATTCTCAATACCTGTTATAACGTCCTCGACCGGCATGTCGAAGGAGGCAGGGGGAACCAGCCGGCTCTTATTTACGACAGCCCGGTAACATCGACTATCCGGGTCTATCGGTACCGCGAGCTCCTCGATGCAGTTGCACGGTGCGCAGGCGGGCTTGCCAGGCTCGGTGTTACCAAAGGCGACCGTGTTGTTATCTATATGCCCATGGTTCCCGAGGCAGTTATCGGGATGCTCGCGTGCAGCCGCCTCGGAGCGATCCATTCGGTCGTCTTCGGCGGATTCGCCCCCCGCGAACTTGCAACGAGGATCGAGGATGCAAAGCCCAAGGTCGTCCTCTCGTCCTCATGCGGCATTGAGATCGCACGGGTCATCCCTTACAAACCGCTGCTTGATGCAGCGATTGGGATGTGTGCGTGGAAACCAGAAGCGTGTGTGATTGTCCAGCGTCCTGAGCATCGCGTCGAGCTTACGCCGGGCAGGGATATCGCATGGGACTCCCTCATGGATTCAGAACCGGCGCCCTGCACACCTGTTTTTGCGACAGATCCTCTTTATATTCTCTATACCTCCGGGACCACCGGCAAACCCAAAGGCGTTGTCCGGGACAATGGCGGTCATCTCGTCGCCCTCTCCTGGACAATGAGGAACCTGTATGGAGTTGAACCCGGGGAAGTCTACTGGGCAGCCTCCGATATCGGCTGGGTTGTTGGGCACTCGTATATCGTATACGGGCCGCTCGCCTACGGTTGTACGACGGTCCTGTACGAGGGAAAATCGGTTGGGACGCCGGATCCCGGCGCATTCTGGCGGGTCATCGATGAGCATCATGTATCCGTCCTTTTCTGTGCCCCCACAGCGTTCCGGGCAATCCGGCGGGAGGACCCTGAAGCCAAATTCGTGAAACGGTACAGGATGCCGTCATTCCGGACCCTTTTTCTCGCGGGAGAACGGTGCGATCCTGAGACCCTCAGGTGGGCTGAGCAGGTTCTCCAGGTACCGGTCATCGACCACTGGTGGCAGACCGAGACGGGCTGGGCGATCGGTGCGAACTGTATCGGGCTCGGACAGTTTCCCGTAAAACCGGGCTCCTGCACAAAGCCCGTTCCTGGGTATGAAATTGCAGTATTTGATTCCGGGGGCAAACCGGTCCCGGCGGGTACGCAGGGGAATATAGCGGTCCGGCTTCCGCTGCCCCCGGGCTGTTTCACAACGCTCTGGCAGAACGATGCGGATTTTATAAAAACATATTTTTCGACGTATCCTGGTTGGTACTTCACCGCTGATGCAGGAATGATTGACAAAGACGGCTACCTCTGGATCATGGGGAGGACCGATGATATCATCAATGTTGCCGGGCACCGGCTCTCTACCGGGGCGATGGAGGAGGTTCTGTCCTCCCACCCCGATGTTGCCGAGAGTGCTGTTGCCGGCGTCCACGATCCCGTAAAAGCGGAGATCCCGGTGGGCTTTGTCGTACTTAAGGCAGGAAGGAAGCGGGATCCCTTGGATCTGGAGCATGAGCTCGTGAAAATGGTGCGGGAGCGGATCGGACCCATTGCATCGTTCAAGGAAGTCCTTGTTGTAAGTCGTCTCCCCAAAACCCGATCGGGCAAGATTCTGCGGGGAACTATCAAGAAGATAGCGGACGGGACTTCGTATACAATACCGGCAACGATCGATGATCCGGTTATTCTTGAAGAGATCAGGATGGCACTTGGTCAAAAAGGATTCCCAAAAAGGTGATCGATCATCCCTTGAGAGCAGGACAACCCGCAACATCCGGCAGTCTTTCATCGGCAATAAAAATGTCAGTATTCATCACAAAAACCATTGTTCTTCGACTTCATTTTTTTACACCGTGTGCAAATACTGATGTGTGTAACGCACCAAACACTGGTGAAAGGAATGGCGCAGACAGAAGGTGCAGGGCATGCTTGACATACGGTTCGTTCGGGCACACCCGGAGATAGTAAAAGCTGACCTCGCAAAACGAAACGATACGGAAAAGATCGCCTGGGTCGACGAACTTCTTGGAAAAGATGCGCGATCACGGGAACTCAAGGTCGCTACCGACACACTCCGGAAACGGCGGAACGAGATTGGGAAAGAGATCAACGCACTAAAAAAATCCGGCGGGAACGCGACGGCACTGATCGCCGAGGGTGCTGCACTTCCCCAGAAGATTAAGGCCTGCGATGCCGAACAGGAGGAGATTGCGCTTGCGATCCGAAACTACCTCATGCGCCTGCCCAATATCCTGCACGAGAGCGTTCCGATCGGGAAAGACGAATCAGGGAATATGGAGATCAAGCGGGTTGGTCAGATCCGGACTTTCAATTTCGAGATAAAGAATCACGGCCAGGTAGCGGCTGAAAGAGGACTTGCTGATTTTGAGCGCGGCACAAAGATTGCCGGAGCGGGATTCTACTTCCTGAAAGGAAACCTTGTCTTCCTCGATCTCGCGCTCCAAAAATTCGCCCTTGATCTCCTGACTGACCGGGGATTCACTCCCGTTACACCCCCCTATATGATGAATCGCGGACCGTACGAAGGGGTCACTGACCTTGCCGATTTCGAGAAGGTTATGTACAAAATTGATGGGAGTGATGCCTACCTCATCGCGACGAGCGAGCACCCGATCGGTGCAATGTACAAAGACGAAATCTTCGAAGAAAAAGACCTGCCTGTCCGCCTTGCGGGGATCTCACCCTGCTTCCGTCGGGAGATCGGAGCACATGGTCTCGACACCAAGGGTCTCTTCCGGGTTCATCAGTTCACGAAGGTCGAGCAGTTTGTTTTCTGTAAACCGGAGGATTCCTGGGGGATCCACGAAGAGCTCCTGAGAAATGCTGAGGAGCTCTTCACCAGCCTTAGCCTGCCGTACAGGGTCGTTAATATCTGTACCGGCGATATCGGGACGGTCGCAGCCAAGAAATATGACATCGAGGTATGGATGCCACGGGAAAACACGTACAAGGAGGTCGTTTCCTGTTCTAATTGTACTGCATACCAGGCAGTGAGGTTGAACATCAAGGTCAGGGATCCGTCGGACTTCGAATCCAAGCGGTATATCCATACCCTCAACTCAACAGCAGTCGCCACCTCCCGTGTCATGCGGGCGATCCTGGAGAACTACCAGGAGAAAGATGGATCCATTGTTATCCCTGAGGTCCTGCGCCCCTACATGAACGGCCGTGAAACTCTCTGATCTGCGCAGTATTCCTTTTTCCTCTTTCTCATTCGCGACCTGATCACAGGGGTCTGTCACGCGGTTCTGTATTATGAAGGGATTCCTCGTAGGACGCCGATGGAATTATAAGCAAGTATAGGATCATAACGATTCTGTATGCCGTATCCCCCGCGGATTCCCGACGAATCTGTTTTATCGCGCTGGATTGGTCTCGAGGTCTCCCGCATGAATGAGGGACTGGTCCGCGAGCGGTTACCGCTTGCACTCCTGCTCTCTTCGGAAAAGCCCTCATCGGTAACAAGGAACGGGGAGCTGTACCAGTTCGACCGGGACCTAATCGAAAACCTTGAAAAGGTCCTCCCTGACGATCTGCGGCACAGGCTGAAGCTCCCGATCTTCTTCTACCTCGCATCTGATACTCCGGATAGTTGTTCCTGCCCGGATGAAGCTGCGCTCTCGGTTCTTCAGCTGCTGGGTGAGATAAACCCGCTCCGGACAATGCAGGGGGAACGGTTCTGGATCTCTCGCCCAATCGTGTATGCGATCCAGAAAAAATACCCGACGATGATCCAGATCGTGATGGGTGTATGAATGAATCAGACAACCCCGTTCGGCTTGTGGGTTTTGTTAGTCCAATGGCATGGAAAGGACCGAGGGGATATGGAACCTAAGGAGCCGTGTTCGTGTTTTTATCCCTTTACTATCTCCCTGCATGCCTGTTCCTTATCATCTGCGATTTCGAACACATTATCAGGAAATGATAAACAAAGGATCGTACCTGAAGGAGCTTACAAGCACCATGATGATGTCCCCCTCCGTTGCCACAGGGACGGAGATCTCCGGAACGTCTCCTCCTTCTGTGTTCATCGGACAATGGAATTACCCCCGTGTGTTCGCCGGTCCGATGGTTACCCCGTCGCATGGGGATACCACCATCATGGACATGCCGGAAGCATGGATTCCCGAAAACAGGACTCAGGAAGAGATTATCGGGTATCGGCTCAGCCTTGTCCGCGGAACACGACGAGTGGATGTGACCGATATCAGGAGCCGGTATATCGAAACACTTCAGGATGTTGCACTCTCAGGAGCTTCCGTAGAGAGCGAAGCGGGTTTTTCTCACGCACCCCAGGGACTCTCCTTTTCGGAGGAGCATACCCCGCATGGACCGAGTGCTCCCCTGGAGCGATTCGATATCACAGCAGGCAGGTGGCAGCGGGATCTCGAAAAAGTATATTATGACACGGATCTTCCCGCTCGGGATGCCATTCTTGGTCTCCATGGAAAAAACGTACCCTTTTCCAGTATCCAGAAAGCGTTCTCGACCGGGACCATGGGGATAGAGAGGAACCGGAAACTCGTTCCCACCCGCTGGTCGATCACTGCCTGCGATACTACGATTGCCGACAACCTTCTTGGATGGGTGAAGAAATGTTCTGTCATCGACACGGTTCGGGTCCACGAATTTTCGAGCCTGAACAATCACTATGCCGTGATCCTGCTTCCAACACCGTGGCAGTATGAATGGACGGAGGCGTTCCTCCACGTCCTCGGAAACGAGGAGTATGTCTTCTCTGACTATGAACGACATTCGAGGAAGAATGGCTATTCACCGCTTGGCGGGTGTTATTATTCCTGCAAGATGGCCGTCCTCGAAAGGCTCGCAAAAGAACAGCGACAGGCGGGGGTGATTGTGCTCCGGGAGGCACTGAAAGGCTACGTCCCTCTCGGAGTCTTCAATGTCCGGGAGAATGTCCGGTCGGCAATGAGCAGTATGGGAAATGAGTTTGAGGACATCGGAGGAGCTCTCAACTATCTCGCCACAAGATTCACGCTTCCGCTCCAGCGGTTTGCTGATGAAGGGAAGCTCCTGAAGGAATCTCTGCGTGGTGGTCAGAAGACCCTTTCGGCATTTGGCGGATGCTCTTAAAAAATTTTTTAAGGTTCCCGGGAACCGGTATTACGGTTCTGTTAAATCCAGATGTTGAGGTTGAGGGTCCCGTGCGGGGCGGTCGTGTTTCCCTGCTTTATCAGGGTTCCGTTATTGTAGAACGCAACCTCAAGCATCCTGCCGGAGTTGTCCTGTTTCTGGATCGAAGCATCGATGATTTTTCCTGTAGACGGGATCTGGAAAAACCGGTCGCCGTTCCCTGAGACGTCCCGCATGCTTCCCTGAATACCAACGGATCCGGAGAAGTTACCGGGATACTGGACCCGGACCCAGATCCCGGTTGGTGGGATGATCACCTCTCCCCCTGAAGATTGTGGAGTAATTGGACTGGGAGTCATAGCAATCGTTTCAGCCGTTGTCGGACGCGGGGTGGTCATGGGGTGTGTTGTAGCGGGCATCGTCGTTTCCACAAGCGTGCTTTCGATTTGCTCCGGGGCCGGTGAAATCTGCCCGCGGTGAAGGGTGTAATAATACGCTGCCCCGATGAAAGCGGCAGCGATAATGAGGACGATGACAATGGTAACACCGCGGCCGGATTTTTCAGCAGACGGTGTCGGGGCTTCAGGTGGAACCGGTCCCGGTTTGGGGAAATCGGCCGGGGCTATGAGCGGAACGCTCTCAGGGGCTGCCTGGACAGATGAATCTTCAGGTGATGTGGTCTTTCCCGAATCTGGTACCTCCGCCATCGGCCCTGTTGAATTTTTGCCCCTCCCCTCCATCATCTTCCCCGGTTTATCCGCCTCTCCCGGAATGAACTTCTCGTAATCTTCCGTCGCAACTGAATCAGTAATCGGGAAAGGTTCCTGTGCGGCGATCTTCACCTGCTCCTTGAGCCGGTTTACCCATTCGGTATAATGGAGGCCGTCATACCCGGTGGATTTTCTGGGAAAGACGAGTTCCTGTGCGTGGAGGACACCATCAGGAGTTGTGAAGGTGAGCGTAATTGTCGGCTCACCGAGAATAGATTCACCGGCGATTGCCGATCCGACTTCCCGGAGCTGGATTTCACGGGAAGATGCCTTGTCACCTCCCGTTCGGACAAGGATGAGTCGGCGGTTTGTCAGGATAGCTTCGAAACGTTCCTTTTCAAGAATGACATTCTCGCTGGTCTGGATGATCGCCTCGTCGCCCATCAGGTAGAATTCCGGCATCCATCACGTCCTGATTATACCTGTATATCCTCCCCTCAATATCCTTTTGGGATTCTTCTGCCGGGGCATTGTCTCAGGCACTTCCATGGTTATTCTTTCTCCCGAGAAAGGGGATCCGTAATATCCCGGAGAAATCCCACTGCGCAGGAACGGATCTGGCCCATAAACCACTCCCGGAAGGCGATCGTTATCGAAAATACGATGAAGTATCCCGTGTTCCCAGGAGGTTCCGGAGTTGCGAAAAATCCTGATCTGAATCGGGGAATCAAACATGCTGTTTTCGAACGGATCTTTTTTCCTGGTGAAATCCGGTATTTACCTTTGGAAAAGGTTTTGAAAAACAGGGATCTTCTTTGCCAATACCTGAGATGACTGCCGACGGATTCGTCTTAATAAATTGGTGCCTGCCAGCATGTTCCAGAGCGGCCGGTTGGGATCGATCAGGTCCGGTAGGTAACTCCTGGAGAAAGACCGGTCCAAGATGTAGGTGCCGGAGTGGCACGAGGGAATTCCCCGGTGATCGGATCAACAATAAATTCGATGGTTCCGCCGGGAACGGTTGTACTTCGTGAGAGGACGCTGGTTCCATTGTTAAAGATCTCCACGAGGAGCAGTTTTCCCGAATTGTCCTGGTTCCTGATAATGACCTGGAAGAGAGGTGGACTTCCCCCTATCCGATAGAGTCGGTGCCCCGAGTCTGTGACAGGGATAAGATTTCCTGGCCTGCCGTAATAACCGTCATAACTCCCGTTCACCAGAAGCCAGATCCCTTCCTGTGGGATGACGAATGGTGTCAACACCGGAACTGAAGGGGATGCGGTTATGGGGGGTCCGTCGTTATCAGGAGGGGGTTGCGGGACTGTAGTACTATCTGGGATGAAATGTCTGGTATACATCACCCCCGCTATAATCGCGAGAATGACGATGATGATAATTGCACCTGCCACAATCGTTTTCGATGATGGGACTGACCGGATTTGCACCTTTTCAGGCTTTTCCCGTTCTGCTACCTCTTCAGATATCGGAACGGGGGCTGGGTAATCCTGGGGTAAAACGACATCAGAAACGGATTCTGGACTTTCCTGTCTGTCCGATTGTTCTTCGGGTTTGGGTGGAGCTTCCGGCACATTTGCGGGGGATGCAATTTCGGGAGCAGATACCGGTCCTGTCTCTGATGGAAGCTCCCGATCCACCGGTTGCAGTGTTGGTTCGGACGGCCCCGACGCGAAGGATTCGATTACTTCCGGAACCGGTCCGGGTTCACACAATTTCTTCGCAGGGTCGGGATATTCCCGACCCCCGTCTGCGATTGCATTCCCTTCAGGAAGACCGGTTGTGGCGAGGTCTTCTCTTGTTACCGGCATCGCATCAGCAGCGATCGGTTTTTCCGGAATGGTAGCCGAATCCAGGTATTTCGTCACGTCCCTGCTGCAGGACAGTTTCTCCTCATCGGGGGTTCCCCGCTCTTTGTCGTCTTCAGGCAATCCTGAATGAGGAACGATTTCCGATTCCTGCTCGTTCGGGATCTGGGAACCTTCTTCAGGGACAACCCCAAGGTCGACAAGCACTGTCTCTTCCCTGATGAGCGACTTGTGAGGCAGGGGCATGTCGATCCCCCGCATGGGCGCGGACGGACGGGCCGAAATTCCGGGCTCTTCACTATCCCTCACGGGACGGGAGAGGAGGTTGCCCTGCTGGAGCGCCACCACCTGTTCCATCAGCAGTTTCACCCAGTCATCGCGTTCTGCTTTCCGTTGTTCTCCTGCATTCTGGGAGAAGAGAAGGTTCATCGGCAGAGGAACCCCTTCTTCCCCATCTTTGATGAATGTCAGGGTTATGACCGGCTCTTTTGCCGCGGTTATTCCTGCATTGACTGCCAGAACGGTATTGAGCGGGATAGTCCGGGGGTTGACAGTAGCATGACTGTTGTCGAGGAGGATGAGATTCTTCGAGGTGAGCATCATGTCATACCGGATAAAGTCCACGCTGATCCGGTGCGTGGTCATGACAAACGTCTCTCCCTCTTCAAGATAGAGTCCGCTCAAGGATCTTCCGTCCTTATCAGTTCTGGGTTGTCTTGGATGATATTCTTTTTATTCAGTACAGGCATTTGGAGGTTTCTGCCGTAACGCTCTCAACCTGTCAGCACATCATCTATAAATACACGGTAAAGAAAACAGAATATTTGACTGACTAGTCAATTCTGGAGTGTTCAATGCTGTACAGGAGTGTTCCAAAGACCGGCGACCGCCTCTCAATCCTCGGATATGGCTGCATGCGGCTGCCCACGACCCGTACCGGAGGTGTCGATGAGGAACGAACGGTCCGCCAGATCCGGCACGCGATTGATGCCGGTATCAATTATCTTGACACCGCACCGATATATCACCTCGGCAGGAGTGAACTGGTTCTTGCCAAAGCGCTTGAAGGCGATTACCGAAAGAAAGTCAGGATTGCGACCAAACTCCCCCACTGGGAGGTCTACGGGCGCGGGGATATGGAACGAATCCTCAATCGCCAGCTCTCAATCCTGAAGACCCGTCATATTGACTATTACCTCCTCCATAGTCTCGGGAGAGGCAGTTTTTTGAAGCTGCGCAACCTCGGCGTTCTCGATTTTCTGGATGATGCGAAGAAAGACGGCAGGATCCGGAATGCCGGTTTTTCGTTCCATGGCAACCTTTCGGCTTTTAAAGAGATCGTTGATGCTTATGACTGGCAGTTTTGCCAGATCCAGTACAATTACCTGGACGAGAAAAACCAGGCAGGGACAGAAGGCCTGGAATATGCTGCGGGGAAAGGGCTTGCTGTTATGATCATGGAGCCGTTACGGGGGGGTAACCTTGCCGGGCGGATACCGGAACAAGTTCGGGCGATATGGGATGCAGCGCCGGTGAAGAGAACCCCGGCCGAGTGGGGCCTTCGCTGGGTCTGGAACCATCCCGAAGTGACCGTTGTACTGTCAGGGATGAACGACGAAGCTCATATTGATGAGAACATCCATACCGCAGGGGAAGGATTTGAAGAATCGCTCACTTCGGAAGAGATCGCACGCATCGACAAGGTCCGGGATATCTACCGGGACCTGATGAAGGTCGCCTGCACGGGGTGCGGGTATTGTATGCCCTGCCCCGCAGGAGTCGATATCCCCGGTTGCTTTGCCGACTATAATGCTGCCTCCCTCTTTCCCCGTGACAGGGCAGGAAAGTTCCAGTATGTCGGCAGGCATGGTGGCCTCATGGGAGAACCGTCCTACGCCGGGCTTTGCAGGACGTGCGGAAAGTGCGCGAAGGCGTGTCCCCAGCACCTGCCGATTCCGGCGCTTATGAAAGCGGTCTCTGCGGAGATGGAGAGCATGATGTGGGCGGCCATTCCTGTTATGAAAGGAGCACTCTGGTGCATGAACAAGGCTGCCAGGATCCGCCATGTATTCATGGGAGAGTGATCACGTGCAGAGCCGGCAGGATAAAAGAGAGGCGATCCTGGCTACAGCGCTCAGGCTTTTTGCGGACCGCGGGTTCGTTGGCACTCCGACTTCACTCATCTCGAAGGAGGCAGGAGTAGCTACCGGGACACTTTTCTTTTATTTCAAGACCAAGGAAGATCTCATCGATGACCTTTACAAGAGAATAAAAGCAGAGGCTGCTCAGGCCTTGTGCCGGGGCCTTAAGATGGAGAAAACCGGGAAGGGGAAGCTCCGGCGTCTCGGGAATAACGCGGTAACATGGGGGATGAGAAATCCTGAGAAAAAAAAATTCCTTGAGATGTTCGCCCATTCCCCCTTTGTTTCCGCGGGCGCACAGGAAGAGGGTATGTCTCACTTCATCTTCCTCAAGGATATTATTCACGACGGAATACAGGAAGGTGTAATCCGGGATATGGATCCAGCGCTCCTTTTCTGCATGATGGCAGCGGCCATTAACGGTCTCGTCTCGCGCGCTTCAGTGGTAAAAGATCCGATGGAACGCGACAGGATAATCGCAGAAGGTCTCGATTTTGTCTGGAACGGGATGAAAACATGACTCCGGGAATACAGCATGATGGAAGATGCTTTCAGAATGGCGGGCAATGTTCACGACACGACGATGAAGGAGAATTGAAATGACAATCGTACTGGATGCACGGGATCTGTCCAAGTCCTTTGGGGATGTTACGGCGGTAGATACCGTCACGCTCTCGGTTAAAAAGGGTGCGCTTTTCGGGCTTCTCGGACCAAACGGATCCGGCAAGACCACGATGATTAAGATGTTGACCGGTCAGATCCGGCCGAGCAGAGGTTCGGCAACCGTGCTTGGATTCGATGTCACTCAAGACCCTGTCGGGGTCAGGACCCGGGTTGGCATCATCCCTGAGCAGGAGACTCCACCTTCCTTCCTTACTGCGATGGAATACCTCCATTTTGTTGCAGCAGTCCGAAAGATCCAGGATATTGAATCCAAAGCTGACTGGTGGTTCGATTTTCTTGACTTTGCTGACAAGAAGAATGTGCTCTGTAAGGATCTCTCGCGGGGGACCCGGCAGAAGCTGATGTTCACCCAGGCCTTCATCCACGAGCCTGCGCTTGCGCTCATCGATGAGCCGCTCATCAACTTTGACCCGATCATGCAGGACCTGGTCAAGGAGTACCTTGTGGGCTACGTGAAGAAAGACAGGACGATCTTCATCTCGACTCACATTCTTGAGGTTGCAGAGGAGATCTGCTCTGATTTTGCCATCCTCCACAAAGGCCGCGTTCTCCACAACGGCCCGGTTGCGGATCTCACCGGAAGGAACGAACACCTTACATCTTTCTTCCTCTCCCTCGTCCGGAAGGATCGCGATGCTTGAACTCTTTTACACCATGTTGAAGGAGGAATGGCGGGTTCATTCCACGATGTTCGGGAGCCTCTCGTTCGCCCTTTTCCCGGTAATGATCTTCGGGATTGCGTTCATGGGCGCTTTTCTTCTGCCACTGATGCGGTCCAACCTCCCGTCGGGCAACCTGACGATAATCATCCATGCAAGTTACCTCATGCTCGGAATCATGGTCGGGGGATTCGGGCTGCTTGGAAACGAGGTAATGAACCGAAGGTTCGGACAGGCGAGCCTGCTCGCCTACTCTGCGCGGAGCCTTCCGCTCTCGGAGCAGTTCATCTTTCTGAATTTTGTCGTCAAGGACACGGTTTATTACTTTTTTCTCTGGGTCTTCCCTTTCGCGTTCGGATACCTGCTTGCGGCACCGTTCACTGGTGTTTCCATCGGCAGTGCCCTCCTCCTGCTTCTTACATTGACGCTCGCGTTTCTCTTCGGTCTCTGTGCGATCTTCCTTCTTTCGACAGTTTATGCCCGGTCGAAAGCAGCTCTCTGGATCATCCTTCTTGCATCTCTTGCCATTTTCGGTGGTTTTTCCGTGCTGACCGGAGCGAATCCCGTGCTTTTCTTCCCCCCTCTCCTGCTCAACAATAATTTTACCTGGGTGAATTTCCTTGTCTCCTGTCTCCTGCTTGTCCTCTTCTTTGGGACCTCGATTGTGCTCTTCAACCCGGAGTCTGTGGGATCGGAGAAGACTTACCGGAATTCCTTTGCCCCGCTCACGCTCCGAATATCGTTCCTCCCCAATCCCCCATTCGCTGCCAAGGACATGCTCGACCTGCAGCGCAGCGGGAGCCTCGTCGGGCAGACAATCTTTTCGTTTCTCCTCCCCCTCGCCGTTATCTGGTTCTTTCTTGCACTGCTGGAACCATACTTCCCGCCGCATGGTCTGTTCTTCATCTTTGCGATCACCGCGGGGGTTATCGCATCCACGATGTACACCTGGGTGACGATGTTCGATACCTTCGGGCCGTATGCCTGCCTTCCT
>JAKLEQ010000034.1 GCA_022711635.1 Methanoregula sp. | reverse complement strand
GTTTTCCGGCTCTTTCCAAAAAACAGAATCAGGGGCCGCACCGCCCCTCGTATCTCCTGCACTGTTCCCCGTCGTTACGCACCTGTCGGCAGATGTCGCAGATTCTGCTGATGAGATTATCCACCCTCTTCTGCTCGAGATCCTGCGCAAGCTGCCCGATCGCCTTTTTCGCGTCGTCCCCGAACTCGATCCGGTACCCGCGCTTCCCCGAGAGGTACTGGGAGACGGCGGAAGGCGCGATCTCCAGCATTTTTGCCGCATCTGCCTGGGAGACACCGCGGTGAACCAGCTCGGCTGCGATCGCAGCCCGGATTGCCGGGAGGACATCCCAGACGATCTTCTGGCAAGGTGCTTCCATTCCATCACGCTCTCATGTTCTCGGCCCAGGTTATTCCGGTATTTTTCGATCGTACTTGATTTGGATTTCTCCAGCCATTAAGGATCCTACGTTTTCCCATCGGATCGGCTTCCGGGAAAGGCTGGATTTCTTTTTCTTAAAAAGCATACATGCCAATGGTGCGCTTTCCTGTCGTGCCTAAAAAACCACAGGAAAGAATTCTGTATGCACCCCCGGCGTTCACCATCCCGGCGACACATCCGCATGAGGAAAATATTGCCGATACGTAGCCCATTAATAATTTCAGTACCAAAGAAACAGTAACCACGTACCGGCAATCCGGGATCTGCAGGTGTCCGGATCGGTGCACGGGAAAAAGTCAGAAACGACGGTGGAAGATGTTGTCGGTGCGGGAACAGGAACGGTACAGGCGGCAGGTTCTGCTCTTCGGTGAGGAGGGCCAGGAACGGCTGAAGAACGCCCGGATCTTCATTGCAGGAGCGGGCGGGCTCGGATGCCCGATAGCGCTCTATCTCGCCGTTGCCGGGATCGGGACGATCACGATTGCCGACAAAGACGTCGTCGAGCAGACCAACCTGAACCGGCAGATCCTGCACTACGATCGCGACATCGGGAGGAAGAAGACCGTCTCGGCCGAAGAGAAACTGCGCGAGGCCAACCCCGATATCCGGGTGGATGCCATCGACACGACCATCGATGCAGGGAATGTTTCACGGCTGGTCGGCCGGTCCGACGGGATCGTCGATGCGATGGATAATTATTCCACCCGGTACATGCTCAATGAAACCGCGATTGCAAAGAAGATCCCGCTCTTCCACGGTGCGATCCGCGGCCTCCATGGACAGGCAACGACCATCATCCCGGGAGAGACCGCCTGCCTTGCCTGCATCTTTCCGCATGCCCCCCCGCAGGAGGTCTTTCCGGTCATCGGCGTCACCCCGGGGTTCATCGGCATGGTGCAGGCAACCGAGGTCATCAAGTATCTCACCGGGCAGGGGAACCTCCTTACGAACCGGCTCCTCATCTGGGACGGGATGGAATCGCGGGCGGAAGAGCTCTCTGTTGAAAGAAATCCCGCGTGTTCCGCCTGCTGCAGGGGGGGAAAGACAACGCCAGGAGAAAAAATACGATGACTGCGACGATACGTTTTTTTGCCCGATTCCGCGAGCTCCTCGGGACGGATATCCAGGCCCCCGTGGAAGCCGGGGCCACCCTTACCGGGCTTGTCCGAAGGATTGCGAAGCAGAACAGCGAAGGCTACGAAGCGATCTTTGACGAGAGCGGCAACTTCCGCGAGTTCGTCATCATCATGAAGAACGGGAAACGGATCGAGCGGGGCGCCGCGGGGATAACGCTGGTCTCCGATAACGACGAGATCGCGGTCTTCCCCCCGGTCGCCGGGGGATAACGGGAGTGAAACGACGATGATTGCCATACAGCACGAGGACGTCGATATCGGGGCCCTCGTCCGCAACGCAAAGGAGCATGGTACAGGTGCCGTCGTTGTTTTCGACGGCATCGTGCGGGATGACGATATCCGGCAGATCGAACTCGAGGCGTACGAGGAGGTCGCGGTTCCGGAGCTACGGAAGATCGCGCGGGAGGCGTCCGAGAAGTTCCGTCTCCTCCACGTCGATATTGTCCACCGGATCGGGCGCCTCGATATCGGCGAGAATATCCTTGTCATCGTTGTATCTGCCGGCCACCGGAAAGAAGCCTATGAGGGATCCCGGTTTATCATCGAGGCGATCAAAGCCGGTGTCCCCATCTGGAAGAAAGAGCTGACGAAACAGGGCGGGCGATGGGTCCCGGGGGAGCATCCCCATGGATCCGGGCAGCCCGGATACCATATTTCTTGAGCAACCGGTCCTTTTTCTTATTGTTTCCCTGATGCGACGCCATCGCGTGGTCCCCCTCCAAAAGGAAAAACGCAATTCTCATCGGATCGGAGGTTCAATGGCGATACGGAACTTCGGGGTGAATCAGATGCAGCAGCAGAATCCGATGGAAATTTTCCAGAGCGAGGCGCCGGAGGTTGCACAGGCTTTTAACGGCCTGATCCAGTCGCTTGTCGGAAGAACCGGTATCGACCAGAAGACAAAACAGCTGATCTATATCGCCATGAAAGCGGCCATGGGGGACGATATGGCAGTAAAAGCCCATATCCCTATGGCAAAAGCAGCGGGGGCGAGCCGCGAGGAGGTTGTCGATGCAATCCTCATGACCCTGACAGTCTCCGGGATCCGTGGCGTCGTCCATTGTCTCCCTGATGTCGTAAAATATTACGGGGATCGGTGACACGTCCCGCTCCCTCTTATGCTCTGTCTCTTTTGAGCGGCAGGTATACCATGCCCCGGTTGGTATCAGGAAAGTCTCCGCGGCGGCGGGACCTGCAGCATGGACGAACCTTCAAATCCCCTGGGTATGAGGATCGCAACAAGGGTCAGGAACGGGGTATTAACATGGAAGGATTTCCGCACGCGGTCTGAGGGTCGCTGTTTATTCCGGTACACTGTCGCGGCGGATCATACAGGTTAATGAGGTCGCCGGCAAGAATGATACTGGAGAATCGCTGGAGAAGAGCCGATGACGCTGGAAATTACCGGGGACGAGGAGACGGTCTACGTAATCATGCCGAAGAGAATGGATGCCGAGAATGCACCCTCCCTCGAACAGGACCTCAAGGCCCTTGCGCTCTGGAAATCCCCTGTTGTCGTCTTCGACTTTTCCTCAACGGACTATATCGCGAGCGCAGGGCTCCGCGTCCTCCTCGTTACGATCCGGACTCTCGGGAAGAGCGGCGCAAAGACGGGGCTTGCCGGGCTGAAGCCGCAGGTTTACAAGGTCTTCGATATGGCGGGATTCACCCAGATTTTTTCTATCTTCAAAACCCGGGAAGAAGCAGTTGCGAAGTTGGGCTGAACGACCGGGATTCCGGCAAAAAAGCCCGCACTCTTTAAGATATACTTTTGAAAAAGAACAAAGGCGGGTTCCTCACTGCTCTTTTTTCCCGTCGTCCTTGTAATAATCGATCCAGGCCTGCCGCGTCTCTTTCGCCATCAGGCTGGAGCGAAGGTACTGGACGAGGGCAAATACGACGAGCAGGTACGCGAGGGCCCGTATCCCGATCAGGGGGAGGGTCAGGGCGTCTTTGAGGTCCGCAAGGGTTGCTGCGTGCGATATGCCGAAAAGACCGAATGCTGCACCGATGGATAACGGGAGCTGCTCCCTTGTTTTCATCCAGCAGAGCACGCCGAGGATGACGATGACGATACAGAGGATCAGGTTAAAAAAAATGATCGGGTCCCATTCGAATGCCATAGTGTGTACCGCTCCATTCCTATCGTTCGTTTGTGTCTTTCCCTTCTTTAACGTGTTGATTGCCTTTTTGCGGGAGGTTCGATACCCATGCTCTGGCCGGGTGCGAGGACGGCCACGCGAAGGTCCGTCGTACGTTCGATCGCCGTCCTGAAGGGAACCGGGTCCTGTGCGATCCGGTCCCAGGTATTGTAGTGGATGGGGATCACGGTCTTTGCACCGATGAACCGCGCTGCAATCATTGCCTCATCCGGTCCCATGGTATACCTGCCCCCGATCGGGAGAAGTGCGACATCGGGGCGGTAGAGTTCGCCGATCAGCTGCATATCGGAAAAGAGCCCGGTGTCACCGGCATGATACACTCCGATCCCGTCCATGCGGATAACGAACCCGGCCGGAGTGCCGCCGCCCGGTCCTGCCTCCTCAATCGCCCCTGAGTGGAGTGCAGGGGTCATCGTGAAGGAAACCCCCTGAACAGTGATTGTGCCGCCGATATTCATCCCCTCGGCCGGGACGCCTTTTCCCTTCAGGAACCGGGCGATCTCGGTGATGGCAACGGTCGGCCGCCCGAGAGCAACAGCTTCGCCCATGTGGTCTGCGTGCCCGTGGGTGACTGCAACGATGTCCGGCCGGGTGTCTCCCACGCTTGCCCCTTCGACAAACGGATCGATGAGTACCCGCCTGCTCCCCTCAAGAAGAACACAGGAGTGGCCAAGCCAGGTGAGATTCATATATGCAGATCGGAGTTCCTGCGTATGAACGTTCCGGCAAATTCTCTTCCGGTTCCCGTGAGATACCGGGTAAATGGGGGAGATCGGAATACGGCAGAAGGATAGTGCTCCGGCAACCCGGAACGAAGGGCGAGAGCGCGGGGTGTCGCTAAAAAAGACCGCATTTATCCCCGGGACCGGGGATCAGGTCACATCGATGAGTTCAGCTTCCGTGATGTCGATCGATTCCCCGAAGCCGTCCGTTGTTGCACTCCGGGTCATCTGCTCGGAGAGATCCCGGTCCTCCATGACATCGCGGATCCGGTTGACGTACGGGTCGATGGTCGGATCTTCCTGTTCTTCGATGATGTGGCGGTACTCGCGGAGTGTGGACGGCGAGATCCCCAGATCATCAGCAACCTCTTTCATGGTCTTGCCGGAACTGATCAGATCCTCCATGTGCTGGCGGTCGAAGGGCATCTTGAAATCAAGCTCGCGGAATAATTTCAGCCGCACCCGGGCGCGGGCGACGGTCTTGCTCAGTTTCTCATCCCCGAGTTCACGGGCGATCTCGGTATCGTTCTTGCCGGCATAGAACATGGTGACGAGTTTTGCGAGCTGGATCGGTTTTAAGGAGGTCTTGAATATCCCCTGCTCGGTAATCTCACGCATGACCAGTGCGACTTCACGTTCAATCGCGTCACTGTCCCTGAGGGTGCCGTGGATATTTTTCATGGGTTCGACAATCTTGGTCTTACCCGACATCGTGCTGAACAATTTCAGCAACTGAACTTTTCGTTTGTCCTCTGCCATTGCGTAAACCCCTCGTGTGGGATTAGGATATACAATATCGGGCGGACTATTTAATTCTGTCGTAATCGGCGCTTTGACCAGAAACGCTTTAAATTAGCGTTGGATCGCCCATGTTTTGATCATTGTTTTCTGCTGATGTTTCAGGAAAAAACCGGGATAATGATTGTTCATCCCGGATCCTTCAGGATGCATCAGCGCCGCACCTTAAATCCCGCTTCCCTTTTTCTGAGGAATCGGTTCCGTGCAGTCGGTATCCTTTTTGTCCCCGTGGTCATACTATTAGGCTGAAAAATCTCAACGTACAGGAATAACCATGAGCGATACTTTCGAGAAAGTCATGGAACTTGCCAAACGCCGCGGGTTCATCTGGCCCACGTCCGAGTGCTACGGTGCTGTTGCCGGTTTCATCGATTACGGGCCGCTCGGGGCCATGATGAAGCGCCGGGTCGAGAATATCTGGCGCGATTTTTACGTCATCCAGGAAGGGTACTACGAGATCGAGTGCCCGACGATCGGGCAGGAGGCAGTTTTTGTCGCCTCCGGCCATGTCAAGGGATTCTCCGACAAGATGTGCCAGTGCCCGCACTGCAATGAGTACCTCCGGGCAGACCATGTCGCGGAAGCCGGCGGGGTGAAGGGCGCCTCTGTCATGAAGAGCGGGGAGCTCGAAGCGGCGATTGCTCCCTGCACGTGCTTAAACTGCGGGGAAGTCCTCGGGAAGGTTGCTGTCTTTGACTTCAACCTGATGTTCAAAACCACTATCGGGCCGGGATCCCAGCGGACGGGCTACCTCCGCCCCGAGACTGCGCAGGGGATGTTTACCGACTTCACCCGGCTCCTTCGGTTCTACCGGGACAAGCTCCCGTTCGGCGCCGTCCAGATCGGCAAGTCCTACCGGAACGAGATCTCCCCACGGCAGGGGATGATCCGGCTCCGGGAGTTTACGCAGGCGGAGGCCGAGATCTTCGTCCATCCCAACGAGAAGAACCACCCGAAGTTCGCCCGGTACGCCGGCTACACCATGCCCCTTTTCACTGCAGAGGCACAGGAGCAGCAGGGTTCCGCGGTCACGACAACAATGCAGGACGCGGTGAAAAAAGGCCTGATCGCCAACGAATACGTCGCATACTACCTCGCGCTCACGCACCAGATGTTGATAAAGATCGGCGTGAAGCCGGAGCGGCTCCGGTTCCGCCAGCACCTCTGCAGCGAGAGGGCCCACTACGCCTCCGACTGCTGGGACGCCGAGGTCTTCTCGGACCGGTTCGGCTGGGTCGAGACCGTCGGGATTGCAGACCGGACGGACTACGACCTGAAAGCCCATGCACAGCAGAGCGGAACGTCGATGAGTGTCTTCATCCAGTACCCGGACCCAAAGAAGGTCCAGCGCCGGCGAATCATCCCGAACATGGGCGTGCTGGGGAAGCAGTACCGGCAGAAGGCGAAGGCGATCTTTGCCGCGCTCGAACACGCCGAGCCAACACCGGATGGTGCGGATGTGACGGTCGACGGCGAGACCATCCATATCCCGGCCGATCTCTTCGAAGTCCGGGACGAGATCGTGGAGATCCGGGGCGAGGACATCGTCCCGCATGTCATCGAGCCCTCGTATGGGATCGACCGGATGTGCTACGCCGTCCTCGAGCAGGCCTATGACGAGGACTCTGCCGATGGCGAGACCCGCACGGTAATGCGGCTCTCTCCCGCTGTCGCCCCGGTCCAGGTCGCGGTCTTCCCGCTGATGGCCCGCGACGGACTCGATACGATTGCAGAGGAGATCACCCATACCCTCCATGCCCGCGGCATCCTTGCCGAGTACGACGACTCCGGCGCGATCGGGCGCCGGTACCGCAGGCAGGACGAAGTCGGGACACCGTTTGCGGTCACGGTCGATTACGACACGAAGGAAAACCGGACCGTGACGCTGCGGGACCGGGACAGCATGAAGCAGGTGAGGATCGCTATCGGCGATCTGCCGGATACGATCTGTGCGCTGGTTGCCGGGACGTTCTCGTTTGCGTCACTGGGCAGGTAAGGATAACTTCCTTTTCACGTTTTTCTGCTTCGGCGAATGTCCCCGCCCAGCGCGACGCCATGTCGGGTCGCGCGGCGGGCAAAATGGTTTTTCAATTCTTCATATGACTGTAGTTCATTGCCGCGAGGCGAGCCCACGGAGTGAATTAAACACCGCTTCAGCGGTGATTAGTTTGAGAAGGTAAAAACCTTCGAGCAGCGAGCGCTCGGGGAATGCTCGCGAATCGTAATAGGAAAGAAAATGGTATACTCATTTTATTCTCATCATGCTCGGTGCTTTCAACATGAAACTAAAAAGAGCATAATCGCTTTTTACAGTCACACAATCCTCTTATTAATCTCAGCAACCAACCCTCTCACCAGCCTATGACCTTCATCAGCCACCCGCTGGTAAAACCGGAGAGCATCGAGTCCCGGGAATACCAGCTCTCGGTCGCGATGAAGGCGCTGGACGCAAACACGATGGTGATCCTCCCGACCGGCCTTGGGAAAACTGCCGTCGCGCTCCTCGTTGCCGCCTCCCGGCTCTACAACGAAGGGGGAAGGGTGCTGATGCTCGCCCCGACAAAACCTCTCGTCGAGCAGCACCTCCGGTTCTTCGAAAAGTATCTCCTGGCAAAGAGCCCGGCAGGCCCGGATATCTCCCCGTTCGTTATGTTCACGGGGGAGGCTCCTCCGGAAGAACGCACCGCGGACTGGAACCGTGCATCCGTCATTTTGGCGACACCCCAGGTGATCAAGAACGATGTGATCGCCGGCCGGTATACGCTTGCCGATGTCACCCTCCTCATCGTGGACGAATGCCACCGGGCGGTCGGGAACTACGCGTATGTTTTCCTCGCGCAGCGGTATCTCGCAACGGCGAAAAAACCCCTCCTCCTCGCGATGACCGCTTCTCCGGGCGGGCAGCAGGAGAAGATCGCCGAAGTCTGCACCAACCTCGGCGTTGTCCATATCGAGACCCGGACCGAGTCGGATCCCGATGTCGCTCCCTACGTGCACGAGCGGGAGATCGAGGTCGTCACGATCGAACTCCCGGGTGAGCTCAAGGCGGGGATCGGGACAATCAATGCGCTCATCGAGGACCGGCTCTCGCTTCTCGCTTCCGTGCACTTCACCGTCCCGAAACGCGACCGGCTCACGATGAAGGCGCTCTCTGCCCTCAATGCCCAGATCCAGCAGCGGATCCAGAACCGGGACCCGGCAGGGTACTCTGCCGCTTCGGTCTACGCGGAACTGATGAAGCTGAAGCACGCGGTGACGCTCGCGGAATCGCAGGGGAGCGAGGTCTTCAGGGGATACATCGCGAAGCTCATCGCTGAAGGGCGCGGCCCCGGCGGGAGCAAGGCGAGCCAGCGCCTTGCGCAGGACGGGTCGTTCCAGCAACTCTTCGACCGGACGCTCACGTGGAAAGAGGAGCTCCACACCAAGCCGGCCATCGCGCTCGGTCTTGTCCGCGACCAGCTGGAAGCACACCCTGACAGCCGGATTATTATCTTCGCAACCTTCCGCGACACGGTGCAGCTCCTCGTCGATTTCCTGGCAAAGAACGGTATCGCGGCCGAACGGTTCGTGGGGCAGGCGACGAAGGACTCCGAACGCGGGCTTTCCCAGAAGAAACAGATCGAAGCCCTGTCACGGTTCCGGAAGGGGGAGTTCCGGGTACTGATCGCAACCTCGGTCGGCGAGGAGGGCCTCGATGTCCCCTCGACCGACCTGGTGATCTTCTACGAGGCGGTCCCCTCCGAGATACGGTCGATCCAGCGCAAGGGACGCACCGGGCGGTCCGGGGCCGGCAGGGTCGTCGTGCTCGTCACGAAAGGGACCTCGGACGAGGTCTTCCGGCACGTCAGTTCCCAAAAAGAGAAGATGATGGTGAAAAGCATGCGGAGCATGAGCCCCCCGACGGCACCTGCCCCCCCGCCCGGGCAGGAGCAGTACCTGCTTCCTGCCGAAGTTCAGGCAGGCATCGAGGCATTCACCCCGCAGGGGCCGGCAATCGTTGTCGACGACCGAGAGACCTCGTCAAAGGTCGTGGAAGTCCTCTCCTCCCTCGGGGCAGCGATCCGGCTCGAGCGTCTCCCGTCCGGCGACTACGCCATCGGGGACCGGATCCTGATCGAGCGCAAAACCGCACAGGACTTCGCCGACACGCTCATCAACCGCGACCTCCTCGGGCAGCTCAAATCGATCGCCGAAGCTGCACCCCGGCCGGTCCTGATCATCGAAGGGGGCGATCCCGCCCAGCGGCGCGACATCCACCCGAATGCCATCCGGGGCGTGCTCGCGGCGATCACGGTCGATATGGGCATCGCGATCCTGTTTACGAAAGACGAGCAGGACACCGCTCACATGCTCTTTGTCCTTGCAAAGCGCGAGGACGCGGAACGCGGCGAGCGGAAAGTCCACCCGCACAAGTCCCAGCGATCCCTGCGCGAGGAGCAGGAATATGTCATCTCGGCGTTCCCGGATATCGGGCTCCGGAATGCCCGGCTCCTGCTCGCCCATTTCGGATCGGTGCAGGCGATTGCGAACGCGGAACTTCCCGATCTTACCGCGGTAAAAGGGATCGGGGAGAAGACGGCACAGCGGATCTTCGATCTCAGCCGCCGGCGTTACAGCTGACGCAGGATCTGGAGCGCCTCTGCGCCGATCTTCACGGCGTCCATCAGCGCAAGACACCGGTCGGGGTCTTCCTCTTCCCCGATCCTCCGGCAGAGGTCGAGGATGATTGCCGAGATCCCGGCGCAGATCTCTTTTTCAGTCAGGGTTCCGGTCGCAGCATCGGGCAGGGACGGCGCAACGGGAAGTGCGGAGGATACGGGGGCTCCGCCACTCTTCTTTCCGGACGCACCCGACCCCGCTTTCTTCTCCTGCTCGCGTTCGGCGCAGACGACGCAGAACGTCTTTCCTTTAAATTCGAACTGCGGGCACCCGCACTGGCGGCATGTCTTTTCGAGCATCTTTCCCCCTTTCAGGAGATACTCGGCCATGATCTCGTCTTCCTTCTTCGGCTTCATGAAAATTCACCGTCGCATCAATATTCAACCTATATATGGAGGTTCGGCATATTAACTACAGGTACGAGGTGAGGTACAATGCCAAACCCACAGAAGACAATCGAGAACTGTATCCTGATGCTGCAGCACATCATGGAGGACAGCTCCATCCCGAGGAACATACGGCGCGTGGCGGACGAGACCCGGCAGCTGCTGCTCAACAACAACAAGGAGATTGGCCTGCGGGCGGCGGAGGCAATCTCAAAGATCGACGAGATCAGTAACGACCCGAACATGCCGGTCCACGCACGAACCCGGATCTGGGAACTGGTCTCCCAGCTGGAGACTGTCCCGCTTGACTGATCCTGCTGCTGCACTTCTCAATATTTTTTATTGAAAGGAAATTTTCCGGCCCGACCATGGAGGCAGTTCCGGCTTTTCAGCGCCCGGTAAGAACCAGATACCGGCAGTGCTCCCGCCATGGGCCGGATCTTCCTGTTAAGAAAAGCCCGTTCCTCCGGCTTCAGGACTGGTCCGGCGGGGTCGTCTCAGACCTGCCGATGTCTTTCCGGAACCTGAACCTTCCCCAGGGTACGATGATCTCGAACCGGGCCCCCTTTCCCTCGGTCCCGGTCTCCCGGATTGTGATGCCGGTAACGCTCAGGATCTCCCGGGAAAAGAAGAGGCCGAAGCCGATATTGTGCCCTGAGCCCCGCTGGAAGATCCTGGCCTTGTCACATGCCGGAATTCCGATCCCGTTATCCTCGTATACCACGGTCAGCCCGTCGAGGTGTTGTACCGTGGAAATCCGGATCTCCGTTACCTTCTGGCCGTAACGGAGCGAATTGTCGACAAGGTTCTCGAAGACCCGGTCGATAAGGGAATCGGCAAAGATCTCAAGCCCCTCTGCGTGAGCGAGGAACCGGATCGGGCTGCCTTCAACCTGTCGCCGGCGACGCAGGATGATCTTTTCGACGGAAATCCATGCAGGGATATTCTCGCCCAGTTTCTCGTAATCCTTCGTGAATTCGATCTGCCGGCGGATAGTCTTTGCCGCCTTCTCCTGTTCGAGGACGGATCTCATCAGGCTCTCGTCGGCGAACGATGCCCGCAGGATCTCGTTGTGGAGGATGATGACCGTGAGCTGGTTGAGGATATCATGACGGGTGATCGACGTCAGCAGGTTGATGTTCCGGCGGGCCGCGTCCAGCGATTGTTCGACGAGGATCCGGTCGGTTACATCGGTAAGCACCATCACGCTCCCCCGCGCCACCCCCCGGCTCGACACGAGGGGGGTACACTGGATCTCGATGGAACGGGGTGACCCTTCGATCTCTTTCCGGACCAGGTTTTTCTGTGCGCCTCCCGCGGATGGCGGCTGGTCGGAAGTCCCGTTCTTTTCGAGGAATGGTGCGATTGGTCGTCCGGTGACATCACCGGAACGGATCGCGAGGAGCCGCCGCGCAGCAGGATTGATGCTGATGATCCGGTAGAGCGGATCGAGCACGACGATCCCCGTATCGACCTGCCGGAGGACATCGCCGTGCTCCACGGGGACGAGGTTAAAAAGGCGGTACCGCCACATCCCCACGCCGAGTGCGGCGATAGACACGATGAAGGTGAACGGCGCGAAGTCCACGATGCCGAACCTGCCGAGCCGGAAAAGGAAGGAGCAGTGGAGGAAGAGCGGTACAAGCGCGGCGATAAGGAGGCAGGTAAGCTGCCCGTGGAAGATCCCCGTAGCGGAATGGTAACTCTGGATGACAATCGCAAGCCCGATGAGCGTGAGGAGGAGTGCGTAGATGGTCCCGATCCAGAAGGCGATCTCCGGGAGCGTATTCCCGATCGTTGCCTGAACCGGCAGGTCAGTACCCGATGCAATGAGGATCGATCGCGTGATGGCCGGGACAAGAAGGAGGAGACACCATACGGCGGGTTCAGGGAGCCGGGGGGATTTTCCCGCGTACGAGAGCGAGAACCGGAAGAGGGCGACCGGCAGGAGTGCCGTCGCAAGGAGGACAGAGAGATGACCGGCAGATACCGCTGCGGGCCGTGCACTTAGCAACGTGATGGCGGTCCCGCCCTCCCAGACGACGATACAGGCCATCGCGATGATGAGAAACGCCCATCCGGTGATCGTCTTGCGCTCCCTCCAGAAACGGAACGCGAGGAATGCGGCCATCGCCCCCGCGAATCCAAGGAGGAGGATGAGTGGAACGGTTGCCCATATCATGGTCCAAAATCCCTAAACTTTCTGCCGGTCAGGATGCCGGACCGGCTGTTTTTCTGCCCCTATCGTTCCTCTGACACCCCGGCAGCACGTACTCAACGATTGTGTCCCGGTCGGTAATAAAGATCCTGCATGAAAGGGAGAGAAGCCGGAAAATTGGTTTTTCAGCGTTCGATCAGCCGGATGTGCTCGCCGGTCTTCCGGAAGAGTTCCTGCTGACCTTTCAGCCGCGCAATGTCCGCGATGGCTTCGAGGACATGGACGGAGTCCTCGAGAAACGAGAGGATGTCTGCAGGGAAGATCTCGATCCCGTACTCATCGAGAAGAACTGCGGATATCTGGCGGTGATCGAGCCCGTTCTCGCGCAGCTCGAGCACCCTTTCGGCAAATTTCCGCTCGGGGCAGCCGCAGAGCGGGGAATCGCGGCAGGAGCACCGGAGAAAATCGTTAAAAAAGTTAAGGATCTGCTCCCGGATGGCGAAATCGAAGGCGTCGAAGTTGATACCGGAACAGAGTGTCGAGAGCATTGTGCCATGGAAGGCGCGGTCGGGCAGCCGGTACCCGGCAAGCCGTTCGACCCTTCTTGCGATCCGCAGCCGCGCCCGATCGGCGATCAATCCTCGTCCCCGACAGTCTCGTCAAAGTTTTTGAGGGATGCAATGGCATCGTTCATCCGCTCGCACTCGATCAGCCATTCGTCAAAAAGCGTCGGGTTCTCGAGGTCATCCTTGACGTACTTGCTGCAGCAGGACGCCCCGCCGAGTACTCCCGCCCCGATCTGTGCGGCGCAGTCGAGGGCGCCTTCCATGTCCTTGTCAAGGATCTCCCGTCCCTTCTTGACGAGGGACTTGATCTCCTTGTCATAGGTTCCCGAAATGAACTTCCGGCAGGAGGCAAAGAGGACAAGCTTCTGGAGCTGGAGTATTTCGATGATCTCGGCAAGATCTCCCTCCGGGGGCGTTGCCATGATGATCACCTCGACCTGCCCGAGCCGGTCGAGCGACTCCTCCTTCGTAAACCGGTTGTTCTGGAAGAGCCTGATGATCTTGAGGACTTCGAGCGTGATATCGACCGAGAAGCTGTCGAGGATCCGGAATCCCTCGGGCATCTCGTCGCTCTTGGGGTCGGCATCGAAACTCGCTTCGCTCAGGCTTTTTAACCAGTTGTCGTACCGCTCCTGGTTGTAAAAGATATAGAACAACTTCAGCGGCTCGGCTTCCTGCACGGTTTTGCTTCCTTTCTTTGCCATTCAGGTACACATCCCCCTGTGAGGATTAAAGCATTTTCGTTATTTCTCCGCCGTAAACCGGCAGGTTTTTAACCCCTTTCCTCCATCCTTTCCACCGTTCCCCTGCGTATTCCTTTACCAAATGTTATGCCATACGAGGGTCAAACCATTGGTGATCATGCAGGGCGCAGCGGGATACGGGAACGTTTTTCTTTCCGGGACGGGAGAGGAGCCATGAAGTGCGTTCTCGTCCGGTACGGGGAGCTGTTCTTAAAGAGCGACCCGGTCAAGCGGCATTTCATCGGCCTCCTGATGCGTAATATCAAAAAAGCCCTGGATGCTGAACGTATCCCCCACCGGTTCGAGCTCTCCCGCGGGCGCATGCTCCTGTTCGGGGATGATGAGGAACGGATTGCGGCCGTTGTTGCCCGGGTCTTCGGGATCGTCGATGTCAGCGTGGCAACGCGTACGGGCCCCGACCTTACGGCAATGAGCGTGTCTGCCGTCGAACTCGCAAAGGCCCGGCTCAGACCCGGGATGAGCTTCGCCGTCAGGACGAAACGGCAGGGGGTGGCAGGGTACACAAGCCAGCAGATGGGGGAGGTGATTGGCGGCGCGGTGGGGCAAGCCGTGCCCGGCTGCCGTGTAGACCTGACCCGTCCTGATTACGAGATCTTTGCCGAAGCCCGGGATATCGGGGGTTTTGTCTACGATGCACGGCTCCCTGCACCCGGAGGTCTCCCTCTCGGCACCCAGGGGAAGGCATGCGTGCTCCTCTCCTCCGGGATCGATTCTCCGGTCGCATCGTGGCTGATGATGAAACGGGGCAGCGAAGTGATCCACCTCCACATGGACGGCGGAAGGTGGGCGGGGCCGGACGTGCGGGCTGCTGCAATCGAAAACCACCGGCGCCTCTCGCTCTGGTGCGCCGGATTTCCCCTTTCCCTGCTCATTGTCGAAAGCGGACCGGTCTACGATGCCATGGAACGGGCACGGATTCCCCCCCGCAACCGGTGCGTGATCTGCAAACGGTTCATGATGATGGTGGGGAGTTCTCTCGTGCGGCAGCAGCATGCTCTCGGGCTGGTGACCGGCGAGAGCCTCGGGCAGGTCGCGTCCCAGACGCTCGCAAACCTCGCGGTGATCGACCCGGCCGCCGACGTGCCCGTGCTCCGGCCGCTGCTTACCTACGACAAGCAGGAGACGATCGACATCGCCCGGAGGATCGGGACCTTCGATGCGAGCCCGGGCGACCTCGCGTGCCGCGCAGTTCCGGCGATTCCAGCGACTGCTGCGGACCCTGCAGAGATCGGGCAGTACGAGGAGCGCATCGGGATCCGGACCCTTGCGGCAGCTGCCGTGGAAGGCACAGAACTGGTGCTCGCAAAGAACGGCGTAGTCCTTCCCCAAAAAGATACTGGCGACGGGGTGTGACCGGTGGCCCTTCCTGTTCCCGAAGCCGGCTATACCGGCCTTCACGCCACCGGGGAACTGGCTGAACGGGTGAAGAAAGCCGCAGCGCTGCTGAAATGCTGTACGGTGTGCCCCCGCACCTGCAGGGTCGACCGGACAGCGCAGGAAAAGGGATTCTGCAGGACTGGTTTTTTATCACAGGTTGCAAGCACCGGCCCGCATTTTGGCGAAGAGCCGGAGCTCGTGGGGAGAAACGGGTCGGGGACGATCTTCTTCGCCCACTGCAACCTGGCCTGCGAGTTCTGCCAGAACTTTGCGATCAGCCAGTGCGGTGA
>JAKLEQ010000033.1 GCA_022711635.1 Methanoregula sp. | reverse complement strand
TCCCTTCCGGTGTCCGGGTTGTAATAATCCACGTACACGAACCCGCCGCCGCTCTTTGCGACTGCGATCTCCCACGCCGCGACCTTTACCCCATACCGGTCGGTGAAGCCCGTCCGGTCCGTGCCGATCGTCTCCGGCTGGAACGGCATGGCGAGCGTTGTCCCGTTTATCCCGTACGCAAAGATGTACCGGCTCCCGTCCG
The DNA here is from genome assembly GCA_022711635.1 of Methanoregula sp. GTDB lineage: Archaea > Halobacteriota > Methanomicrobia > Methanomicrobiales > Methanospirillaceae > MVRE01. The sequence goes on along the minus strand of JAKLEQ010000033.1, from coordinate 15,738 downwards.
CAAACGTGCCGTTGCGGTCGTTGAAGGCCGCGACTGCTGTTGCCTGTCCCTGCTCCTGCGCGTACTGCCGGGCCTCCTTCACCCGCAGGACCAGGGCATCGCGTTCCGTGGCGTTGAATGTCGCCGGAATATCGGGCAGGTAGATCCCCGAACCGACGAACCACGCGTCGTCAACCGGCAGGACGGTGGCGAGCTTGAACTGCTCCGCGTAATTGTCGGCAGGATTTGCGTAGATGTAGGAGACCGGGCCGCCCCCGTCTGCTGCGACCTGTTTCAGCCGGTCGATGAAGAGGACGCCGTTGGGATCGGCTACGCCACTCCGGTCCGTCCCGAGCACGCCCTGCTGGTACGGCAGCGCGAGCGCCGTCCCGTTCCGGTCATAGGCGAAGATGTAGAGGTCCCCGTCAACAAACGACCCGTTGATATCGTTGAACTCTTTCAGCGCCGCCTCCTTCCCGTGCTCCTTCGCGTACGCGGCAGCGTTTTCCACGAATTGGGTGAGGTCCGCGTACCGGGCCTCCGTTGCGAGGCCGGCCGGAGCGGCAGGCGTCGCAGCCGCTGCGGTCGCCATGCTCCTGCCCTCACCAGTCCCCGCCTCCTTTGTCACGACCACGCGCCATTCGGTCCCGGCGATCCCGGCCGTCTCCCAGGCCGCGATCTTGGTGATGGTCCGGTTCCAGTCCCGGTCGTAAAAGGAGTATGTCCCGGTGCCGTTCTGATCAGCAGCGATCCGTACAAGGACCGCGTGCAGCGCGGGATCGGCGTACATCGGGTCGGTCACAATGTTCTTCCCGATCTCCTCGCCGTTGACATCGTAGATCTGGGTCCCGTCAGCCTGGGCCACCCAGACGTCGTACCCGTCCGGGACCGTCACGCCGGCGATCTGCCGTGCGAGGAAGACCCGGGGTTCGTAGGTGATATCATTGTACCCGAGGTACTCGCCGGACGGGGAGAAGACCGGGGAACTCTGGGAGACGCCGGTGAACCCTTCCACCATCGCAAAGACGTCCGAGACCACCGTATCCTTTTGTTCGTTCGCGTGCCGGACCTGCGGCTGCCAGCTCAGGTTTTCGCCGACTGACCCGGCATAGTTTTCCGGTACGGCGGATGCGACGATGCCGTCCTTTGTGATCGAAAACGACGAGACGGCAAACGGGTACTTCAGGAGGTTATCAGAAAGAGCCGCTTCTGCTTCCTTCCCGGCAAGGCCGGTTTTTGAGAGCTTTGCCGATGTGTCCTGCAGGCCGGACTGGAGATCAGCAAGCCCGGCATTGACGGATGCAGCGATCGACCGTGCGACCGCTTTCTGTCCGGAGAGCCCTGCATCCGGTGCCGGGATCTGCCCTGCGGTCGTTGCCGGGGTGGCCGCGCCCGGGGACGTCCCGGTACAACCCGAGGATGCAAGGGACAGTGCGAGAAGGAGGAGAACGAGAACGCCAGAGACCTTCATGCACTACCTGTTGCCGGCGGATTCCCTAAAAGGTTGCCACATGCCGGGCAGACAGGAGGTGTCTTCGCCCGCGAACGATCACGCGGGGGATGGTGAACGCCTCACGGTTCCCTGCACCGGACTGGCCGGTCCCGAACCTTTAATGCCTTGTACGGAAAAGTCCCCGGAAAAAGACGGTGAGAGATGATGGCAAAGAAACTCATGGACTACTTCAACAAGGCCCCGAGGATCGGGACCCTCAGTACTGCCGACAAGACGGGGAAGGTCGACTCGGCGGTCCTGGGATCGCCCCGGATGACCGACGAGAAGACCGTTATCGCCGGTCTGGGAAAGAACCGCTCGCTCATCAACCTCCAGCAGAACCCGCATGCGGTATTCCTTGTCATGGAGCCGGGAACAACGCTTGCCGACTGGAAAGGGGTCCGGCTCTACCTGCGGGTGAAGTCGATTGCAACAACCGGCCCGGCACTTGCTGCCTACAAGGCAGAGGTTGCGAAGATTGCCGGGCAGCAGGCTGCCGACATGATGGCCGCGGCCGTGACATTCTCGGTCGAGGAGATCCGCCCCCTCGTTGACATGGGGCAGGGCTGGGAGAAGTCGATCTAGGGAGAGCCGGACGTTCCCGTATCTTTTTTTTCGTCAGATCTCTTTCTGGTAGATCACGACATCGAGCACGTTGCCGAACTTCTCGCCGACGTTCCGCAGGTGGGCAGCCTTTGTATACCCCGCTTTCTCCATAAGCCGGATACTTGCACAATTCTCCCCGCAGAGGGTCCCGATGAGAATGTGGATTCCCGATCGTTGTGCAGCCGTCTCAAGGCAGCTGAGTGCGGCAGGGCCGATCCCCTTTCCCGTGCACTCGGGTCGCAGGTAGATGGAGAGTTCGGCGGTCCGGTCATATGCCTGCCGGTTCTTGTACCGGGCAAGGAAGCAGTAGCCGATGATCCTCCCGTCCTTGCGGATCGTGAACGACGGGTATTTCGGGTTGTCGATGAAGAGGATCTCCCGCAACCCCATGATGGTGATCGGGATGGAATGGAATGTCGCGGTGGAATTCAGGATATAATAGTCGTAGATCTCCTTGATTACGGGAAGGTCGGCTTCCGCGACCGGCGCGAATTCAGCCATGATCAGTACAATCTTGGAGTGATCCGACGTATTGGTTCCGCAGTACCGGACGGGACAATCCACGGGGGATGGGGATGGTCATTCCGGCGGCCTTTGCGGTCAGGGGGATCGTTGGCCCGGGGTCCCCGGGGGGAGACCGCCGCCTCCCATGAAATAGCCGCCGAGGCCCGTCAGCCAGAAGATGATCGGGTACGCGATCCAGCGTTCTGCACCGCCATCCCCCAGGACCGGCAGGAGAACGGAAAGCCCGAGCAGGGAGAGGAGCGTGATGCACCCGAGGAGTGCCGCGAAATACCGGAACGGCCCGGTAAGTGCCCGCGAGGAGACAACCGCCGCGATCCCGCCAAAAACAAACGTTATCATGGCGCACAGGCCATGCCAGAGACGGACATTGCCGGGAAAGATCCCGACGCCGAGGATCCCCGCCCCCACGATGCCCAGCAGGAACGCGGACCACCGGTCCCAGCCGGCACGGTACGCGAGGAAGGCTCCTGCCAGCGCCAGGATCCCGGTTGCGATCATCGCGCTGTTGAAGATCGTCGCCGAGGGCTGGAAGATGAGCGATTCCGGCGGCCGTGTCGAGCCGAGGTCGCTGATCTCGGAATGCGCGGTCGAGTACTCCGCCGGATAGAATATCTCGCCGGTGATGATGCCCATGAGGGCGATGAAGCCTGCGAGGAAGAGGAAGGCCCCCGCAGCCTTAGTGCCGGATACCTGCATGGCAGGTTATGGGCATCCTTCTGGCTTATTCTTCACGATGTTTTCCGACCACAAACCACTTTTCGTTCGGAAATCCAATCTTTGGTCACTCAAGGTTCAGGTTTTTTCATGGACTCTCCCCGGAAAGGATGCGGGGGACCGCATCCCCTTACCCTCAACGAGCTCGGCTGGACAGAAGAATACGCACAGGCCTTTTCGAAATATTCCGGTCCCTACCGAGCCGGCCGCATCTCCTGCCGGCAGAAGACGGTGTGGGAGGTCCTGACCGGAGGGGATGAGGTCATGGCCGGCATCTCCGGATCGCTCCGGAAGCTCGGCCGGTTCCCCGCGGTCGGCGATTTTGTCGTGCTGCTGGAGGATGCTTCCGGCACGCTTACGATCGTGGATATCCTGCCGCGGAGGACGGTATTCTCCCGGGGCACCCCGGGGCGGGACGGCACCGACCAGGTGATCGCGGCAAACATCGACACCGTCTTCATCGTCACCGCTGCAGGAAGCGACCTGAGTGCCCGGCGGACCGAGCGGTACCTCGCGATCGCCCATGCGTCCGGGGCACGGCCCGTTGTCGTCATCAACAAGGCCGATCTCGCGGATGACCCGGCATCGCTCGAGGAGGAGATCGCCGGCGTATCGCCCGGCATTGCGGCGGTCGCGGTCAGTGCTGCTACCGGCGCAGGGGTCGAACGGCTCGATCCCTTCCTTACGCCCGGCACGACCATCGTCCTTATCGGTTCCTCGGGGGTGGGCAAGTCCACGCTCATCAACCGGCTGCTGGGCCGGCCCGTGCAGGAGACTTCGGGCACCCGGGATTACGACGGGAAGGGCCGGCACACGACGACGGTGCGCCAGCTCTTCATCCTCCATAACGGCGCGCTCATGATCGACAATCCCGGGATCCGTGAGGTCGGGATCGGCACGGCGTCTGCGGGAATCGCGGAGACGTTTCCGGATATCCTCTCGCTCGCACCGGGCTGCCGGTTCTCCGACTGCCGGCACGAACAGGAGCCGGGCTGCGCTGTGCGAACAGCAGTGGAGGAGGGGAAGATCACCGCTTCACGGCTCGAAAACTACCACCGGCTCGTGCGCGAGCGTGCCTTTGAGCAGGAGAAGGCAGAGATCGGGCTTGTCCGGCTCGAGAAGAAGCGGTGGAAAGGGATCGCAAAACGCGTAAAGGAGATCACGAAGAAGGGCGGGAATTTTTAAGGGGGACAGACACGACGGAGGTTGCTGAAACCCGCAATCAATGGTTTTCTTTTAGAACCCGCGACCCTGTCTGCCGTACCCCGACAGCCATCACACCGTAAAGGTTGGTTCAACCGGGACAGGGATTTGCAGGGAGGGAATATTCGCACCTTTGGAATCGCCACGATCCCGGCAAAAACCCCGGTCTACCGCACACTCTCAAGTCTCTCTTCGAGGACGTCGAGCCCTCGCCGGATCTCCCCGATGGTCCTGCCCCCGGTGAGGATGATCTTTCCCGACGAGAAGATGAGGACGACGATCTTCGGGTCCTGGACCCGGTACACGAGGCCGGGGAACTGTTCGGGTTCATACTCGATGTTTTCGAGGTTGAGGGTGACACTCAGCTTGTTGAGGTTGATGTACCGGTTCAGGTTGTAGGAGCAGACCATGTTGGTGACGGCGACCCGGGGCTTATCGAGGGGCTCCATGCCCGCCTTGCGCAACGCTGCGGTAACACGGGCGATGCCGGTATCGAGCGCCGCAAGGTCGCGGATCCCGGTGAGGACGATCTTTCCCGAGGAAAAGACAAGGCAGGCGATCTTCGGATCCGCAATCCGGAACACGGCACCCGGGAACCGTTTCTTGTTGAGATCGCAGTTCCCGGCAGATTCCGAGAACCGTACGAGATCGATGGATTCGGCGATCGTGCCGGATGCAACGATATTCTCGACATGCAGTGATTCGTAGTTTTTCTCAGCCATCTTCCATCCTAGTGAAGCCCTCAGGGGCATAAGGCTATGGACGCGGGCATATGCCAGGGGGAACAATTTCCCGGTGATTTCGTGTTCAAAGCCACTCCCGCGCCGGACAACCACGATGAACGGATGAATTGTGGCGGGGGGTGGGTGGGGGGGGTGGAACTGCACAGCGGCGCGATAATCCCCCTGCGCGGCGCCCCGAAATCAGGGTTCAGGGGATCGCGGGGCAGGGAGAACGAAAATCGGCGCGGGCAGCGGGACCAAAACTGCTGTCGCCTGCTCCGCGGGAACGCTTCTCTTTAGTATTCGTATTTATGGCGGTCCCTGCGGACCCTTTTGATCGTCCCCGGTTGTCTCGGTTTTTCCCGGAGTTTCGATTTTTCCCGGATGTAGATGATCTTTCCGCGCTGGTCTTTGGACTGGCGTTCATCGACGTCAACGAGATCCAGCGACTGGATCAGGTCGAAGAATTTTTTGAACCCGTAGTTGCGCGAATCGAACTCCGGGCTCTTTTTTTGGAGGTTGTTCCCGACGAGCCCCAGCTCCGCCCAGCCCTGGTCATCCGAAGAATCCTCGATACTGTCCTTTAAGAGCTTGAGAAAATGCCGGTCGTTTTTCACGGTCGTTATATCGGAGGGTTGCGGCTGAACCACCCCTTTTGCCCCTGCCGCTTCGTCAGAGCGCAGGATCTCCGTGTAGATGAACTTGTCGCAGGCATCGACGAAGGGCTTGGGCGTCTTCTTCTCCCCGAACCCATAGACAATCCGGCCCGACTCCCGGATCCTGGATGCGAGCCGGGTAAAATCGCTGTCGCTGGAGACGAGGCAGAAGCCGTCCAGGTTCCCGGCGTGGAGCAGGTCCATCGCATCGATGATAAGCGCGCTGTCCGTCGCATTCTTTCCCGAGGAATAGGTAAACTGCTGGATCGGGACAATGGAGTTCGAGAGCAGGACATCCTTCCACGGCTGGAGCTGCGGGGTCGTCCAGTTCCCGTAGATCCTTTTTACCGAGGCGATCCCGTACTTGGCAACTTCATCCAGCAGGTTCTTGATGATCCCTGCCTGGGCATTTTCAGCGTCGATAAGCACCGCAAGCCTCTTCTGGTGTTCGGCGGTCAGAGAGATGTAGTCCATTCCTGCATCATATCCTTTCGACAAGGTATTTGTTGTTGTCGGTTGCGGCTGACGGCCCGCATCCTCTCCCATCCCGGTTACAGCACCCGTGTTATCGCAAACACGATGACAAAGAACCCCCACGCGAGGTACAGGTGCCGGATCTGCCGGCGCCCTTCCCCGATATCCCCGCTCCGCACGAGAATTAACGAGGAGTGGATCATGAAAAGGTCCATGAGCGCGACGAGCAGGAGGTAGTCGTAGGAGAACCAGCCCGCAAGAAACGGGAGCAGGGTTACTAGAAAGAAGGCGAGGTACATGATCCCGGCGACCTGCATTGCCCGGGCCTTGCCCCAGAGTTTCGCAAGGCTCTGCGAGGGACGCGCCTCGTCTCCCTTAAGGTCCATCGCGTCGGATGCGATCTCTTCGCCGAGGTCGAAGAAGAACGCGAGCGCGGCAAACGTCACGACGATCCCGCTGATGTTGTTGGCAATCAGGCCGCCGGTAATGAAGATCATCCCGAGGCAGGTCGCGACAACGACGTTGCCGAAGAACCCGTACTCCTTGAGCCGGAAGTTGTAGAGGACCGAGATCGCCCAGAAGACGGCGACCAGCACGAGCACTGGCCCCGAGAGGAGCGCTGCGGCAAGGAGCCCGGCCGCGGAGAAGAGGAGGAAGAGCGCCCAGAGGCCCCGGGCCGTGATCCGCCCGGACGGGAGGGGACGGGACGGCAGGTTGATCCGGTCGACCTCGCGGTCGAAGTAATCGTTGGAGATGTTTGCGGACCCGGCGATAAAGAAGAGGGATGCAAACCCGAGGACCACCTCGTCCAGCGGCGGCAGTCCCTGGTATGCAACGATCTCCCCGGCGACGAGGAATGCCCCGGCGCCCAGCGCCAGGTCCATCCGGATGAGATCGGCACAGGCACGAAGGGTCGTCCGGAGGTCCTGTTCCATGATGGGGAATGGCACCTGATATTATTTGGAGTATTTCCTTTCTCCCGGGTTTCAATGATCCCGCGCAGCAGGTGGCTGAAGTGTGCATTCCGGGTATATGAGCACGCCTGATTATCCCGAACCGGAACCCTGCTGCCCCTATCCCCATGATTATCCCCTGTGAAGGTCCAACCGTTGCGGCATGGGAAAGGTGATCGTGTACATCGCTGCAAGCATCGACGGGTTTATCGCCCGGAAGGACGACGACGTCTCCTGGCTCTTTCCCTACAGTTCCGGGGCGGAAGACTACGGCTACGCGGAGTTCATGAACGGGATTGGCACCGCAGTCATGGGAGCACGGACGTACGAAGAGTCGCTCCTCCACCCGGAGCGCCTTCTGAGGCAGGTGAAGAACTACGTGATCTCCAAACGAAAGCTCCCCGTCGCACCTGGCCTCGATTTGGAGGTGTGGCAGGGGGATCCTGCTGAACTTGTCGTACGGGTACGGGGGGAATCGGACAAGGACATCTATGTCGTGGGGGGCGGGCAGATCGTCTCCCGGTTCCTTGCAGATAAGCTTGTCGATGACATCCGGATCTTCGTTGTCCCGGTTCTTCTCGCGGAAGGGATCCCGCTCTTCACCGGTCTTGGGAAAGAGATTGAGCTGAAACTCACGGGCGCCATACCGTACCCGTCCGGCATCGTTGAGCTCCGGTACGTGCCCCGGAAATGACACCGGAAAAAGCTCACGGGAAGAATCCTGGTTGATCGCCGGGTCTTTCCCGTCCCAGATCCGGGGCCTGAAACGGGAATCATACCGGAAATTCACGGACGGGGATGGGTGTCCCGCAGGGAGAATGGGCAGTGAGGGCGGACCTGCACGGTGAAAAGAAGAGAGAGGGGATCTTCGGTGACCCCTTCCGCGATCAGACCGACGACCGGGTCGTGACCCTGACTGCCCGGGTCGCCGTCGCTCCTCCCTTCAGCCAGTCGGAGTTCTCGATGACGATGAAGTACGTGTCGTCCTTTGGCGACGTGAACGTAAACGACTTCGAGACGACGCCGGGGTGCGTGACGATGGTGGATACCCTCCCGTCGCCTCCTCCCGAGAAGATTTTCTGGAAGACTTCAAAGTTCGCCCGGTCCAGGACCAGCACATCCACCGGCGCGCCGTCCGTATCCAGCGAGAACATCACTTCAGTCTCTTTCGGCATCTCAAACGAATAGGAATACATGAACCCCTTCTCGATGGTGACCGTCTCGGACTTTCCCCCGATACAGCCCGAAGAAACGACCAGGGCCAGTGCACAAAGAACAATGACAAAAAAATTTTTCGTCCATTCCATGGAAAGTTCATGATTATTGATTTATTTATTGTTTTTCCAGAGCGGGTATGTTGATTTTACGTTGAACGCGACAGATGCGCACGTTTCGCGTTTCATGAGCCATTCGCTCGCAGGACAGACAGTTCTTCCTCGAGAATCCGGATCAGGACCTCGCGTTCCGGCGCGTTGTCCGGGTACTCCGTGCTCCAGCGCCGCCAGTGCGGCCGCTTGTGGGCGACCTTGTACTTGGTGCCCTCCATCACCGTCGCGTAGGTGTCCGCATCCAGCTTCTCCACCCGCTGGTGGGCGAGGATGAACCAGTGGTACCGTGTCCCGGGGAGGGCGCCCGAGCCCGCCGGGGCTTTCCGTACCCGCTTCTTTTCGGATGTGAAGGAGAACGTCCAACGATCGGGCGCCACCTTCCGCTCTTCCCAGATGCCGCCGGGGTACTCCCAGAGATGGGTCCCCCCGACCGGCATGCCGGAGTAGACCTGCCCGTGGAACTTTTTGATGTCGTCGAATGCCACGCTCCACGGTATGACACCTCCCCCCATCTGCCTTGGGGAAACGGGGGGTGAAAGTGCGGCCCTGCAGGGCGGAGAAGCAGGCCGCAGGAAAAAAGCCGGATCTCTGATCAGGAAACCAGAACCGCACTATCCGTTCTTCCACCGCTTCAGCTTCGGCAGGATCGTTTCGGCCATGTGCCGCGCCGTCTCTTCCGGCATCCCCATCTTCACGCCGATCTTCACGTTTTTCTCGATCTTCTCCTGCACGGTTATGCAATCATCCAGGAACCTGCCGCCCTGGAAACAATGGCGGCAATACCCGGTGTTTCTGCTCCCGTCCCTGTTCGTGCCGTAGTCTTCCGGTTTCGTACAGGGCATACCACAGCTCTGGCACAAGGGCCCCTGAGGAAATTCCATAGTCACCATTCATTGCCGGTGGTGGATATAATGGGTTGTATAATGGGTTGTCTCCAGCCTTATCCCTGGCCGTTCCTTTCCGGCTCTCTTTCTCCGGTTACCCTTTTCAAAAATCCCCTTCTCTCGTTCATTCCGGAAGGATTTTTCCGATTTTTCCGCCTCTGCCGGACAAGAAAACCGGAAGATCTATTACCCCGGATCATCCACCTCATTGAACATGCTGGATTCGAATAAGCCGGTTGTCGAAGATACCGAAGAGAACCGGCAGATCTGCCGGAAGTACTGCGCGAACTGCCAGAATTACCGGAAGCACGCGCTCGGAGACCACCAGCCGACCGGGCTCTTCTGTGCTCTCGGGAAGTCTTCAGCCCCCAATATGAGGGAGATCGGGTGCTTCTGCCCGGCCTGCGAGCTCTTCACGAAGTACCATTCCCGCGGCGGATACTTCTGCGTACGACGGTAGAGGGGATCACTTTTTTTCGGGACGCAGGCAACGGCGCACCCGATTCCGTCCCGGTCTTTCCGGACCGGACGACGGATAAAAAAAATATCAGAAGCGTTTTTTGGTGTTGACTTTCCGGGTGATATAGCCCGCGATCCGGTTCCGGACCCGCTTGCTGGGAATTGCGGCCGACGATCCCAGCTGCGCCTTGTTCTCATCAAAGTTGTTTGAGAAGTTGTCCCGCTGCGTCTTCATAAGTTCGTTTCCGATGGTCTTGATATAGGACGGTTTGATTCCCATGATGGCTCCGTTCTGGTGTATGGTTAAGATGCGGTCTGGGCTGATAATGATATGGTTGGCATTCACCTGGACCGGATCGCCCGGGGTCCGGTGTGCGGCATCCCTGGGGGATCGTGACGGGGCGGTCCGGCCGGTGACGTCTCCGGATGGGAAGACCTGCCCCAGGACGGGGGAGAAAATCAACTGCCCGGATTCCTGCCGAAAGCCCGTGGGGGAACGCATCAGCGGGCGGCGTTTTTTCGCCAAGCGCGAATCGCAGGCCATCCTGTCGCGCGGAACTAGGTGCGCGGCTCGTGATTGTCAACCCGTTTTGCGGTGAAGCGGGGGCGGATCTTCTCGGAAAAATATTTGTACATCTCGTCGGATTTCATGAGATTCGTGTAGAATTTCTTCGGGACCCTCAGGTAGTGGTAGATCGCCCCGGTCTGGAATTCGAGCTCCAGGATCTTCGTTGTCTCATCATACCCCACCGAGCGCAGGATCCGTGACGGGACGGGCAGTCGTTTCAGGTGTACCACCACACTCTAACACGTTCGATGAATGGTTAATGATTGTTCTGCAATCGCCGGCATCCGGGAACTCCGGCCCCGAACAGGTTCAACGGAAAAATGGAATTTGTTAAAAAAGAGTTCAAAAAGAGAGATCATCAGTACCGGCGAATGTCCGGCAGCCTCTCCGGAAAATTCCCTTACGTTTTGCCAGCAACAATGTCCCGGACGATCTCCTTCAGCAGGTCCCGTATCTCCGGGTCATGCAGCAGCAGTTCGCGCAGCACGTCGCGTTCTTTCTGTACCCGCTCTTCACCGGACTCGTCGCTGGTGTCGAATTTTTCCTTGTCGATCAGCCCCTGCAGGGCGGCGCGCGCGCGTGGGAGGGGGAGGCTGACCGCGCCGGCGAGCCGGTGCAGGAACCCTTCGAACAATTCGGGCGGGATCTGGTTGGGCTCGACGTCGAGGCGCAGCAGTTCCCTGAATACCAGGTCCTCATCCGGGGTCAGGGCATCGTCCATAGGTATCCCTCTCGCTGTCCATTGGGAAAAACCTGCCACATCCGCACTGGAACCTGTGCCGGGCAGGACACCGGGAGGTTTTATCGTTGCCGGGATTCCATGCGATGTCATGCCCGTCACAGATGCAGGCGCCGTTGACAGGGAATCCCTTGCGCAGTTCTTCGACTCCCATGCCGTTGACGAGTTCGCGGTCGTCCCGTCTTCAGCGATAGCCGCCCCGCCCTGCCGGCGCCCCGCCGACCTCCTCCCTGCATGCCGGACCATGATCGTCTTCGGGAAGGTGATGGGCGACGAGCTGTTCGAAGGAAGTGTTGCGGAGACGGCGCCACGAATCGCTGCATTCAAACAGCACCTTGCCGGTATCTCCCATAACCTTTCCCGCATGCTGGAGGAGTCAGGGGCTGCTGCAATGCCGGTAACTTCGGTGGCGGTGAAGGACGGGCGACTTGTGGGCGGGCTCTCCTTCAAACACTGCGCAGCCGATGCCGGGCTCGGGGAGATCGGCGACAACGGCCTGCTCCTCTCACCGCGCTACGGGATCCGCCTCGGTCTCGGCGCTGTCCTCACCGATCGTGAGATCCCGGCAATGACCCCTGCCCGTAATCCCGTCCGGCTCTGCACCCACTGCGGGCTCTGCATCAGGGCATGCCCAACCCGGGCCCTCACCACTGACGGCATCGATTCGTTCCGCTGCCTTAACATCACCGGTGCACTCCCCGGCCCCGTCGCTTCCCTTTTTGAGCGGCTCATGGGAGTGAAGGCGCTGGAGGAGCCCCTGACACGGCTTGCCAACCGGGTCGCTGCAAAGAGTGCGGCGCGGTGCAGCGAGTGTCTTGTGGCCTGCCCGCTGTTCCGGAAATCCGGTGGGAACCAGGTTCCGGTCCGCCCGGAAGAACCGGATGGTTAATACCGATCCGGCACGGACTTCATGCCATGGCTGATCCGGAGATCATCGATCTCACCCCGGATACGATCGCAGAGTACGGGGTCTGCGGGTACAAGGATACCAGAAAGCACGCAGAACTGCGGCGGAAGATCGCCTGGTTCGGGGAGTACTACAAAAAAGGCCTGCGGATCAAGGTCCTCTTCTCTGAAAAAGGCGGCTACCAGGGAATGCTCGAGTACATCCCCGGGGAATACGCCCACCGCCCGGTCGATGCTGCCGGGTACCTGTTCATCCATTGCGTCTTCGTGGGGTTCAACAACGCGTTCAAGGGAAAAGGGTATGCCACCTCGATGATCGGGGAATGCATTGCCGAAGCACGGGAAGCGGGCATGAAGGGTGTCGCCGTCGTGACGAGAAGAGGGTCATTCATGGTAAAACGGGATATCTTCATCAGGATGGGTTTTGTCCCGGTCGATGCGGCGGACCCGGATTTTGAACTGCTCGCCCTGAAATTCAATCCTAAAACGGACAGCCCGAAATTTAAACCGGATCTCAAAAAAAAGCAGGAACGGTATCCCGACGGCCTCACCATCCTCCGCTCGCCCCAGTGCCCGTACTCGGAGAAGAATGTCAACGCTATCATGAAGACCGCGAAGGAAAAATACGGCATCCAGGCGCACCTTGTCGAACTGGATACGGCGGAAGCGGCACAGGACTCCCCCTGCGCATTCGGCACCTTCTGCATCGTGTATAACGGGAAGGTCATCAGCCACCACCCGATCAGCAATGGCCGGTTCGTCAACATCATGGATGGGATCCGGAAATAACCGCCGAGTCCATAGTTCTTTTTTATAACCAGCAGGACCTCCCCGTGTTTTTACCAGCGTTCTGAAGAGATGATCCGGAGGAGGGATTCTCTCCGGACGAATGCCACCGAGGATCGCATGCTGCCCATAAAGGGGCTAAAAAAAAGGCAAGCCTCCCGCTCCTGGACGAACAGGCCCTCCCCCGGCCGACCTTCAACCAGGAACCAACAGAAAATCCCCCGTGACTTTTTATTCACTCCCCGGTGAACGAGAGGAGCGTCGTCCCGTTCGCATCGGCAAGGCTGAGCCGGTTGCCGGCGATAGAAAATCCTCCGGTCTTTTCGAGGGCCGCGAGATACTGCATCTCCTGGAGCATGATGCCCTCGCCGGTGCAGTGCATCTTGGTGGATCCTAATGATCCGATCGAGAGCGAGCTTCCGGTCGTTGTGTATGATCCGAAGTACCGGTTGCACCCGGCCGAGCCGGACACCTTCCCGTCATCGGAAAAGATCGCGGTGATACTCGTGCCGCTGATGACCGAGGAGACGGCGTCGCCTTTGTAGAACGAGTCAAGCGTCCAGTTTGTCCCCACAAGTGGCTGAGGTGCGGGCGGGACCTCGCGGGTGAATGCCAGGATTGTCGTCCCTGCGGAGTCCGAAAACGTGAGGGTGTCGCCGGCAATCGCAACGGTGGCGGCCCGGGGGAGGGTCGTCAGGTACGCGCTCTCCTGTTCCATCACGCCCGGCTCCATACAGGCCATCTCCGTGGAGCCGGCCGGCCCGACGGTGATTGCCGTGCCCCGGAGCCGGTAATCGGCGAAGTAATGGTTGCAGCCGGCCGAACCGCTGATGGTCTCTCCGGTAAATTCCAGCGTGATCGTGGTGCCCGCAAGCGGCGGCGCCAGCGTGCCGTTGGACAGGGAGCCTGAAAGCACCCATTTTGTCCCGTCCAGCACCATATCATTCCCCGTGCACCCCGCGACAACGAGGACGGGGATGACGATCATCAGGCCCGCGAGCACGGGGAGGTGGGGGATCTTCCGGGATCTCTCGATCGGTTCCATGCAGTCCGGATGTGCTGCACGGGGTAATAAAAAGAACTTTGACTTCGAAAAAATTCGGAGTTATGGGTTAGGGGTTATGGGAGATGGAGAGGGATCCGGGTCTGGCAGTACCGGATCTCCCCGTCAGTATCCCGCACCGCGGCGACCGCCATAATTTCACCCCGGATTTATATGATGAACGTGCATATCCCGGTTCATGGTAAAGTTCACCTGGGAAACGAAGCTCGCCATCCTTCTTGTGGCTTTAAGCGTCTGTATCTATACGTTCAAGCTGACGGTGCTGAAAAATCCCGGAGATACCGCGAATTATATCTTCAATGCCCTCGGGTTCCTGCCCATCAATGTCCTCCTCGTCACCATCGTGCTCAACAAACTCCTCGCAATCCGCGCGAAACGTGAACGGATGGAGAAGATGAACATGGTGATCGGCACGTTCTTCACCGAGGTCGGGAACCAGTTGATCCGGGACATCGCGAAGAGTGATCCCGACATCCGCCGGCTGCAGGACTCCCTGATGGTGGGGGATAAATGGGATGCGGAAATGTTCGCGGCGGTCAGGAAGAAGATCGCAGCGCACGACTATGGTGTCGATACCGCGAAGCTTGACCTGTGCCATTTCCATGAGTTCCTCGCATCGCACCGGGATTTCATGCTCCGGCTGCTCGAGAACCCGGTCCTGCTGGAGCACGAATCCTTCACCGACCTGCTGCGGGCCGTCTTCCACCTCACCGAAGAACTGAAGCGCCGGGGCGATTTCAGCTGCCTTCCGGCAAGCGACACCACCCACCTCTCCGGCGATATCCGGCGCGTCTACGGGAACCTCATCGTCCAGTGGCTCGACTACATGCAGTACCTGAAAACCAGCTACCCGTACCTCTACTCTCTCGAGATTCGGACCAATCCCTTCGATACAACGGCATCCCCGTTCGTGCGGGCATAACCCGGCACGATACGTTTTTCTTCCTACCCGGTCCCGGAGTCTTCCGGCCGGGAATTTTCCATCGTCTTCTTCCACCGCGTGAGCCGTCGCTGGAATTTCACCCCTGCGATGAGGAAGATCATAAGCCCCAGGGCAACGATGAGCGTTCCGATGTTGAGAAAGCCCTGTTGGACGCCGAAGTATACCATCAGGAAAAAACCGATCAGGAAGGTTGCGATGCCGAGCAGGAGGATCTTCCATAATCCCAGGAGGATGAAGAGGATAAGAAGGACGCCCTCGAAACTGTCCAGCCGGATACCGGTAAACTCTGCCCGCGCCTTCTTCCGGTATTCGTCCCAGACATCCTGCGGCATACAGCGGAGGGCGAGGGCGATCCCCAGGGGGATGATGACAAGGTCGTCGAGAAACCCGATCCCGGGGATGAAATCCGGCACCAGATCGATGGGACTCAGTGCATAAACCACGGTCAGCACGATGATGGCTTTTGCGTACCACGGGATCCGCGGGTCGTTCCGGGCGAGGTAGAGCGCATGGACATCGCACATCAGCGCCTCCGCCCGCTGCTGGAAGGATGCAAACGAGGCCATGGTTCCCTGCCGGTCCTGCTCCTGTGTGCAGGTTGATCTGCAAGGAGAAAAAGCCGGGCATGCAGGTCCCTGTCCTGCTGAAAAAATCTGCGCCCCTGCGGAAAAATTACCGGTACTGTTGCGGTGTGGGCATCAGGAAATCATAGAGCGTGACCTCGATGTCCAGCTTCTC
>JAKLEQ010000032.1 GCA_022711635.1 Methanoregula sp. | reverse complement strand
GACGGATCAGTCGCGGTTGTCGGCCCGGATCTCTCCGCGATGGAGCCCGGCAAAAAATACCCGTTGGGTATCCTGATCGAGGTGAGCGGCCGGGACCTTGAGGAAGATCTCGAGGGGGTCATCGAGCGCAGGATCCACGAATATGCCAACTACATCGAGGGGTTCATGCACCTCAACCAGCGCTATGACATCTGGACGCGGGTCTCGAAGAAGGCGTTCGGGAAAGGGTTTTCTACCCTTGCATACCTTGGAAAAGTGCTTGAGCGCCTGATGAAGAACGAACTTCCCATCATCGAGAAGCTCCAGATCACGTTTTATACGGATCCGGAAAAGATCTCGCCGGTCTATGCTGAAGCGAAAGCAGCGTACGAGAAGCGGGATGCCCGGGCACGGGGGATGACCGATGATGATGTGGATGTTTTTTACGGGTGTGCCCTCTGCCAGTCGTTCGCCCCGAGCCATGTCTGCGTGATCACTCCCCAGCGCTACGCCAACTGCGGGGCAATCAGCTGGTTTGACGGGAGAGCTGCTGCACGGATCGATCCCAAAGGCCCGATATTTCCGATTGAGAAGGGCGAATGCGTCGACAGCGAAAAGGGGGAGTATTCCGGGGTTAACGAAAGCGCAAAGAAACGGTCGCTCGGTGAGGTGAACCGGGTCTACCTGTACAGCGCTTTTTCCTACCCCCATACCTCGTGCGGGTGTTTCGAAGGGATTGCATTTTACATACCCGAAACGGAGGGTTTTGGGATCGTTATTAGGGGGTACCGGGATCTCACGGTCAACGGGCTCCCATTCTCGACCATGGCGGAATCGACCGCCGGGGGGCGGCAGGTTGACGGGTTCCACGGGATCTCGCTCGAGTACATGCGGTCGTTAAAATTTATTGCGGCTGACGGGGGATATTCGCGGGTTGTCTGGATGCCCTCCGACTTAAAAGACCAGCTCGTCCCGTTTATCCCGCCCGAACTCCTCGAGAAGATCGCAACCGAGAAGGATGCGAAGACTATCGAGGAACTCCGCCAGTTCCTGACCCGGAAAAAACATCCCGTTCTGGATCGGTGGAAGGATGCGGAAGTCATCTCCGCGGATAAAGCCCCATCAGGTACTGCCGTTGCAATCGGTGACCTGCCGGTCCTTGCCAACGGGTTTAAGGTAATCTTTAAAAACGCCCGCATCTATGCCGACCATGTGACGATCGTCCCGGTCAGGAACGATCACCAGAAAGGTGGCGGAAAATGACCCCGGGAAATGAACACGGGCAAAATTCCCGTGAAAAAAAACCGGAAGGATCCATCACATCCCTTCTCTCGCTTCTCGATGGCGTGGAGACGATCGAGCTGGATCATTTTACCCTCGAGGTAAAGGATCTCGAGCTCTTCATTCCCACCGGCAACGGCCAGTTCCATCCCCTGGATCAGAAGAAGAGAGAACTGCGGAAAAGACCCTCTGCCCTGATTCCGGAGATATTCTCCCCGTATCATGAGCCATGCCCGGGAAGGATCAGCGAGGTTGTGCTCGGCGCAACCCGGAAGGAGGGCGGGAGCCGTGCGGGATCCTTGACGATCGGGGGATCCGATGCCCCCCCGTTCACGTTCTCGGGAAAGCCGCTCCGGCATCCCCCGGTCCTTGCCCTCGACGTCTTTGACATGGAGGTTCCGCTTCCCCGCGCCCTGAAAGAGAATGTCCGTGACGTCATGGGAGACCCCGCGGAATGGGCCCGGATCAATGTCGAAAAATTCGGGGCCGATATGGTCACCGTCCACCTGATGTCAACCGATCCGCTCATCCGGAACTCCTCTCCGGCCGAGGCAGCACGAACGGTAGAAAATGTCCTCCAGGCAGTTGACGTGCCCCTGATCATCGGGGGATGCGGGGATCCCCATAAGGATGCAGAGGTCTTTACCAAAGTGGCGGAGGCAGCTTCCGGCGAACGGCTCCTCCTCAACTCGGTGACGCTCGATATGGCGGATGCAAAGACGCTGGAGAAGGTCGCGGGAGCCGCAAAGGAGCACAACCATGCAATCCTCGGGTTCACGGGACTGGAGATCAATAAGGCGAAAGAGCTGAACCGGCGGCTGTACGAATACCTTCCGCGGGAGAGTATTGTCATGGATCTCACGACGGTCGCACTCGGTTACGGCCTCGAGTACTCGTTCTCCATCCACGAACGCGCCCGGCATGCAGCGCTCATGGGCGACATTGAACTTCAGCACCCGACAATCTCGGCATCGACCAATGCATGGGCTGCACGGGAGGCGTGGATGCAGATGGAGGCAAAATACGGATCCAAGGATATGAGGGGACCCATCTGGGAGACTCTCAACGCTCTCACGCTCCTGCTTGCCGGCGTCGACCTTTTCATGATGATGCACCCTGCGGCAATCCGGACAATGCGGGATATAGCGGCAGACCTCATGAAACCGGGGAAAGCGGAAACGGGATCGGTTGCCCGCTGGGCTGAGGCGAAGATCTGAGGCGGAACATGGCGGACAAGGTTGTCAGGAAGAATATCCGGGAGATCAGCCCCATCGATGTTTACCGCCTCCTCCCCCGTACCAACTGCCGGGAGTGCGGGGAACCCAACTGCATGGCGTTTGCAACACGTGTCGTGAACGGGGAACTGACGATTGAAGAATGTCCGCCGCTCGCAAAGGAGGAGTACCGGACCGCACACGACGATCTCGCGACCCTGATGACCCCCCCCGTGAGGACCGTTGTCTTCGGGAAGGGTGACAGGGCGATCCGGATCGGGGGAAAATACGTTCTCTACCGGCACGAGTTCACGTACCATAACCCTACCCCGATCGCGATCGATGTCAGCGACGATCTCCCTGCACGGGATCTTGCGAACCGGATCAAGGCGATCGCGGAATTCTCCTACAACTACATCGGCCGGACCCTGACCCTCGATGCCATCGCGATCCGCTCCACGCGCAATGACCCGGCTGTCTTTGCTGCGACGGCACAGGCAGTCGCGGCACGGACAGACCTTCCCCTCATCCTCTGCTCGTATTCCCCGGCAATCATCGAGGCCGGTCTTGCGAAGATCGGCGACAGGCGTCCTCTTGTTTATGCAGCAACAAAAGAGAACTGGAGGGAGATGGCGGACCTCGCGCTTACGTACAACTGCCCGCTCGTTGTTTCCGCGCCGGATGACATCGCCCTCCTGCGCTCCATGACAAGGACACTTGCAGAATACGGTGTCCAGGACCTTGTCCTCGACCCGGGAACATTTATCGATCCCGAGATCGGGCCGACCCTGCGGAATTTTACCGATATCCGCCATGCAGTCTTCCGGAACCACGATGATCTCCTCGGCTACCCGCTGCTCGGGATCCCCATGACTGCATGGCTCTCGCCGGAGATGTCGAAGAAAGTCGTTGCGTGGAAAGAAGCGTGCGCCGCTTCCCTGCTCATCACCCGGTACGCGGATCTCCTGATCATGCACAGCCTTGACGGGTGGGTACTCCTTCCCCAGCTCATCTGGCGGTTCAACATCTACACCGATCCCCGGAAACCGGTCTCGGTCGATCCCGGCGTCCGCGAGTTCGGTCTCCCCGACAAGAACTCCCCGGTCCTCATCACGACGAACTATGCCCTCACGTACTTTACCGTTGAGTCCGACATCAAATCCGCAAATATCACCTGCTACCTTGTTGTTGTCGACACCGGGGGTATCAGCGTCGAGAGTGCCGTTGCGGGCAGGTACCTCACGCCTGACCTGATTGCGAATGCTCTCAAGGAGTACCATGTCGACAAACTTGTCGATCACCGGCACCTTATCCTCCCCGGGCTCGCAGCACGACTGAGCGGGGATACGGAAGAGGTGAGCGGGTGGCATGTCATTGTCGGGCCGAAGGACTCGTCCGGGATCGCCCCGATGATCATGGACCGCTGGCCCCCGGAAAAAGAGTCCTGACCGAATCGGGAATGATTCGGTAATCATTTCTTCCAGGTAAGGATTTTTTTTATGAGGCAGGAGAATGAGGTAGTCAATGGATAAGAGCCTGATCCGCGTCACGTTCCAGCCCATGAACCGGTGGGTCGATGTCCCAAAAGGCACTCCTCTCCCCGTCGCAATCCGTCTCGCCGGGATCCCCATCGAGAGCATCTGCGGCGGAAAAGGTCTGTGCAGGAAGTGCCGGGTCATTCTGGTGCAGGGAACGTGCAGGACCGAGATTCCGGAAGGGAGCCATGTGCTTCCGGAGGAAGAACGGGAAAAAGGGCATTACCTCGCCTGCCAGGTCGTGGTGACCGGCGAATGCGAGTTCACGATCCCCGTCGAGAGCAGGATTGACTCCCCGAAGATCCTCATCTCCTCATCCTTAAAGATTAAGGAGATCTCCCCGGTCGTTGCGCGGTTTCCGGTCGAAGTAACTCCCCCGGGCGATGGGCCGGCATCCCACCGCTCGATCAGGTTGAAGGGGTATACCGGCAGGCGCCCGGAGATGTCAGAGGAGATCCACCGTCAGATCCTCACCGCACGGGAGCCGCTGCTTGCCACTCTCCTGACAGCGGATGACCCCCCGAAGGTCCTCTTCACCGAACCGGAAACCGTATCCCGCACCCGGTACGGCCTTGCCCTCGATCTCGGTACTACGACCGTTGTCGGCTGCTTAACCGACCTTTCCACCGGGGAGATCGTAACGACAGGTTCGACCCTGAACCGGCAGATCACGTACGGCGAGGAAGTCCTGACCCGGATCGGGTATGCAAAAACTCCCGGGGGATTATCCGTCCTCCAAAAATCCGCCGCAGAGAGCATCAACGCCGTAATCTCAGCGATCCGGCAGGACGGGAAAATTGGACGGGATGATATCGTGTGCATGACGGTGGGGGGAAATACCGTCATGAACCATCTCCTCTGCGGGATCGATCCCGGCTACCTTGAGATGGCAAATGCCGAAGTGTCCCGTTCACCGATCATCCAAAAAGCTTCCGGCCTTGAGCTCGGGATCCATCCCGACGCCCCGGTCTACTGCCTCCCCAATGTCAGCAGGTTCATCGGAGGCGACGCCATCGGGGATGTCATCGTCTCCGGCATTCTCCGGTCGAAGGAGACGGCCCTCATCGTCGATCTGGGGACCAACGGGGAGATCATTCTCGGCAATGAAGACTGGCTCGCTTCCGTTTCCTGTGCATCGGGACCGGCGTTTGAAGGCGCTGGGATCACCGCGGGGATGCGGGGGATGAAAGGGGCGATCGACCATATCGCGATCTCCCCTTCGGACGGGGACGTGACCTTTTCGGTCATCGGGGACGTCCCTCCCCGGGGTATCTGCGGATCGGGGATCATCGATATTGCATCCGAGATGGTAAACGCCGGGATCCTCGACTTCGCCGGAAAACTCGTCGCCTCCCACCAAAAAGTACGAAGCGGGCCGGAGGGGTCGGAGTATGTTTTTCTCGATGAGGGAAAGAATGCGACCGGCCACGATCTCGTCATCACCCAGCGGGATATCGATTATCTCGTCGATTCGAAGGCTGCCGCCTGCGGGGGAATTGCTGTCCTTCTGAAAAAATACAAGGTTTCCCCCGCGGAGATCCGGCACGTGTACCTCGCCGGGGCATTCGGGGCATACACCGATATTAAGAGTGCAATAAATTTCGGGATCATTCCGGAATTCGAACATGCAGAATATCATCCGATGGGCAACGGATCCCTCTCCGGTGCCTATGCTGCCCTGATGTCCCGCGCCTGCCGGGAGGAGGCGGATCGTGCAGCTTCCATGATGGTCTACATTGACCTTCTGGTCGATACCGATTTTATCGAAGAATATTCTGCCGCCCTGTATATCCCGGGAAAGCCATACCTCTTCCCCTCTTCAGCCGGAAGAAGCCACTGAAAAAAGGGTTGCTAGGGCGTTTCATGCCCCGGGGTTCCCGATCCCTGACACGAATCCCTGTGGGCAGAGAAAAACGTTTCATTCGGATGATACTGCCTTACTGGGTCATGGTCGCTTCAAATCCTTTAACGAGCCCGAGGATCAGGATCAAAAGTGCGACGATCTCGAGCCTGCCGAGCCACATCAGGAAGATAAAGATCCATTTGATGAGAACCGGGCTTGCAGCGCTGATATATCCCGTCGAGATCCCGCTGTTGGATAGGGCAGAGGCTATTTCGAATACAACCTCCTCAAGCCGGAATGTCGTGATATACAGGTGGAGGGCAAGAATTGTTGCAGAGGAGATGGTTATGATATAAACAACGATGACCAGCATGTTCCGGGAGATTTCAAGGTCTGAGATCTCCTTTGAAAGAGTCCTCCCTTCGAACCTGAGGGGGACAAGGACGCGGCTGCTGACGAAGAATCGCCGGAACCACCACCGGATCCCCTCGTACGCCAGGACGACCCGGTTCACCTTGATCCCCCCGGCAGCACTTCCGATGGAGCCACCGATCACAACCATGAGCGTGATGATGGCAATCGGTACCGTCGCCCACTGGTGGGGATTCGAATTCTGGAGACCCGAGGTCGTGATCGCGGAAACCGCACAGAAAATCCCTTCCCTCATGGCCTGCTCCGCAGAAACGCTGCCGAAGATATAGAGGTCGAAGGAGATGATAGCGGACCCGAGGGCTGCGATCAAGAGGATCACCCGGACGGCCTGATCCCGAAAGAGTGCCATGATCTTGCCATGGTACATCAGGAAATAGAGCTTGAACGGGAATGCACCCGCAAGCATGACAGGGATGAGCGTAAGTTCAAGCAGGGGATTGTTATAGTACGCAAGTCCGCCGTCATGAAGACAGAGCCCGCCGGTGGCGAGCGCCACCATGACAAGATTGACCGAATCCCAGGCGGGTATTCCGGCAAGCATCACGACACCGGTAAAGAAAAAGGTAAGGAACAGGTAGATCAGCCACATTTTTCGTCCGGTCGATGCCGGGCCGGGGACCATCTCTTCCGGGCGGCCTTCCGATCGATAGAGACGGAAGAGCGTGAGGTGGGTCTTTCTCCGGAGGGAGATGCCGAACGCGATGATCCCGATCCCCCCGATCCACTGGGTGAACGACCTCCAGAACAGGAGCGACTTTGGGATCGAATCGGGGGACGCGATCATCGTGAAACCGGATCCGGTCCACCCCGACATCGCTTCAAACACACTTTCGGTAAAGGGCATGGCAAGGCCGAAGACAAAGGGCAGGGCCCCGACAACGGCAAGCACGAACCATGACAATGCGACCGAGACCATGGTGACCGAGAGCGGAGGGGTCAGCTCTTCACGGACGCTGACTTTTGAGAGCGGGAGAGACAGGAGAAAGAACGTCACCGGAGCCGTAAGGACCGGAAGAACCATCGCCCATTCATGGAAGAAAATGCAGACGATGAGAGGAACAAGGCAGATTATTCCGAGAAAGCCGAATACCATACCCATGTCGTACAGGATCACGGAGAGGTAATCGAACCGCTTCATCTCGTAAAGCGGTTACACTCCCGGCATGTTATGGGTATCGCTGGACCCCGGCGCCCCGGGTCGCTGGAGCAGGGGACACGTCAATACGTTTTTATTGAAGGCATCGCTCACCTATGATCGATGAAACAGCTGACGCACGACCTCCTCCCGCTGCTCCTGATGGCGGGGATCGTGATTGCCACCCTCGTTGCGTTCTGGAAGCTTCTGGATGTCGTCGTCATCTCCGCCTCCATCGCCGTCGTATTGTACCCGGTCCACGTCTCCTGTTCACGGCACCTGAACCGGTATCTCTCCGCAGCGCTCATAACCGTGCTGGTGTTCATCGTCATCATCGCCGCGGTGTCGGCAACGGTCTCCATCGTCTCCCCCAACAGGGGACTCCTTGAAGAGAATGTCAACACGATCGAGGATTGGGTAGATGAATCATCGGGTTCACCGGTATACGGCTTGCCGGTTGACCGCGAACAGGTTGCAGGGTGGTTCGAAACCGCCGAGAAGATCGTGATCGGCTACTGGAATGCACTCGTATCGGATCCTGTCCTGATCGGGTTTAAAGTCTTCATCTTCTTTTTGTCGTTGTACCTTGTCCTCCTGCATGGAGCGGCAATGTATGACCAATTCATGGCGCAGGTCCCCACCCCGCTCAAAGGTCATGTCTCCACGATGACTGCAGTAACGGCAGATACCCTCTACGCGATCTACATTGTCCACGCGGGGATCTCAGCCCTTACCTTTTTCATCGCGATACCGGTCTTTTTCCTTCTCGGGTACGGAAACGTGTTGTTTTACTCGTTTCTCTGCGCATTCTGCGAGGTTATCCCGGTCCTCGGGTCATCCGCCGTCTTCGTCTTTCTGGGGGTCTATGCCCTCGCAATCGGGGATCTTGACGGCATCCTGATCATCTTTTTCTTCGGGTATGTCGGTGTCTCCGCGCTCCCCGAGATCTACATCCGGCCGGTCTTCATGGGCCGCCGGATAAAAATCCATCCCTTGACGATGCTTGTCGGGTTTTTAGGTGGCATCATCACGATGGGTATGGCAGGTTTTGTCCTCGGGCCGGTCTTTATCGTCCTTTTGTTTACCGGCTACAAAATCCTTCTCGAAGAGAAGAAAAGTCGCCGTGATGAAGAACCTCCGGCATGAACCATGGCCGGAGAGAGAGGGTCCTTTCGGTTAACTCAGTGCAGGTTCGCGATCTCCTCGTCGATCCATTCGTGAATGATCTGTTTCATCCGGGCCCGCGACATTCCGGGTGAATACTTGACGCGGATCTCGACCTCGAGGAGATCGAGAATCGGGGTGACCGCGGCAAGGTACGCATCCGTCCCCGAAAAACCGCCGCATTTTCTGATGTGCAGCACCACGAGCTCGTTTAGGTGTTCGAATTCCCCGGTGGAATCAACGATATTCTCGAGCGTCAGTTTTCCTTCGCAATGTTGTGCGAGGTCATCATCGGGGCTTCCGGCATCGTTCGGTGAACCGTTCTTTTCAATGGTCATGGTGTCTGACTCCGGTTGGCGGCACCTGCATTTCCCTTCGGTCCCCGGCGGGGTCCAGGGAAGATCCTTCCGGTAGTGCAGGGAACGATCCGGAAGATTCGCATCCATGCAGGGTGAATGCCGGGATTCCAGGAATTCTTTGCATGCGGCAGGATGAACAATTATTTGTTCTTTGCTTCTTCCTTTGGCAGGGGGAGATACGGGACGATTGTAGCGGCAATCTTTGCGAGATCCATCGACTGGAGGACGACGGTCCCCGGGCCGGTGAGGGTCGTGACAAACAGGCCTTCGCCGCCAAAGAGGATGGACGTAATCCCCCCCACGAGGGAGATATCATACGTTACGGTGCTTTCGAAACCGACGACAAGACCGGTCTGGACTTTGATAATCTCACCTTCCTGCAGGGACAGGGTAAGAATGTCACCGCAACAGTGGAGGAATGCGGTTCCTTCCCCGCTCATCTCCTGGAGAACAAACCCGCTCCCCCCGAAAAGGCCGGAGCGTATTTTCTTTACCAGGGCAATATCGAGCAGGACTCCCTCTTCGCAGCAGAGAAACGAATCCCGCTGGGCGATGAAGGTTCGGCCGGTAGCGAGCCTGACCTCGAAAATCTTTCCCGGAACGCTCCCGGCAAACGAAACAAACCCGGGTTTTTCATTCGGAAAAAATTTCGTCAGGAACAGGCTCTCACCGGCGATCACCCGTTTTATCCCGCTGATAATGCCGCCGGTCATCTGCGACTGCATCTGGATGTTGCCGCTCATGTTCACCATTGCCCCGGCCTCTGCCAGTATCCCTTCTCCGGCACCAAGCTCCATCCTGACCATCTGGAGATTTGCACCGATAATTTCCTGCTTCATGATCTGCCGTCTCAGAGTATTGCGTCAGACTACAAATGTATTGCGCGAACGATGCTCTCAGGGGGGCAGGAGCCGGTTCCGGATGCTGGTTCCGGCGAGCCATCCGGTCGAAAATGCGGCCTGGAGGTTATACCCCCCCGTGTCGCCGTCGATATCGAGGACTTCCCCGGCAAAAAAAAGGTTGTTCATGTGCCGCGACTCCATGGTCCTGGCAGTTACGTCATGGAGTGCCACCCCCCCGCGGGTCACCATTGCGGTGGTGAAATCCCCAAGACCGGAAATGGTAAGGGGAAAAGCGGTCAGGGACGCAACGATCCGTTTCCTTTTCTCCGCAGGGAGGTGGGCGCAGGAGAGATGGGGATCGATGCCGGAGAGCTCAAGGAGCCGGTCAAGGACACGAGACGGGATCCGGTACCGTGCGAGCAGCGATGCAACATTCCGAAAACCCTGTCCGGGAATCCCGCTGACGATCTCCCGCGCACAGGTATCGGGCGGTACTCCACCGACAAAGGAGAGCCGGATCTCGTCGCCGGCCAGCATCGAACGGGAATTGTCGAGGATCCCCGGGCCGGAGAGACCGGTATGCGTGATGAGCACGTCGCCGCGACAACCGGCGACTTTCCGGTTTTCTCTCCAGATCGTAAATACCATGCCCGGGAACGATATCCCGGCGAGATCGGCGAGGGGGAAGGGATCGATATATACCGGCGTGAGGGCAGGGGCAGGAGGAACAAGGGTATGGGTAAGAGAAGCTGCAAAACGGTAGCCGTCTCCCGAGGATCCTGTCGCGGGGTA
The DNA here is from genome assembly GCA_022711635.1 of Methanoregula sp. Taxonomy (GTDB): domain Archaea; phylum Halobacteriota; class Methanomicrobia; order Methanomicrobiales; family Methanospirillaceae; genus MVRE01. Next base: position 6,758 of record JAKLEQ010000032.1, on the reverse strand, counting down.
GGATGCACCGCCGGTGGCGATCACGAGATGGTGTGAATAATACCTTCCCTGGGAGGTATCAACCCTGAAGACCTCTTTCTCCCGGTTCACCGACGAGACGGGTTCCCCGCACCGGATTTCTGTCCCCTTTTCCCTGCACGCCTGTAAAAGGACATGGAGTACGTCACGGGACCGCCGCGACCGGGGAAACACCTTGCCGTCGGCCTCCGTTTCGAGCGGAACCCCGTATGTTGCAAAGAATGAGCAGAGATCGCGGTTTGTCCACGCGGATAATGCCGGCTTCAGGAATTTCCCGTTTACCCCATAGTGGCGGGGAAAATCCCTGATATCGCCGGCATGCGTCAGGTTGCATTGCCCGGATCCGGTGATCAGGAGTTTTTTCCCGCATGCCTCCGTTTTCTCAAGGACAAGCGTTCTCCGGCCAGGCAGGCTGCACTGGATCGCACAGGATAGTCCCGCCGGTCCCCCGCCGATGATAATGGTATCGGACCGACCGGGATCCCTGACAAAAACCAACGGATCAGGCCTCCGGTACGATCGTTCCTGGTGTCCTCATAGGAAATCCGCGCTGCCAATCTTGGTGAAAATCATCCATGAATATTGCTGCATATGCACTGCTGCAGGGGCGAAAACTCCGGGAAAGGAAAAATCCCACATCGGACCGGATCAGACTTTTTTCTTCACAAGGAGTGCGTACTGCCGGCGCAGGTCTTCGATCTCATCCGGCGTCAAGTCCTTCCGTTTCATCTTCTGCAGATACTGCTGGAGCTGGCGGATGATGTGCTCGGCTTCCACATGATCCCCGACCTCCAGGTATGCCGGCACCCTTGCGACCTCGTATGCCTGCCCGCAGATGGGGCAAAGCTTCCAGCGCTGGAACCGGTCCACGTACGTGAACGTGCGGCATCCCGGGCACCGGATGACAACGTACATGGTAAATTTGTAATCAGCATACCGTCAATATATAAATATCGTTCGCTTTGATTCCCCCAGCATACTAGCCGGGTATCCCCCCCGCATTCCCGCCGCCTCCCCGGTTTCCTGCGAAAGGAAATGCCTATATCGGACTGCCGTCAGACTATGGAGGTATGGTAACGGTTACGGTGACCGGTGTCTCCGGGCTCCCGATCATCCACAAAGGCGATGACGTTGCTGCCCTGATCGGTGCCAGGTACAGGTTTTCCGATGGGGACATCCTCTGCATTGCATCGACAATTTACTCGAAATCGAAGGGGTATACAAAACCCCTCTCTGCGTTTATCCCGACAGAGCGGGCATTGCGGCTCGCAAAACTGAACGGGGAGGACCCGCGGTTCGTCCAGGCAGTCCTCGATGCATCGGCGGATATCATCATGGAACACCCGTTCATCCTCTCGGAACTCCCCTTCGGTCACATCGGGGTACGGGCGGGAGTCGACCAGAGCAATATCGAGGACGGCAACGTCATCTTCCTCCCCCCGGATCCCATGAAGGCTGCCGATGAGGTGAGGAAGGAGATCCGGGAGATCTCCGGCAGGGATGTCGGCGTCATCATCACGGACACCTGCGGCAGGTCATTCCGGCGCGGGCAGACCGGGAATGCGATTGGGTGGAGCGGGATGGTGGCGATCCGCGACTTCCGGGGCGATACGGATCTTTTCGGGCACGTCCTCAAGATCACCGAAGAGGCGATGGTCGACGAGCTTGCAGGGTTTGCCAATTTCATCATGGGAGAGAGCAACAATGGCGTTCCCGCCGTCGTCTTCCACGGGTGCCCGGCCTGGACCGGGCACGATAACCTCTACTTTACCAAAAACGAGGATATCACGCGCTCCCTGCTGAAAAAAGAGATGATCAGTAAATAATATTCAGGACCAGCACGAAAAGCCCGATGGCAGCGGCGACTGCCATAACAATCACCGGGCTGATGTGAATTGCACGACGATCTTCGCTGTCATAATAGTTCACAAGACCCGCCGATGACATCAGCCGGCCTCCTTTCTTTTTTGTCATGCATACCTATTTCGTTTTGCGATATATAAAAGGAGAGTCAGGATGTCTGCAGAAGAGCCGCTCGTGATCTCCGGCCACGCAATTGTCGGCGAGGAACTCGTTCCCGTTCCTGCAGACATCGTGATAAAGGGCGGGACGATCGTCGCCATCGAAGATGCCAAAAACGTGCCTGCCCGCTGGATCTGCCCGGCTTTTTTCAATGCACACACGCACCTTGGCGATACGATCGCCATGGACTGCGCCGTAACCGGTGACCTCACCGCGATGGTCACCCCCCCGGATGGACTGAAACACCGGTACCTGAAGGCTGCATCCTATGCCGATCTCGTTTCCGGTATGAAGAAGAGCATACGGTTCATGGCTGCCCGCGGGACGGCGGGTTGCGCTGATTTCCGCGAAGGCGGGAACGACGGCGTATCAGCCCTGAAACGTGCGGTCGCCGGGCAGCAGTTCCGCCCCGTTATCCTCGGGAGGGACGGCGGTGAAGCGGTTGCAGACGGCGTTGGCATCAGCAGCACCCGCGATGTTCCGGATTCGGGCAAGATTGCAGCGGCAATGAAAAGTGCGGGAAAGCTCGTTGCAATCCATGCGGGCGAGAGGGATAACCTCGATGTTGACGAAGCCCTCTCCTGCGATCCCGATCTCATCGTCCACGCGACCCATGCTTCGTACGATCAGCTCCGGCAATGCGCTGAACGGGATATCCCCCTCGCGATCTGCCCGCAGTCGAACTGGATCTTTTCCGTCGCAGGATCCCGTAACCACCCCCCCGTCCGCCGCATGCTGGATCTCGGGTGCAGGGTTTTTTTGGGAACGGACAACGTGATGTTCGTCCAGCCGGACATGCTGGCAGCGATGGGATTTCTCCACACCGTGTACCACCTCGACCCCCCCGATATTCTCCGGATGGCCGTCGCGGGATCTTCCCTTGGAAAGGACCCGTTTTTTATCAATCCCCGTGCGCGCGCGAACTTCATCATTGTTAACCCACGGAGGTCGAATCTCGCATTTTCAAAAGATCCTGTCGCAACGATGGTAAAACGCGGTTATTCCGTTTGTTCCTGCAAAAAAGTTTTTAATTTATAAATCTAAGTAAGAAGCCATGTTTATTCTGGGTGATGCCCGTGTTTTCTGAAATACTTGTCGCAATCGACGGTTCGAAGGCAGGCGATAACGCGTTTGCCGTTGCCATCGAGGAGGCAAGACTTCATGGCGCAAGGCTCCATGCCATCTATGTTGTCGAGACCGGTCTTTTTTCATCCCTGCCGGCTGACAACACCGTGGAGATCATGTACCGTGCCCTTGAGAAAGAAGGGGAACAGGTGCTGGAAAAAGCACGTGCCCGGGCACTGGAGCAGAAGGTCACGTTGACGACCCATATTACCCAGGGCCATGCGGGCAACGAGATCCTTGCACTTGCAGAAAACCAGAAGATCGACCTTATTATCGTCGGATCCCACGGGAAGGGACAGGCCGACCGGCTCCTGCTTGGGAGTATCAGCAACTACGTCATCACGCACGGAACAATCTCGGCAATGGTGGTGAGATCATAACGGAAATGCTCGTAAAGGACTACATGACCTCCGACGTGGTCCATGTAGAGATCCCCGGGAACCGCGACGACGTCCTGAAGATTTTGAAGAGGACCGGGATTTCAGGAGTCCCGGTGATCAAGAACAAGAAGCTTGTCGGGATCATTACCCGCAAAGACCTCCTCCGGAAACCCGAGGAGACGCAGCTTGGCCTGCTCATGACCGCAAAACCGGTCACGATCACGCCCGATGCCGATATCCGCGAGGCGGCCCACCTGCTGGTCACGAACCGGATCCGCAGGCTGCCGGTTGTCGAGAACGGAAAACTGACCGGTCTCCTCTCGGTCGCGGATCTCATCCATGCTATCGCCCAGCTCAAGATCCGGGACGAGATCAAGGACACGTTTGTTTCCCAGACCTTTGCACTCTGGGAAGACACCCCCCTTCCCCTGGTCGGGCGGATCATGGAGATCTCCGGTGTCGATGCAATCCCCATCCTTGACGCCGAGAGCCGCCTCCAGGGAATTATTTCCGAGCGCGACCTGATCCGGAGTTCCTGTATCGAGGATTCCGTCGGCGTTTCCGACTTCTCGAATGGCACTGACGATGATGAGTGGACCTGGGAGAGCATACGGGATATGCACACGATCAGTTACGGCATCTCGAAGGTCAAACTGCCCGACCGCCCGGTGAAGACGGCGATGGTTAAAAATGTCGTATCCGTACCGCAGAACGCGGAAGTGAGCGAATGCGCCCTCAAGATGCGCCGTGCCCGCGTCGATCAGCTCCCGGTGGTTAACGGCGACAAGCGGCTCGTCTCCATGCTCTTTGACCGGGAACTGATCCGGGGATTGTGCAAGGTGACGGAATAAAAAAATTTAAATTTCCTGATAACCTTCTACATGATTAAGCGCTTTTACACAATTTGAACAGCGTTATAAATTTTTTCGAGGTATGTATATGCCTGAACAGTACCCGGAGTCCATGAAAGGGACAACCACGATCGGACTGGTATTTTCCGACGGGGTCATCCTCGCCACCGAGAAGCGGGCGACCATGGGATACATGATTGCAAGCAGGAAGGCGAAGAAAGTTTACCAGGTTGCGGACCGTATCGGTATGACGACCGCCGGAGGCGTGGGCGATGCCCAGCAGCTGGCCCGGATCCTTACCGTGGAATGCAGCCTGTACCAGATCCGGCGCTCCCGCCCCATCTCTGTCGGCGCAGCGTCCACGCTCCTGTCCAATTACCTGAACCAGAACCGGTATTTCCCGTACTATGTCCAGCTCCTCGTCGGGGGAATTGACGAGCACGGGCCCAGCGTCTATTCTGTCGACGCCCTCGGCGGGGCGACCAAGGAAGACGACATCGTTGCGACGGGGTCCGGTTCCCCGATGGCATACGGTGTCCTTGAGGACAGGTTCCGGGCAGGCATGACCGAGGATGAAGCAACAGAGCTTGCGATCCGCGGGCTGAAATCGGCGATGAAACGCGACGCGGGTTCCGGGGAAGGGATTCACATTGTCGTGATCACCAAAGACGGATTCCGCGAGCTGGGTGAGGAGCCGCTGAAAAAATTCAACGGCAGAATCACCGCATAACTCTTTTTAGGACGTCAACTTTATGCTCATTGAAGAACGGCTGAAAGAACTCAGGGATAAGATCAACGAAAAAGTCCCCCGGGGAATCTCGGTAACGCAGGTCGAATTTGAAGGGCCGGAGCTCGTGCTGTATACGGACGACCCGAAGAAGTTTGCCGACGAGGCAGACCTGATCCGGGTGCTTGCCCGGGACTTACGGAAACGCATTGTCGTACGGCCGACGATCCTTGAAGAACCGGAAAAAGCAGTGACGGAGATAAAAACCGTCGTGCCCGAGACCGGGGGAATCACGGACATCTTTTTCGATGCCGATACCGGGGAAGTCCTGATCGAGGCCGAGAAACCGGGTGTCGTGATTGGCAAGAACGGCGCCACCCTCCGGGAGATAACAAAGCACATCGGCTGGACCCCGAAGGTCGTGCGTACTCCTCCCATCGAGAGCACGACCGTCAAGCAGGTACGCCAGTACCTCCGGGCGGTCAATGACGACCGCAAACAGTTCCTCCGGACGATCGGGCGCAGGATCCACCGGGATATCGTGATCCGGGACGAAGAGGGCAAGGACACGATGAAGAAGGAGCAGTGGGCACGCGTGACGATGCTCGGGTGCTGCCGGGAGGTCGGCCGTGCGGCGTTTCTTCTCACGACACCCCACAGCCGGGTCCTGATCGACTGCGGGGAGAAACCGGACAATTCGAACGGGACCCCGTACCTGTATGTCCCCGAGATCCACCCCCTCACCTCGCTGGATGCGGTCGTCCTGACGCACGCCCACCTCGATCACTGCGCACTCATCCCGCTCCTGTACAAGTACGGGTATACCGGGCCCGTCTACTCGACCCCCCCGACCCGGGATCTCTCCGCGATGCTGCAGCTCGATTACCTTGATGTCATCCATAAGGAAGACCGGAAAGTCCCCTACTCCAGCAACGAGGTCAAGGAGTACATCAAGCACTCGATCACCTTAAATTACGGGAGCGTGACCGATATCGCTCCCGATATCAAGCTCACCTTCCACAATGCCGGCCATATCCTCGGCTCCGCGATCGCCCACTTCCATCTCGGCGATGGCCTGTACAACATCGCATTTACCGGGGATTTCAACTACAGCAGGAGCCGGTTGTTCAACCCTGCCGTCAGCCAGTTCCCCCGGCTCGAGGCAGTCTTCATGGAGAGCACGTACGGGGGCTCCAATGATTTCCAGCCGGCCCGGTCCGATGCCGAACTGAAACTCTACGAGACCATCAACGCAGTACTCTCAAGGGGCGGAAAGGTGATCATCCCGGCGTTTGCCGTCGGGCGTTCGCAGGAGGTCATGCTGGCCCTTGAAGAAGGGATGCGCCTCGAGAAGATCCCGAAAGTGAAGATCTACCTTGACGGTATGATCCGCGAAGCGACCGCGATTCATACGACATACCCCGAGTACCTCAACAACGACCTTCGCAACCAGATCTTCCGGGAAGGGATGAACCCGTTCCTTGCAGAATGCTTCCAGCAGGTCGATTCATCAGAGCTGCGGGAGAAGGTGATCGCCGGGGATCCCTGCGTTATCGTATCGACGAGCGGGATGCTGAACGGGGGTCCGGTAATGGAATACTTAACAAACCTCGCCCAGGATCCGAAAAATGCACT
>JAKLEQ010000031.1 GCA_022711635.1 Methanoregula sp. | reverse complement strand
CGGCCCGTCGCCCGGATCCGGGAGGCAATCGGGCGGATGCGGAAGATGAGCCTGTGAGACCTCCCCGCCATCCCCCGGAACAGGACTGCTGCTTCCCTGCGGGCAGGACACCCTCCCGCTCCACCCTCGCGACGGGACAGGCAGGACACCCCCCTGCTCCGGCATAATCCGGGGAAGCCGCGATGCTCTTCCACTACGCACTGGTCGATGACCTCTTAACGAAAGAGGAGTTCGAACGGCGCGTAGAAGCCAAGATGGAGGAGTGTGGGGACCTCATCGACGAACCGACCGCCGCCATGATGGTGGTCGGGGACCTTGGCAGGGCGCACGTCAAGGTCCGCGACCTGTCCGGGCGATCCAGCCTCTTCTCGTTTTTCGGGAAAGTCATCGACAAAACCGAGCCGAAGATCTTCGACCGGAGCGACGGCGAGAAGGGCGCGGTTGCGACCCTGCTCCTCGGAGATGAGACCGGATCCGTGCGCGTCGTCCTCTGGGACGAGCGGGCCGGTGCTGCGGAAGAGATTGCAGCAGGAGATGTCCTCGAGATCATCGGGCGCCACCCCGGCAAGGGGCAGAAGGAGATCTATGCGCTCGCTCTCCGGAAATCCGGCTGCCGGATCGAATGCAGCATTCCGCCGGGCAGTGTCGCGAGCCTGCGGTCGGAACCACTCGATCTCGATGTCCTGGTCCTAGTAAAGAAGCCGGCGCGGACCTACACCCGGAAGGACGGGACAGAAGGAGAACTCCGGGAAGCGCTTGTTGCCGATGCAGGGGGAACCGCACGGATCGTTGCGTGGGAACCGGGCCTCCTCGCCGGTATTCCGGAAGGCGCAACCGTCCATATTACCGGAGCAAAGCCGAATACCCGGGACGAGGGGCGGGCGTACAGCCTCGACGAGAAGAGCTCTGTCACCCGTACCGATGCAAGGATCCCGGTCCCGTTCACCGCATTGAATACCGTCGCCGATACCGGGATTTATTCCGTACAGGGAAATGTCCGGGTGGTCCGTGCACCGCGTTCGTTCACAACCCGCACAGGAAGGACGTCCTGGGTGAGAAACTGTATCCTCGGTGACGATACCGGCACACTGAACGTCGTGCTCTGGGGTGACAATGCCCTTATCCCGGTCTCCCGCGACGATCCGGTCGAGATTTACCACGGGACGGCAAAGCCGGGCAGATCGGGGGAGATCGAGCTCCATGCAGGATTCGACTCCTGTATCCGGAAACCGGGAGGTGCCGCACGAGAGATCGTTGTTACCGGGACCGTGGTTACGGAGTCATCGGGCGTATCGATCGATACCGGAAAGGAACGTTTCCTGATCGAAGGCGTCGATCTCCCGCTCTGGCAGGAGGTGCAGGTCACCGGGATCCTTACCGGCTATAAAATTATTGTCAGCCGCAGCGAACCTGCCGCGGTCCCGGTGGAGAGAGTGCGCCGGAAACTTCGCGAGATCAACGACCGCATACCCGAAGAGTGACCATTCACTTTCACCCTCCGCAATCCGCGGGGTTATATGCGAATGCTGAACACCTAGTTGTGCCATAGGAGTGTAAAAGACATGGCTGAACGACCATTGGAGATTGAAGATTTACCGGGTGTCGGCCCGAGCACTGCCGAGAAACTTCGCGAGGCGGGATACCTTTCTGTCGAGAGTGTCGCAACAACCTCTCCCGCCGAGCTGGCTGAGATCACGGAGATCTCGGAGGCAACGGCGAAGAAGATCATCAAGGCAGCCCGCGAAAAGGCCGAGCTCGACGGGTTCAAGACCGGCAAGGACGTCTTCGAACAGAGAAAAGATGTACGGAAACTCTCCTTCCGCGTCCCGGAACTGGATACCCTGCTGGGAGGCGGGCTCGAGACCCAGGCGATCACGGAGATGTACGGCGAGTTCGGGTCAGGGAAGAGCCAGATCGTCCACCAGATGGCAGTCAACGTCCAGCTCCCGGAAGAAGACGGGGGCCTGAACGGGAGCGTCATCTATATCGACACGGAGAACACCTTCCGGCCGGAACGTATCGAGCAGATGGTGAAAGGTCTCGGTATCGAAGGACTGGACCCGCAGGACTTTCTCGACAATATCCATATCGCGCGGGCACATACATCCGACCACCAGATGCTCCTTGTCGAGAACTCCCGTGACAAGGCAAACGAGCTCAAGGAGACCGGTAAACCGGTCAAGCTCTTCATCATCGACTCGCTGACCGCCCATTTCCGGGCAGAGTATTCCGGGAGGGGGACGCTTGCAAACCGCCAGCAGAAGCTGAACCGGCACATGCACGAGCTCTTCAAGCTCATCGATGAACACAATGCTGTTGCCCTCGTCACGAACCAGGTTATGTCCAACCCCGCGGTCTTCTTCGGGGACCCGACGAAACCCATCGGCGGCAACATTGTCGGCCACACGGCGACATTCCGTATCTACCTGCGGAAGAGCAAGGGCGGGAAGAGGATCGCACGCCTCGTGGACAGCCCCAACCTGCCCGAAGGAGAAGCCCCCTTCATGGTCGAAGAGGCAGGTCTCAAGCCGTGCTGAAAGCACTCCTCACCGATATCGACGGGACGATCACGGATCCGTCCCGCCGGATCAATACCGGGGCCATTGCCGCAATCCGGTCCCTTGTTGACAGCGGGACCGAGGTCATCCTCGCGAGCGGCAATACGGCATGCTTCATGGATGCTCTCTGCAAAATGCTAGGAACCCGTGGTTCATTTATCGCGGAGAACGGCGGGGTATACCGCATCGGTTTCTCCGGGCCCCTGCGAATTCACGGGGACGTGGCAATCGCGAAGAAGGCTGTTGATATCCTTAAGGACCATCTCAGCAGGACCGGTTCTGTACTGGATCTCTATAGCGAGAATTACCGGTTCTCCGATCGCGCCTTTGCCCGGACCGTCCCTGCAGAGACCGTGCGGCAGGTCCTTTCCGGGCTGCCGGTCCAGGTCATCGATACTGGTTTCGCCATTCATGTCCAGGAGACGGGCGTGAACAAGGGAACCGCTCTTGCAGCCCTTGCCGTGGAGATCGGCGTCAATCTCCCCGATTTTTTAGCTGTCGGCGACTCGGTCAACGACGTCCCGATGCTGGAACGGGCGGGTATCGGCGTTGCGGTTGCAAATGCACACCCGGATGCAAAGAAGGCAGCTGCGTATGTTACCGGAAAAGAGTATGGTGACGGGTTTATTGAAGCGGTCGAACGGTACCGCAGTTATTTCCGGGCAAGGTAGCGGTCGACAACGATATAGTCCTTGATGTCTTTTACCGCTTCGAAGGGGACGATCAGGAGCTTGTCATCCTCAAGGTTGAACCCGTCGGTAACAAACGACTGGTCAGGGTGAATGATCAGCTCGGAGACCTGGCCGGAGTCGAAATCGACCCGGATGTTCTTTAAGGTACCAATCATCTTTCCATCGTTGCTCATGATCTTTTTACGGGAAAGACTGCGGGCAAATACACGAGTCATAAAAAAGTTGACGACGTATTAATATTTAAAGTGTTCTTTCAAACCGGGATTGGAATAAGGGAATTTTTCAAGAATAGGATATTAAAATCGTTATTTGAACATTTCCGCGGCCATTTTGATGTCAGCACCCCGAACTGTTTTCCTCCCGGCATGCTCGGACATCTTCTTGGCTTCCCGGGCAAGAAACGATCCGTGTTCCTCCATCAACTCGGTAAGAACGGTGATCGCGTCATCGCTGACACGACCGGCCCCTGCATTCTTCAGGATTCTTTCAACCGCAGCGCGGGATAATTCGGTCATGGAGATCAGTCCCCTTTTTCTGTTCGCTTTGTAATGTATAAAAATATCCCTAAAAAAATCCGGGCCCGGTCAGAGCGAGGGGAATACCCGGAGAATATCGGACTGGGTGAGGATACCGACCGGTTTTCCTTTCTCTACAACGATAAGGCGCCCGATCTCCCGTTCCTTGAACCGCCCGATCACCTCGAAGAGCCTGACATCGGCAGGCGCCTCGACAACATCGGTCGTCATCACTTCAGAGACCAGGGTATTCAGGGAGAGGTTATTCTCGACAGCATGGGCGATGTCGCTCATCGTGATGATACCAAGGAGACGGTCGTCCTCAATGACCGGTGCCCCGTGGATGTGAGAGTGATTGAAGAGGATGAGGGCATCCCGGAGCGTATCGAGGCTGCGGAGCGTTTTGAGGGGCGAGGTCATGTAGTGCCGGATCGATTTCTTGGGGAGCGAGAGCATCTCGGTGGTCGCGACAAGGAGCGCCTGTTCCACCTCATCTTTCCCGAAGACCTCGCCCCGCACGAGGAGCTTGTTCACCGGCGTCGGTCCGATCGTCACCTGGTCCCCGATCGCGAAGAGCTTGACATTGCCCATCAGCTTGACGACCGCATGGCAGATATCCGGGTGGCAGAGCGTGGTAAAATCGATCTCCAGGACCTTGACGCCGGGGACAGGTTCGCCGTTCCTGCTGATGGGCACGTCGTAATCCCCATCGGCAACTGCCATGTTGAGCTCCTTGTAGGCAAGAGCTGTCGGTATGTATCCTCCTTTCGGGCCGGGAACCCCGTCGACGAGCCCGATAGCCCGCAGCGCCTGCATCTGGTTGCGTACTGTGCCGGGATTGCGATGGATGACGTCGGCAATCTCCTCGCCCTTGATGGACTGGGACTGGCGGTGATAGAGGGAGATGAGGGTGATCAAGATATCTTTCTGGATTAAGGATAAGTCCATAACGATAAACCGTATCAGCTTCTATCAATATATAGGTTTGAGATTCGTGGAGTTTGAACGCCTTCCGACGGTGCCAACAGCAGACGAGATCCTTGACCGGAGCCTGCGTCGTGCAGCAAAGAAACGAAAAGAGAAGATCAACAAGGACCGTGCGAACGAAGAGTTTGTCCGTGCGGTAAAATCCGCGATTCACGACCGGCTGGTCTATATCATACGGGGGTTCCCGGAGTTCGATGCCATTCCCCAATTCTACCGGGAGATGGCCGACATCCTCTTCGGGCTCGACCGGATCCGGCAGTCGCTCGGGGCAGTCGGCTGGGCGGCAAAGCATACCGGCATGGTCGGGGGCGACCTCGCGTTCAAGGCGAGGAAATCGGACGACCCCCTTGTCATACGCCGGCAGGCAGTCGCCCGGATCGCCTCCATCGTCCACCAGATCGATGACGATCTCCGGTTCCTGAACGAGGTGAGAAACGTGCTCCGGAAACTCCCCCACATCGAGGACGCCTTCACCATCGTCATCGCGGGATACCCGAACGTGGGGAAGTCCTCGTTCATCCGGCTTATCTCATCGGCAACACCCGAGATCGCCTCGTACCCGTTCACGACAAAAGGCGTCATCGTGGGTCTCCGCCACGAGGGCCGCAGGAGGATCCAGTTCGTGGATACTCCCGGGATCCTTGACCGGCCCGCAGAAGAGCGCAACCAGATCGAACGGCAGGCGCTCTCCGCGATCGTGAACGTCGCTTCTGTCATCCTCTTCATCCTCGATCCCTCCGAGCACTGCGGGTACTCGATGGAGATGCAGCTCCGGCTCCTTGACGAGATAAAAGGCGCGGTAACCGTGCCCGTAATTGTCGTTGCGAACAAGTCGGATATCGCGACGGCGGAGGGGTACCTCTCCATGTCGACCGGAACGGGAGACGGGGTGAACGGCGTGCTCAACGAGCTCCTGAGCCACCTCGGTGCATGGGAGGAATCACACAAAGCCGACGAGGCCCCAGCCGATGAAGAACCCGAGGAGGGTACCCCCGTTCAGGGGAGGAAGTCCCGCCTGCGGCCGTCCCGAGCTGACGAAGTACAGGAGCACGACGAGACCGGCCAGTGAGCCGAGGATCGCTCCCAGCGCCGGGATATTGACAAACCCGAAGATACGGCTGCCGGCAAGGAAGACATTTGCCGAGACCACGAGGATGGACGGCATGATCAGGTCGCCCATTCCCATGATGAACGCCGACCGTTCCCCTTCTCCGTCCAGTTTTCCGATCCCTTCGTGGATGTACGAGTAGTCCCGCTTCTTCGGGATCACGAAGAGGATCGGCGTCTTGAGGTCGATGACCCCTTCCGCGAGCGTGAGCATGTGTTTTGTCTTGTAGACCGAGATCGCGTCATACACGGCAAGGAGGATTAAGAGGATGACGACGGGAAGGATCTCCAGCGATACCCCGAAGATCGACGCAACACCGGCAGCGATCAGGACCCCGAGGATATCGATGACATACCATTCCGGGAATTTGTAGAGGAGGGCGGTTGCTGCGACCGCGACGGCAAACACAAGGACGGTTCCGGCATCGGTCGCCCCGATCGCGGCGAAGATGATCGCCGAAAAGATATAGATGAACGTCAGGAAGATCGAGAGCCAGATCACGGCTGATATGACCCATTTCTGGCCGTATTTTATCAGGACCAGAAGAAACGCCGTGAAGACGAGCAGGATGGCGATGAAGATGAAGGGGTTGGCAACCGACTCCGGGTCCTCAAAAGCGGCAAGGCCGGCCTCCTGGACCGGGAGCGAGAGAGCGAGAGCGCCGAGCTCGACGACAACGAGCAGCAGCGGCATGGCAAGGAAGGGGATTATGCGACGGACGTCCATCAGGGGTCTCCTCTGTGCAATGAAGCAACTCCGTACTACAGGTAGCTATCCCTCTGGTTATAGGTAGCTTAATTACTCTGTCATCATCATCTAAAAGCATGGAGATACGTGAATACCTCCTGGACATCGTGCTCACCATCGTCATGGTCATCTCCACCCTCGTGCTCATCCTCCGTTTCTGGCAGGATCTCACGGTTGCGGTCGCGGCAGCGCTTATGACGCTCTCGCTGGGGGGACTGTTCCTGTCCATGCAGGTCAAGGTCCGCAAGCTCGAGCGCAGCGTTGTCGTGCGGGAACGGATGCTCCGGACCAACCTTGAAGAGATCGGAAAGCGGATGGCCCAGAAGAACGATATGGCAATCGCCCACCTCGACGAACTGGTCGCAGAATACTCGAGAAGGGTCTACCGCTGATCCGCTCCTTTGGGTGAAGATTCGTGGGCGTCGCGCTACGGGACATCATTGCAGATTACAAAAAACCGGTCGGTTTCGAGAGCCTTGCCGGGACAGCAGCGGTCGATGCCAACAACGCCCTGTACCAGTTCCTCTCCATCATCCGCCAGCCGGACGGGACACCCCTCATGGACCAGAGGGGCAGGGTCACCTCACACCTCTCGGGGATCCTCTTTCGGACCGCGACATTTCTTACGCGGGGAATAAAACCCGTCTTTGTCTTTGACGGTAAACCCGCAGCGCTCAAGCAGGGGACGATCGACGAGCGCCGGAAGATCCGGTCGGAGGCAGCCGAGGCATGGAAGGACGCGCTGGAGCGCGGCGATGAGGAGGCTGCCTACAAGCATGCACAGGCGTCCTCGCGGGTCGATGCCGCGGTCATCGCGAGCGCGAAGGAGCTCCTGCATCTGCTCGGAATCCCCGTCCTCGACGCACCCGGGGAGGGCGAGGCGCAGGCGGCCTTCATGGCCCAGCGCGGCGATGTCAGGTACGCGGTGTCGCAGGACTACGATACCCTCCTCTTCGGCGCCCCGGTGCTTGTCCGGAACCTGACCGTCTCGGGGAAGCGGAAGATCCGCGGGCGACTCGTCACCGTCGTCCCCGAGCGGATGGTGCTTGCCGACGTGCTCGCCGGCCTTGCGCTTTCCCGCGAGCAGCTCATACAGATCGGGATCCTCGTCGGCACCGACTTCAATGACGGGATTACGGGAATCGGGGCGAAGACCGGCTTAAAGATCGTGCGGAGCGGCGAGTTCGCTCTGAAGATCCGGGAGAAAGCCCCGGGGTTCGATCCGGAGCCGGTCATGGACCTCTTCCTCCACCCGCAGGTGACAACGGAGTACGCGCTCGCGTGGAAACCCCCGGACTGCGAGGGGATCAGGAAAATGCTCTGCGACGGTTATGACTTCTCACCGGAACGGGTGGACAAGGCGCTCGAGGGATTCTCGGTGAAGGCGGGGCAGAAGACCCTGCAGGACTGGTTCTGATCCGGGCAGGGTAGGGCCCCCTCCTGCCCTTCTCTGGTTGTCCCGCACACCATTGTGTACCCGCGTGACCCCCGCATCGCACCCAACCCGGTTATCACGCTGAAAAGTACCCACCCGGTTCTCCCGCAGCTGCCGGAGGGACACCTATAAACCCCGGCAGGATGCAATTTTTTTACAAGCATCCAAAAGAGCATTTTCTTTCTGAAAAAACCAGTATCCCCCGGTGCCGCCATGAAACTTTCCTCCTGCAAAAAGGCCTACAGCAACGAGACCCAGCGTGCCGTACCGCTCGATGAAACGCTCGCCCGGATCGAACCGGTCGTCCCGGAAGCGGGGATCACCCGGGTCGCGGATATTACAAGCCTTGACCGGATCGGCATTCCCGTCTTCTCCTGCATCCGACCGACCGCAGAAGAGGGGGCGGTCACCGTGTACAACGGGAAGGGGGCGACTGTCGAGGAGTCCCGGATCTCGGCCATCATGGAGGGGATCGAGCGGTACTCGTCCGAGGTCCACAACCGCAGGATCGAACGGGGGCTTTTCCACGAGATGTTCGGCAGGGGACGGATCGTGGACCCGCGGGACCTCATCATCCCCCAGCATGCAAATACCGACCAGATCCTCTCGTGGACAGAAGCATACGATATCGCGAACGACGAGGCGGTTCTCGTCCCCGCCGAAGCCGTCTTCCACCCTCTCCCGCCCCATTACCAGGCGCTCTTCAGGACCAACACCAACGGCCTGGCTTCGGGCAACACCATTGAAGAGGCGATCTTCCACGGCCTCTGCGAGGTGATCGAGCGGGACGCCTGGTCGCTCGTCGAAGCTTCCCGGGATACCGGGTCCGTCGTGGACAAGATCGACGACCCGCTCATCAATTCCATGCAGGAGAAGTTCGCATCCGCCCATGTCGACGTCCTGATCCGGGATATCACGAGCGACATCGGGATCCCCACGATGGCTGCGGTCGCCGACGATGTCCAGCTCAAAGACCCGCTGCTGCTGACCATGGGGATGGGGACGCACACCAGCGCACGGATCGCGGTCATGCGGGCACTCACCGAGGTCGCACAGAGCCGGCTGACCCAGATCCACGGCGCACGCGAGGACACCGCCGTCGCCCAGCTCCGAAAAAGGCTCGGGTACGACCGGACGAAACGGATGAACGCCTACTGGTTCAAGGAGAACGGGACCCGGGATTTCTCCACGATCGCATCCTGTGACAGCGACGATTTCTTAACCGATATCCGGCGCATGATCGATGCACTGGCACGAAAGGGGCTCGACCGGGTGATCGTCGCCGATCTCACGCGAAGCGAGATCGGGATCCCCGTTGTCCGGGTGATCGTCCCCGGCCTCGAGGCCTTTGCGATGGACGGGGACCGGATGGGGGAGCGGGCGAAATATGCCGCGGATCATCGTATTCTTAGGCCCAAGTCTTGATACCGGAACGGCGCAGTCGATCCTCTCTGCCGAGTACCGGCTCCCTGCAAAACGGGGCGACATCCTCGCGGCAGTCCGGGACGGCGCGACGATCGTCGGCCTCATTGACGGGTCGTTCCACCAGGACGCGGCGGTCGCCCACCGGGAGATCCTCGCTGCGATCCGGGCCGGTGTCACGGTTACCGGCTCATCCAGCATGGGGGCCCTCCGTGCCGCTGAGATGGATACGCTCGGGATGAAGGGGATCGGGGAGATCTACCGGAAGTACGCTTCGGGAGAACTGGTCTCCGACGACGAAGTCGCACTCGTCTTCGACCCGGTCTCCGGGACAGCCCTCTCCGAGCCGTTGATCAACATCCGGTACACCCTTGACGCGGCAGGGCAGCAGGGAATTATTACGCAGGAGAATCGTGCTGCGCTGCTGGACGCCGCAAAGTCCCTCTTCTACCCGTCCCGGACCTACCCGGGGATCGTGGCGGCAGCCGGCGATGCTGTTGAGCGGGAAACCGGCGAAAAATTCCTCCTCTGGACGGAGGAGAACAGGTGCGACCAGAAACGTGCAGACGCAATCGCGCTCCTGGAATACATCCGCGATCTGCCTCCGTAACTGAAAAATGGCTTTATAGAAATCATCTTGTTGCGCCCTCAGCGGAATTTATGAATGTGACCCCCTCTCACTTCGAAGAATGCCCTGCATTCTTCTCGCCTCCCTTCGGTCGGCCCCCAGAGGGGGAGTCTGAACGGTCCGCAAAGACCGTGAAGAAGGAGAAGAACCCGAAGGATTCTTCGAGGCAGCGAAGATGCTATGCATCTTCTCGATTTCGTAGTCCAATGACTACGAAAACAGCCCAAGGGGGCAAGCCCCCTTGAGCCGGTGAGAGGTCATCAGACCTCGAACAGGAGAAGGGAGGCTTCAGCCAACCTTCGACCCCCGTTTCTTGATCAAATATTAGCATGGATCCCTGTCCACGGCCATGCTCCACGGTTCGAACGGTCGGCAGACCGAGAGGATGAGAAGTGTCGAGGGCCATCAGACCCGGGACATGAGAAGACCATCAGGTCTTCGTAGGACTCATCTGGGATTCTTCGCGGGGCGAGCCCCGAGGGGTATCAGCCGCGCTTCAGCGAGGCTGATTTGAGAAACCGAAGGTTTCGAACGGTGAGCGCCCTTATCCCCATCCCAATACAATCTAAGAGTTCTGTTAGCTCTCCTATAGAGCTAAAAAACGCTTACTTCACGTTTGCCCAGACGTAGGCAAACCGCTGGAGCGCGGTGATGTGCCCGAAGATCCCGAAACAGAGCAGCAGCAGGGTATAGAGCGTCAAGCCGAAGATCCCGGCGGGGAGGACGATACTCACGATACCGACAAGGATGATGAGGACGAGCCGGTCCGCCCGCCCCAGCACGCCGCCATAGTACCGCCCCACGCCGACGGCCTGTGCCTGTGTCCCGAGATACGAGGACATGAGCACGCCAGTCAGGGCGAAGACCCCGATTGGCCAGATGACCAGCCCCCCGGCAAAGATCCCGGTGATGATGAAGATATCCGCGTACCGGTCGACCGCATGGTCCAGGAAGTCCCCCCGGAGGCTCTGGATCTTCAGCTCGCGTGCCACCGCCCCGTCAAGGGCGTCAAAGAACGCGTTCACGGCGACCGAGAAGATGGCGAGGACCTCCATGCGGAAGGCGAAGAAGAGGCCAGCCGCTGCCGATGCAATGAAGGCAGCGATGGTGAGGACGTTTGGGGTGAGCCCCAGCCGGATGGCGACCCGGACCACCGGATCGATGTAGACCTTTGCCTGGTTCCGGTAGCTGTCCAGCGTCATCGCACCACCTCGAGGAACCCGGACCAGTCGATCCCGCCGAACGAGGCGGGGATCTTCCCGGTGGCAAAGCCTTCGGCCTGTTCCGCGCAGTCCGCGACGGACCTGCGGGTCGTGTCCAGTTCGAGGATCTGCGATGGATCGTAGCGTTCGACGGTCTCGATGAGGCAGACGTCGATGGCCTCGGCCTCCACGTTCTCATCGACCTTCCCCATGGAATACCCCCGGGAGAGAAGCCGCGCCTGCAATTCGTCGGGGCGGCAGCGGAGCACGACAATCTTGTCACAGGGGAGCAGGTGGGCAAGGTGCCCTTCCACGAAGCCATCGACCGGCAGGAATTCTTCAATCCAGCGTTTCGTATCGATGATCCTGCTGTCCCGTTCGTTATCCATCCCGATTACGTAGTCCTGTACGGTATCGGTCACATGGACCACGGCATGCCCGCGACGGGCGAGCTCCTCTCCTACCGCCGATTTTCCTGTCCCCGGGGTCCCGGTAATGCCGCACATCATAGATTGTTGATCGCCTGGATAAACCGCTCATTCTCCCAGTCTTCGCCGACACTCACCCGGATATAGTGGTCGGCAAGCCCCGGAAAGCTCCTGCAGGACCGGACGATCACCCCGTTTGCCGCGAGGCCTCCGGCAACTGCGTCACCGGAGGACGGTGAGACATCCACCATGACGAAGTTGGCGTCTGACGGCAGGACCGGGTACTTCACCTCGCTCCTGAACCGCTCCCGCCACCGGCTGACCTGCGCCCGATACCGTTCTGCATGCTCCGTATCAAAGAGCGCCGCCGCTGCGACAGCCGCGGAGACATTGTTGACGGAAAACGGCGTCCCCGCCCGGAGATAGTATGGCTGCAGCCATGCCGGGACAAAGGCGTACCCGATACGCAGGCCGGCGAGCGAATGGACTTTCGAGAACGTTCTCCCGATGACGAGGTTGTCGTACCGTTTCAGCAGCGGGAGGTAGTCGATGTCCGAGAACTCGACATACGCGCAGTCAAGGAAGAGAACGCCGCTGATCGCGCAAAGGACCTCCTCAACAGCGTCGACCGGGGTCGCGTTGCCGGTCGGGTTGTTGGGCGAGCAGAGGACGACAACCTTTGCGTCTTTTCCGGCCGCTGACAATTTTTTGGGATCGATGGAGAAGTCGTCCCGGCGCTGCACGGGCACGACCGTTGCGCCCTGGGCGACGGCGGCAAGGCTGTAGAACGAGAACGTCGGGGTGGCGATCGCGACCGTATCCCCACAATCGACAAGGGTCCGGAACAGGGTCTCGATCACCCCGTCCATCCCGACACCGGTTACAAACGGGTATTCCCCGAAGTGCCTCTTCAGCGCTGCAACGAGGACGTCCACCCGCTCGTCGGGATACCGGTTTGCCTGGTGCAGCGCCGCAATCCCGCAGCCGAGCGTCGCTGCGGATGGGGGGTCCGGGTTCTCGTTACTCGCGAGCCGGGCGACCCGGGATATGCCGTGGCGCTTTGCGATCTCCTCCGGTCGTTCTGCGAAGACGTAGCCGCCGTTCCGGAAACAGTCACGCACCAAGCGCTCCATCGATCACCTGAATCACCCTGAAGATCTCGTCGTCGGTGATGACCAGCGGGGGGACGAGGCGGAGGTTCCCGTCGGCAGCGCAGTTCACGAGCACGCCTTCTTCCGCGCAACGCTTCTGGACCTTCCCGCAGTCCTCGCCGACTGAAATGCCGATCATCAGCCCCCTTACACGGGGGTTGTACCGTGCCAGTCCCTTCCGGAACAGCTCTCCTTTCCGGGTGACCTCGGGGAGGAGCGGCTCAAGGACGTTGATCGTCGCAAGCGCCGCAGCGCAGGCGAGCGGTCCCCCGGCAAACGTGCTGCCGTGCTCGCTCTTTTTGAACTCGAGCCCTTCGCGGGCAAGGAGCGCCCCCATGGGAAACCCGCTCGCAATCCCCTTTGCGAGCGTCACGATGTCCGGCATAACGCCGGTGTGCTGGATGGCGAGCCATTTCCCGGTCCGCCCCATCCCGGTCTGGACTTCGTCCACGATCATCAGCGCCCCGTTCCGGTCGCAGACCTCGCGGATCCCGGTAAAGAAGCTGTCCGGGGGAATGATGACACCTGCCTCACCCTGGATCGGCTCGACGATGACGCCTGCCGTATCCCGGTCAACCGCCTTCTCAAGACCGTCAAGGTCGCCATACTCCACGAAGGTGCAGGGGATTCCCAGCGGCTCGAAGGGTTCCCGGATCGCCGGCTTGTGGGTGACGGCGAGGGAACCGACGGTCCTCCCGTGGAACCCGTGGGTAAAGGCAACGAACTTCTTCCGGCCGGTCCTGACCCGGGCAAGCTTGAGAGCCCCGTCAGTAGCTTCGGCACCAGAGTTGGAGAAGAACGCCTTGTGCATGCCGGTGATCTCTGTCAGTTTCTTCGCGAGCTCTCCCTGGTGCGGGACATAGTAGAGGTTGGAGCAGTGGATGAGGCGGTGCGCCTGCTCGCAGATCGCCCGGACGACCTCAGGGTGGCAGTGGCCGGTGCTGCAGACGGCGATGCCGGCAACGCAGTCGATATACTCCCTGCTGTCAGCGTCCCAGACCCGGGATCCCTGCCCGCGGACGAGCATGAGGTCCCGGGAGAACGCCGGCATGTAGTACTGCGCATCGAGCGAACGGTAGTCCGATTCGGTATCTTCACGGGTATCTTTCATGGTTGTGACGGAACTCTTCTTCATATTCTCACTCGTATTCGATGGTTGCCGGGGGTTTTGGCGTGATGTCGTAGACGACACGTGCGACGCTCGGTATGTCGGCGGTTATCCGTGACCCGATCCTGACGAGCTGGTCGAACGGGATCTCCAGCGGGTCGGCAGTCATCCCGTCGCGGGAGTTGACGGCACGGACGGCGACGATCCACCCGTGGATACGGTTGTCCCCCTTCACCCCGGTCCCGAGACCGAGCAGGGCGGCGAAGCACTGCCACGGGCGGTAGCGCTCGACCAGTTCGTCCTCCACGATCCAGTTGGCTTCCCGGATGACCGCGACTTTTTCTTTGGTCACTTCACCGAGGACCCGGACCGCGAGGCCCGGGCCCGGGAACGGCATCCGGTGCTGGATCTCCGGCGGCAGCCCCAGTGCGCCGGCGACGGCCCGGACTTCGTCCTTGTACAGGTCGCGGATCGGCTCGATCACCTTCGAAAATTCCATGTGCAGGGGCATTCCGCCGACATTGTGGTGGCTTTTGATTCCCCCCTCGCTCTCGATCCTGTCCGGGTAGATCGTTCCCTGCAGGAGGCATTTCGCCCCCTGTTTCTTCGCCTCGCGTTCGAAGACCCGGATGAACCGTTCCCCGATCGCTTTCCTTTTCGCCTCGGGGTCCACGATCCCTTTCAGCGCCGAGAGGAATTCGTCCTCCGCCTCGACGACATCGAGCCGGATATCGGCAAAGATCGTCCGGATCCGCTCGGTCTCTCCTTTGCGCATCAGGCCGGTATCGATGTAGATCGGGATGAGACGGTCCCCGATCGCCCGTGCGGCGAGTGCTGCGCAGACCGAGCTGTCGACGCCCCCGGAGAGTGCCATGACGACACGGTCATTGCCGGCGAGTGCCTGGATCTCGGCGATCGCGCTCCCGATGAATTTCTCTGTATTTACCATACGAACAACCTCACGGCGTCTTCTTGTTGATCCGGCAGGCATCGACGAACCCGAGATACGGGGGCGAGGGGCGCGTCGGGCGCGAACGGAACTCCGGGTGGAACTGGGTCGCAAAGAAGAAGGGGTGACCGGGGATCTCGAGGATCTCCATCCGGTTTCGGTTGACGGCGGAGAAGACAAGCCCCGCGTCCTCCAGCTTTTTGATGAACCGGGGGTTCACCTCGTACCGGTGCCGGTGCCGCTCGGTGATCTCGTTCAGCCCGTAGAGCTTCATCGCGAGCGTCCCCTCGCGGATCTCGGACGTGTAGTCCCCAAGCCGCATCGTCCCGCCGAGGTTGGTGACATCTTCCTGCTCCGGCAGGATGGCAATGACATGGGTGCCCTCCCCCATCTCCTCGCTCGTCGCGTCGGGGATGTTCAGGACATTCCGTGAATATTCGACGGTCGCGAGCTGGAACCCGAGGCAGAGCCCGAGGAAGGGGACCTTGTTCTCGCGGGCGAACCGTATCGCATCGATCTTCCCCTCGATGCCCCGCTTGCCGAACCCGCCCGGGATGAGGATGCCATCAAAGTCCTTGAGCTGGCACTTCTCGTACCGCTCGGCATCCAGCCAGATGATCTTGACCTCGGTGGAGAGCGCCCGCCCGGCGTGCTTGAGGGCCTCCTTGATGCTGATATAGACGTCCTCGATCCCGTATTTGCTGACGATCCCGACGGTCACGCGGTTCGTGTACTCCTTCGTCACGATGCGGTACCAGCTGGTGTCGACCTCCCGTTTCCCGAGGTCGAGGTGCGTTGTCAGCACGTCCGCAAGCCCCTCCTTCTCGAGCTCCATCGGGACGGCATAGATATCCGGCGCCGTTGCCGCACTGATGACGTTGCTCGGGGGAAGGTCGCAGAACGCGGAGATCTTGCGTTTGGTATGGGCGCCGATCGGGCGTTCGCTTCTGCCGACGATGATATCCGCGTAGAGCCCCAGCTCCCGCAGGGCTTTGATCGAGTGCTGGGTCGGCTTTGTCTTGAGGTCGCCCATCGTGTCCTCGGGGATGAGGGTCACATGGATAAGGACGTAGTCATGCTCCGGCATCTCGGCACGCATCTGCCGGATGGCTTCAAGGAAGGGCATGCTCTCAATGTCGCCGACCGTCCCCCCGACCTCGACGAGGCAGACATCGGCTTTCCTGCCGCCCGGGACCTCTTCCTCGGCAGCTTCCCGTATGCAGCTCTTGATCCGGTCGGTGATGTGGGGGATGATCTGGACGGTCTCGCCGAGGAAATCCCCGCGGCGCTCCTTCTCGATGACGGACCGGTAGACCTTACCCGTGGTGATATTGTGCGGGGAGGTCAGCTCGATGTCCAGGAACCGCTCGTAGTTGCCGAGGTCGAGGTCCACTTCGCCCCCGTCTTTGAGGACGAAGACCTCGCCATGCTGGGCCGGGTTCATCGTCCCCGCGTCGATATTCAGGTAGGGATCGATCTTGACCGCGGTCACGCAGTACCCCCGGTTCTTCAGGATCCTCCCCACCGATGCCGCGGTTATCCCTTTGCCAAGCCCGCTCATCACACCGCCGGTAATGATAATATATTTCAAGGAATCTCCCCGTTATCCTACCATTCGCAGGCAATCCGTATTAGTGTTGTTATCTCCCGTCGCAGCGGGGCGTGTTCCCTACCGGAAACCCTAATATCCGGCCTCGCCAACGTATACCAGCGAAACGCGAAAGGTGCGTACATGGAATCACGACCCATCATTTTCGCCCTCCTTGCAGGGCTCATGCTCCTCTGCACCATCCCCGCAGTCCAGGCGGACGAGTCCACGAACCTGACGAACCAGGCGATCCTCCTCATCCATAACGGGAGCAACAACTACCCGAGGGCCATCGCCCTGATCGACGAAGCCCTCCGGATCAATTCTTCCGAGTTCGGGGGACGCAGCTATGCCCTCGAGCTCAAGACCTACTGCCAGATCCAGATGGGAAACTACACCGAAGCGCTCACCACCATCGACCAGGCCCTTGCCCTTGAGGAGTCTGCGGTCCTCTGGAACAACAAGGGGTATGTCCTCTACCGGCAGGGGAACTACCCGGGTTCCGTCGAGGCGTATACCCGGGCGCTGAAGATCGACCCGACATACACCGTCGCCCTGATCAACAAGGGGAACTCCTTCATGGAACTCAAAAAGTATGATGACGCCGTCACCGCGTACACCAGCGCATTCGCAGCCGATGCGGAAGCGCATGCCCTCAGCGTCCCCCAGCAGGTGAAGACGTACAATAACCTCGGCGATGCCTACTTCCAGCTCGGCAAATATTCCGAATCTGCCGCCGCGTACCAGAATGCGCTCACCGCGGAACCGGGGAACACCACGGCAACGGCCGGGTTCGCAAAGGCTTCGCAGCAGGCGCAGGCGGGCTCGCTCCTGCTCATCGCAGGGATTGTTGTCCTCCTCCTGATCTGCGGCGGCGGTGCATACTACTTCCTGAAGGTGAAGAAGGCGGAACCGGAGAAGAGGCCCTCGAAGTCGTCGAAGAAGAATAAGAAATAATTTTTTTACTCTGGAGAGAAGCTGACAGAGATTGTAGTAGAGATCATTGTGTTGTGCGCTCAGCGGAATTTATGAATTTGACCCCCTCTCTACTCGAAGAACGCAAATGCGTTCTTCTCACCTCCCTGCGGTCGGCCCCCAGA
>JAKLEQ010000030.1 GCA_022711635.1 Methanoregula sp. | reverse complement strand
TACGATGAACACGAGCGCTTTTGAGAAGGTGCCTGCGACGGAACGGGCGATCTTCCTCCCCCAGTGCCTCCGCTCCTCCCAGTGCCCCGCCCACCTCACCCCCGAGGGGCTGATCTGCCGGAACTGCGGCCAGTGCGACATCGGGCACGCGCACCTGCTACTCGAGAAGATGGGGTACCGGTTGTTCATCGTCCCCGGTTCCTCGTTCATCAAACGGATGGTGAAGAAATACCGGCCGAAAGCGATCATCGGTGTCGGGTGCCTGACCGAGGTCAAGGAGGGCATCGACATGGCCGACAAGATGGGGCTTTCGGTCATGGGCGTCGTTACGGCAAAAGAGGGATGCGTCGAGACGATTGTAAACTGGGCCGATGTCTACGAGATTGCGGTCCTCGGGGTCGATCCCGCCTCAGTCCCCGAGGACCTTCACCGTCTTGCCGACTAGTTTTTTACTCTTGATCTTCCCGTGGATCACGAGGGCCTCTCCCGCCGTGACGTCACCGACATGGACGCCGGTCCGTAAGGTGACGTTCCCGCCGGCCCGGATCTCGTGGATGACCGCATTGTCAAGGACGGTGACGTCCCCGTCCGCGGTGACTGGTCCCTTGATGCGGGCATTGCTCCCGATGATCGCGCTCCCGCAGGTTATGCCAAGGGCAACCGTGGAACGGGGGCCGAGTTCCAGCCGGCCTGCAACTGCAAGCCTGCCCCAGAAATGCGTGCGGGGGGGCACGACGAAATTCCCGTCGATCTTAACGTTGCCGTCGAAATACGAACCGCGCTGTGCATAGAACGTATCCCCCTGCCGGACGAGCGTCACCATGGCATATCAGGGTAATCTCTCGGGGCGCACACGATAAATCTTTGTTGCCCCGCTGCCCCGTCCGCCGGCACCCGGGAATCAGAGGAGCAGCGCTGCGGCGGAGAAGACGGCGAGCGAGAGGAAGAATCCCGCTTTCAAAAACGTCGTCGAACGCGTCGCTTTTACGCATGCCGGGGTCGTGCACGGGAGCACGCGGAGGCATGCTGCAAGGATGATGCAGTCGACAACGGCGATCCCCCCGAGGTACCAGAACCCCCAGCGGAGCACGGGAAAGAGGCTTGCGGCGGCCGCGAAGAGGGCGCAGTCGAGGGCAAGCCGTGCCGTGCCCGGTATCCCGATCTCCATGGGGAGCGTCCGTGCGCCGCACGCGGCATCCCCTTCAACATCCTCGGCATCCTTGAGGAGCTCCCGGGCGAGCATCGCGAGAAAGGTGATCGCTGCGAGGGGGATGTTCTCCACAAGGCCGGAAAATCCCGCGAATGCCCCGCCGAAGAGGAAGATGCTTCCGGAGAGATAGGACACCGCAACGTTCCCGAAAAACGGCATGCTTTTTAGACGGGCTGCGTAAGCAACGAGCAGCAGGGAGTTGAGGATCGCAATCGCGATACCGATTGGCCCGGTGTACAGGGCGATGAGGATCCCGGCGAGGAAGAGGGTGAGGGCGAACGATCTGGCTGCACCCCGGGAGAGCGCTCCCGAAGGGATGGGACGATCCGGGCGGTTTATCGCATCGATCTCCGCGTCATAGTAGTCGTTGATGACATTGCCGGCGGCGGTGATGCAGAAGACGACCGGGATAAGGATCAGGGATTCCGGCGTGACGGTCCCCGTCGCAACAAGATACCCGATGACTGCGGCAATCCCCGAAACGACAGCGTTGAGCGGGCGGGTTATGGAAAAATATCCGGCTAGACTCATTCCCATCACGCATCCGGCCCCGTGCAGTCTTAAGGGAAGCCTGCAGGAAAACCGTAACGGGCGCGGGGGGATTTGAACCCCCGGCATTCAGCTTAGGAGGCTGACGCTATGTCCGGGCTAAGCCACGCGCCCTCCCCATACAATTGACGAGGAATATGTATAAGGGTTACGAGAAGGAACTCCCTTAACGCAATGGAATGCACGGAGATCCGGGAGGGCAGCACGGTCATTTTCGTGCCGGCCCAGGACATGGCCGATTCATTTCCGCCCGGGACCGCCCCGGTCTTCTTTAACCGGCGCATGGAACTGAACCGGGACGCGACCGTGCTCCTCTGCTCGGTTCTGCAGCCCTCGGATTATCTCGACGCGATGGGGGCGAGCGGGATCCGCGGCCTGCGGATAGCAGGAGAATGCGGTATTCCCGTTGCGATCAACGACCGGAGCCTGGAGGCGGTTGCGCTGATCCGGAGGAACGCAGATCTCACCGGCCTGCCGGTCGAGATCCTGAACCGGGATACGAGCGCCCTCCTCTCGGAACGCTCGTTCGATGCGGTCGACCTCGACCCCTTCGGGACACCGGCACCATTCATCGATGCCGGGGTGAGAGGATCCCGCCGCTTCCTTTTCGTAACCGCGACCGACACCGCACCCTTGTGTGGAGCACACAAGCGGGCTGGCATGCGGCGGTATTTTGCGCTTCCCGAGAACACGGATTACCATAGCGAGGTCGGGCTCCGGATCCTCCTCGGGTTTGTCGTGCGGGAGACCGTGAAGTACGACCGGGGGATCGAGCCGGTCTTCTGTTTTGCCCGCGAGCACTTCGTCCGCCTGCACCTCCGGCTCACCCGAGGGGCAGCTGCCGCCGATCGTTCCCTGAAACGGATCGGGTTCGTGAAGCAGTGCCCCCGCTGCCAGTTCCGGCGGGAGGCCCCCGGGCTTGTCCCGGAAGCCGGCTGTTGCCCGGGATGCGGGGCGCCCTTGACGCCGATCGGCCCGTTGTATCTCGGGGAGATCCAGGACCCCAGCGCCCTGCAGGAGATGCAGGAGCGGATTGGGGGACGTAAACTGGGAACGGCAAAGGATCTGAACACCATCCTTACACTTTGCCGTGAGGAGCTGCCGACGTCCTCATTCTACGATTACCACCGGATCGCGAAGGTGGAGAAGGTGTCGCCCCCGGATATCGCCACCGTGCTGGAGAGGGTCCGGGCCGAAGGGTACCCCGCGACGCGGACCCATTTCTCCGGCTACGGGATCAGGACGGAAGCCCCGCTTTCCGTCATCACCCGGGCCATCAGTGCTCGATGATGATCGTGAGGAGGTCGCCGTCGCGGAGCTTATGGGTGAGCCCGACCCGCTGCCCGGGGTGCTTGACCGACTTTCCCCAGATGCGGGAGTAGCGGAACCGGTGGACGAAGTCCCGGTGGAGCTTGGTACAGACGTCAGCAACCGTTGCCCCCTTCCGGATGATCAGGGGCTCCTCGAGGTCGGCGTCCCCGCTCTGGGGTTTTAAGTATACGCGGATGAAACCAAGACAGTCGTAGATGGCGTCCTTGAGTTCCTCCATGTGGTAGCCGGCGTACGCGGAGATCATGAGGGGCGGGGTCCCGAACCGGGCCACAAGATCGTGCTCGATCCTCAGGTATGTCTCTTTGTCGACGAGATCGACCTTGTTGACCGCGATGAACGCCGGCACGTAGATGCGGTTGCCCTGCACGGCGTCGATGAAGTCCTCCTGTGTCGCGTTCCCGCGGATGAGGACTTCGGCGTTCATGATCTTGCTCTCGGCGAGGATCGATCGCACCTCTTCGATGTCGAGGTCGAGCGTCCCGACAGCGGATAACCGCACGCCGCCAAATGCGGTCTTCTTGATGGTGATGTCCGGTTTCCGGCAGTTGATCCGGATCCCGGCGTCGTAGAGTTCCTTGATGAGGACATCCACGTGCTGCTCGTTGTAGACGTCGACAAGGATGAGGATGATATCGGCGCTCCGGACGACGCCGATGACCTCCTTGCCCCTCCCCTTGCCCATCGCGGCACCGGCAATCAGCCCCGGGATATCGAGGAGCTGGATCTTCGCCCCCTTGTGCTCGAGGGCGCCGGGGACAACGGTTAACGTGGTAAACGCGTACGCCCCGACGGCACTGTCGGTCCCGGTCAGCTTGTTGAGGAGCGTGGATTTCCCCGTTGACGGGAAACCGACGAGCACGGCGGAGGCATCGCCCGATTTCTTGACCGAGAATCCCTCCCCGCCCCCGCCTGCCTTCATCGCCCGCGAGACCGCCTCGTCGCGGAGCCGGGCAATCTTTGCTTTCACCCTGCCGATATGCTTCGAGGTCGCCTTGTTGTAGGGCGTCCGCTGGAGTTCGTCTTCCAGCTCCTTGATCTGATCCTCGAGAAGGGACATGCCGGTACCTGGCGCACCCGCCGGAGGAGTCTGGCGGGACACGCGATAACTTGTCTCCAGATATTGTCGTCTGGAATATTAAAGCGGTCGTTGGAAGCCGGGACGGGATGGCAGGGTAAATAACATTTAAGTGCACAAACCTCCCACCTAAAAGAGCAATATTGCTGCTATAGTGTAGACCGGCCAATCATGCGAGCCTCTCACGCTCGCGACAGGGGTTCGAATCCCCTTAGCAGCACTCGTTTTTCCCCGTTTTCCCGCACTACCCTGGCATATTTTTCTCCGCAAGGCAAACATTAAAATCACCCTATTGCAATGAACAAATACACGACGGATTATTGGGAAGGGGTTCCCGTGAGCGATATTGTGAGTTCCAACGTTATCATCATCGTCGCCGTTCTTCTTTTCATTCTCTTTCAGGTGATCTACCTGTTCACGAAACACATGGCGGCAGGGAGGAAGGAGAGCCCGGACCAGACATGGAAGAAGAAGAACGGGAAGCTCCTTATGGACCTGCAGGCAGGGTTCAACAAGGTGACCTCCCAGTCAACGCGTTTCCGGGAACAGATCCGCATCCTGGAAGCCGCCGTCGGAAAAAGCCCGGGAACAATGGCGATCGACGCCGAAAAAGCGACCCGGTTCAACCAGAACTCCCTTTCCATCAACCAGCTGACCTGCCAGTACTCCATGCTCAGCCAGGAACTCCATGACCTTGTCGAACAGGAGAACGGGATCTCGTCCCCGGAGGTCCTGCACTACCAACGGCTGAAGGAGATCGAGACCATCCAGCAGCTCTCCGCAATCTCGGTAAAGATAGAGCCATTGCTGCAGGAGAATGTCGAGATGGTCTCCCTCTCAGAATTAACGTCCGCGTGACCTTTTTCGTATGTCTGTTTTCCGTCCGGGCACAGGCGCAAGCTGTCCGTTCCAAAAAACCAAACCCCTGTGGTGCAAAACCCAACCGTCCCGTTTCAGGGGGACCGGTCTGCCGGAATACCCGAAAAGGAGAGGGAGGGATCCCGTCTACGGTTGTTGCAGGAAAGGATTGTGGATTCTGATGGCATCAGATGACATTGGAGAGCCGGCCCTTCATATCAGCGATGTCGGATTTCCGGGCCTCCATGATGGCCGAGATGATAGCGTCGGAGAAGACGATCGCCTGCGTCTCGAAGAGCGTCCCGAGCGGGGCGAACGCGGCGGTTACGGACCGGTACTGCCCCGTGATCTGCCGCACCTCGAAAGGTGTCTTCTCCTTCGAGTAATACCCGGTTAAGTCTCCCATGGCGACGACACAGTCGGCCATCCGGGCGATCTTCGAGGATGGCGTCGCGGTCACGAGGCAGATCTTCCCGCCGATATCCCGGGCGATCTCGCAGATGTCCACGACCGAGGTTGTCTCCCCCGAGCCGGAGAAGACGACGAGGGTATCCTCGCGGGAGAAGGACGGGGTGACGGTCTCCCCCACGACATATGCATCGAAACCGAGATGCATCAGGCGCATGGCAAATGCTTTTGCGACAAAACCGGATCGCCCGGCACCGGCGACATAGATCCTTTTTGCGGAGAGCATATGGGCAAGAAACGCCGCGGCATCCTCTTCACGGAGGGATCGTGCGGTGCTGGCGATGGACTCTGCCATCCGCAGCATGAAACCGAAGACGGTGGTATTTTCCTCATCCATTGCCGGATGTTTTCCTGCGAGAACCCATATGGGTATCGATCCGACCGGTCCTCACTGCCCCATCAGGGAGGAGAGGAAGTGTTTCCTCCGGTTCCCGAAGTACCCTTTCCGTTCGCTCATGGTCGAGATGTCCTCGATGGTAAAGAGCAGGTCGGGGTAATCCTGCTGCAGCACGGCAAGGAGGCGCGACTCCTCCTTGCGGGGGATGACCAGAAGAAGGACTGCCACGGTCTGGGTGAACCGGCCGCACCCGTTGACCCGGGTGATCCCGAACCCGAGGTCCCCGAGGCGCTGCATGAGCATCTCCGGATCCTTCGGGCTGATGATCCGGACAATCACGTTGCCGATACCGATCTTTTTCTCGATCTCCATGCCGAGGAGCGTGCCGATGCCAAAACCTGCGACGTATGCAGCGATGCCGGGAAGGTAGGTCAGGTTGGTAAGGACGATACCGGTTGAAACGAGCCATATCGTGGTCTTGACAATCCCGATGCCGGACGCGAGGTATTTGTGCCCCCTGCTGATGTAGACCGTCCGGATGGTCTCCATGCTCGCTTCGACGATCTTGGCAACCAGGATGATGAACGGTAAAACGAGATCCATACTCTTCCCCCGTCATAAAAAAAATTGTGAAATCTTACACCATGTACTGCTGTTTCGAAGTAAAAGAGGATTTGCCCATGGCACTTTTCTGCATGGGAACTTGGGTGGGGAAACCGGCGCTATCACCCCGCCCGCCTCCCTGGTATCGTATCCCGGTCACCCCTGCCGTAGTATGAGACCTCACCGTACCGGAGGAAGGGGAGCATTATGGTTCAGTTCACCCTGAGTCTTTTGACCACAACGGTATCCCCTTTCTTGGCAATCTCGATATTGATGGTCTTGTCCTTGTACGGGACCTTGTGCTTCCCGAATTTCCCGGCATCCACGAGGCGCTGGATGTGCTGCAGGTCAGATCGCAGCATTCTCCGGAAATCGTCACCAACATATTCGGTTTTAACCATACGCATCATTCATGGGGAGCATCCCCGCTCGTATGAATAGGGAATCCCTTTCGATCCTATCTATAATTTTTGGAGAAGAAAAGAAACGGGATAAATGGAAGGGGCGTAACGGAAGAAAGAATATCAATTCAGCCTCCTTCTCCGATTTCCTCCCGTATGGTTACGGCAATCATTAAATATCGTATCCTGCATACTCCTACTGAGGAAACTATGAGCCGGGAGAAGATTCGCGTCCCCCAGAAGGTGTATGAAGAACTGACCGCACTGAAGGGAGAGATCCATTTCACGCTCGACCATTTCGACACCATCAGGAAGGCCGAGGACAGGGGATACCTTGCCGCTGCAGACTGGATCAAGAAGAACGAGAATGCCTACAAGGTCGGTTTTTCCTGGGGATTCGAGCCGGAAGCGGCCGAGCCGAGGGGTACACTGCAGGATATCCCTGCGCCATCCGGGCATGCGCCCCAGCGGACATTCCGCCAGAAGGGCGGCGACCAGACCATGAAGCCAAGGGGCAAGGGGCCGAATGAGGGCTTCTTCGCACGGCTGAAGAAAAAGCTTGGCCTGTGAACCTTTGCGATACTCTTTTTTCTCCATTACTTCATTTTATTACGATAAGGGAGTATAGTCCCAGTCCTGTCCCCCGGGGGGATCACCATCGGCCATGTCCCGGATTTACGGACGTGAAGCAAAATTTGATTGCCCCGGCTGCCGAACATTCGTACCATGCCAGCCTGCCGTGACTGTGCCAGTTATGCACCGGCTTCGGAAACCTCCGGCACCTGCCGGATCAACGGCGAGGTTCCCGGGGACCGCGAGACCGACCGCTGCCCTTCGCGGACGTTCGTCCCGCGGCCCGTCCCGGGAAAAAAACGCTGAGATCCGGAGATCCGCATGCCACGAGAACTTACCGAAAAAGACATTGCAATATTAAAGAAACTCGCCCCCGAGTTCTGTGGGACAGACTGTTCCGGATCCGGTCACATGTTCCGGTCCATCCTGCC
Organism: Methanoregula sp.; assembly: GCA_022711635.1. Classification (GTDB taxonomy): domain Archaea; phylum Halobacteriota; class Methanomicrobia; order Methanomicrobiales; family Methanospirillaceae; genus MVRE01. The sequence goes on along the minus strand of JAKLEQ010000030.1, from coordinate 10,582 downwards.
TCCGGTCTCCAACCATTTTTCCGAGGACGGGAAGGATTTTGCACACCGGATATCCCGGCTTTCGGACGAGGAGCTGCAGTATATTGCCGATATGATCGTTGCAGGTGAAGAGAGCCTCGGGTGCCTTCCAGAGGAGGACCTCGATTCCGTCATCGGTCTTGTTAAGGACCGGCTCTCCCCGCATCTCGCGAAGAAGATCCTCAATACCTATGCCGCAGGGGAGAGCTGCGGCTTTATGGAATGACCGGCCGGGCGGGGGAGCCCGAAACCCTCATCCGGGACCTCTCCGATCCCCGGATCCGGGTCCGTGCGGCCGCGGCAAAGGCGCTGGGAAACAGTGATGTAGCCGGATCGATCCCCGCGCTCATCGCTGCCCTTTCGGACTCCCACGCGTCCGTGCGGTGCGAAGCGGCGCTCGCCCTCGGGAAGTGGAAAAATCCGTCTTCCGTTGCTGCCCTCGCCACCCTTCTCGATGACCCGGAGCCCGCCGTCCGTTCCTCTGCCCTTGTCGCCCTCGGGAGGATCAACGACCCGTCTTCGGTCCCGCAGCTCATCGCCCATATCCGTGACCGGGACAGCAACGTCCGGATCGGTGTTATCCGGACACTTGCCGCAACCGGCGACCGACGAGCCCTCCCCGGGATAACGGAATGCATCCGCGACCCGTTTGCCGATGTCCGCGAGGCCGCAGAGGAAGCCCTTTTCCGGCTCCGGAAACGCACCCGGTAACCCGGCTGATCCGTCATTGCATGCCCGGTCAGGACCCCCGCTTTCCGGTATTTCCTCGGGATCATCCCATTCGTCAGGATTATATGGGGTTATCCTCAACAATGGAGTGGAGTGAACAGGGATCCCCGAAATCATCACCGCCTCTGAGCTGAGCAAGGAGTTCAACGGGACGCCGGCAGTCGACGGGATATCGTTTACCGTGAGGAAGGGGGAGGTCTTCGGGTTCCTGGGGCCCAACGGGGCGGGAAAGACGACCACCATGAAGATGATCCAGTGCGTCTCGCCCCGGTCGGGCGGTGCGCTCTCTGTCTTCGGCCTCGACCCGGACAAATCCCCCGCCAAGATCAAGGGAAGGATAGGGGTGGTACCGCAGGAGACCAACCTCGACCCCGATTTCAGCTGCATAAGAAACCTCTTAACCTATGCCCGCTACTTCGATATTCCTCCCCGGGCAGCGCAGGAGCGGGCCGACGATCTGCTGGCGTTTGTCCAGCTGACCGAGAAGCGGGACGTCCCGATCGACAAACTGTCCGGCGGCATGAAGCGGCGGCTCATCCTCGCCCGGGCACTGATCAACCGGCCCGAACTGCTGATCCTCGATGAACCCACGATCGGCCTCGACCCGCAGGCACGGCATCTTGTCTGGGAGAAACTCCGGCTCCTGCAGGCGCAAGGAAATACCATCGTCATGACCACGCACTATCTCGACGAAGCGTCCCGGCTCTGTGACCGGCTCGTCATCATGGATGCCGGGAAGATCCTCGTGGAGGGGGCACCGGCCGACCTCGTCCGCCAGCATGCTGCGGCAGAGATTGTCGAGGTTGAGAAATCGGACCGCGTCATCGCATGCCTCAACGGGGAGAACATCCCATACGAAGACGCCGGGGACATGGTACTGGTGCCGACGGGATCGGCACAGGAGCTTGCAAGGACGCTGCTCGATCGCTGCCACCCGGAAAAGCTCCTGACCCGGCCGGCGACGCTCGAGGATGTCTTCCTGAAGCTGACCGGCAGGAGGCTGCGCGACTGACATGGCAGGGCTTTTCTCGATTCCCCCGGTAACCCGCAGGTGCTGGCATGTCTGGCACCGGAACCTCATCGTCTTCTTCAAGACGTGGAAGGTCAATTTCTTCCCGCCCTTCATCGAAGCATTCCTCTACCTGTTTGCCATCGGGCTTGGGATCGGGACATACGTCCAGCAGATAGACGGTGTCCCGTATGTCAACTTCATCGCGCCGGCGATCCTTGCGATTTCGGTCATGAACTCTGCGTTCTTCGAGTGCACATACGGGAGCTATGTCCGCATGTACTACCAGAAGAGCTTCGACGCGATCATCGCAACCCCGCTCTCGATCGAGGATGTTATTGCCGGGGAGCTGCTCTGGGGGGCGACCCGGAGTACGATGTATGTTTCGATCATGCTCCCGGTCCTTGCCGCGTTCGGGGTGATTGCGCTTCCTCTCTCCCTGCTCGCGATCCCGCTTGCGTTCCTCGGGGGGATGCTCTTTGCCGGGATCGCGATGTGCTTCACCGCAATCACCCCCAGCATCGACACCCTGAACTATCCCTCGTTCCTCTTTATCACCCCGATGATGCTCTTCTCCGGGACGTTCTTCCCGTTAAACCTGCTTCCCGCCACCTTCCAGTACGCTGCGATTGCCCTCCTCCCCTTAACCCACGTCGTTTCCATCATGCGGATGCTGACGCTCTCATCCCTGTCGTGGACGGCGCTCCTCAGCCTTGCATGGATGGCAGCCGCCGCCTTCATTTTCTGTGTTATTTCGGTGAACCTGATGCGCAGGCGCCTGATTGTATAAGGATCCGAAGATGGGGTATCCTGGCGCCGTCCTGTTTCCGGGGGAATGACAGCGCGGGACCCCGCCAACCGGAAAAAGGGCGGACGGGATGTCCGCACGGGACCGGATGGTTACCGGAAGAGCTCCCTGCTGTACCCGATGACGGTCGAGAGCGTCTTTAACCGTGCAAAACGCTTGTCATCGGACTCGATAACCGTCCAGGGAGCTGCGGGTGTGCTGGTCCGGGCAAGCATCTCATCGGACGCTTCCCGGTACAGGTCCCACTTTTCCCGGTTCCTCCAATCCTCTTCAGTGATCTTCCATTGTTTCAGCGGGTCGTTCTGCCGGTCGGTGAACCGGCGGAGCTGCTCGTCCTTGTCCACCTCCAGCCAGAACTTGATGAGTCCCCCGCCACTCTCCACGTAGGACTCCTCCATCTCGTTGATCTCCCGGTACGCCCGTTTCCAGGAGGTTTCGGGACAGAACCCTTCGACCCGCTCGACGAGGACGCGGCCGTACCAGCTCCGGTCGAAGACCGTGACGTGTCCTGCGCGGGGAAACCGCAGAAAGAACCGCCAGAGGTAATGGTGATCGAGCTCTGTCTGGTCCGGTCTCCCGACCGGGACGACATCGTATCCCCGGGGGTTCATCAGCCGCACGAGGCGCATGATGTTGCCTCCCTTCCCGGCCGCATCCCAGCCTTCAAAGACGATTACGAGGGGGATCCTGCGCTTGTACAGCAGGTACTGGATGTCGCGGACCTTCTCCTGGTAGTGGGAGAGGAGCTTCGTATACTCGGCATCGGAATATGTCACGTCCCCTTCCGACCTGCGGCGGACCGGCACCATCCCGGGCAGAACGATCTCCTGCCGTTTTTCACGATCCCCTGAACCGTCCCCTCTATCCTTAATCTTTGCCAGCCGTTTCTCCAGTGCCCGGACAACCGTGGAGTACACCTTCAGCACGGCGTAATGTTCATCGGTGGCAGGGACGACGGTCCAGGGAGCGTAGGGACAGTCCGTACTCTTGATGAACTGCCCGATCAATGGAAGGTAGTTCTCATACTGTTTGTGGAAGTCCCAGTCCCCTTTCGTGATCATCCACGAGGTGAGCGGGTTGGTCTCCCGTTCGTCGAGGCGCCGCTGCTGCTCTTCTGCGCTGATATGCAGGAAGAACTTGAGGATGACCGTTCCGTCATCCGCCATCTGGCGCTCGAAGCTGTTGATTCCGGCAATGGATCGCTTCACCGCTTTTTTCCAGTCGATCCCGGTGACCTTCTCCGCGAGGGCGCGGCTGTACCAGCTCCGGGCGAAGATGGCAATCCTGCCCTTCGGGGGTGTCCTGACAAAGAACCTCCAGAGAAGCGGGCGGTCGCGCTCTTCATCCGTGGGAGACCCTGTCGAATACAACGAGAACCCGCGGGGGTCGAGGAACTGGATGAGCTCGCCGGTAACCTTCGTGATGCCGGATGCATTCCACCCCTCCACGACAATGATGATCGGGATCCGGCGGTCCCGGAACTCCCGCTGCAATATGCCGATCCGGGCCTGGAGGGGGGCGATCTCCCGGGTAAACTCCTCCCTGTCGGTCTTCTTTTTGAGGTCAACCTTGTCGAGTATGGTCCCGTCCCCCCATTTTCCGGATGGGTCTAGGCGGTATTAAATACATCCGCCAGCGTGGATCCGGGTCAGCGTCAGGCAACATTCAGGCCGTTGTGGCGGGCAATATCGGTGAATGCTGCCGCAAGGTACTGCGCCTGTGCCGTGGTCATCCCGTAGGTATTGAACTTCCAGACCCGCGTTGCTCCGGGGATGATCCCGGTGATCCCTTTCTCCTCAAGTTCTGAAGCGAGGAAGAAGCCCTTCTTCTTATGCTTCTGCGCGACCGTGTCGAACGACGCCGTCGTATCGACCCGGGTCAGGGTATGTTTCCGCGGCATCTCCGACAGGACACGGGTCCCCTCGATGGACTGCAGTGCAGAGAGGACGATCCGGTTGTTGGCAAGTTCCGTATCGAAGTGCCTGACCCGTTCCCTGACCTCCGGGAACGACGCCATCATCCCGACGAGCGTCGCTCCCATGAGGGTACAGCCCATCATGGCCGGCTCCTTGATCCCGAACTTCCGGCTGGTGACGTCCCCGGTGATACCGGTCGTCCGGAAGACCTCGCCCGCGCGTTCGGCGGTCGCGGCAAGGACGCCGGAGGGGGCAGGCGCCGCCATGCTCTTGTGCCCCGATCCGACCACGAAATCAACGCCGAGCGCTTTCCCGTCAACCGGCATGATGCCGACGGTATATGCACCGTTGCACAGGACCGGGATATCGTACTGGTGCAGGGCGCTGGCAATTGCCCGGACATCGTGGAGGTTGCCGTACTGGTAATCGACCATGTCGATAATGGCAAGGACGGCATCCTTCCCCGATTCACGCCTCACCTCTTCTGCCTTTTGCGCAGCCGCCTCCGCGGTCACGATGTGGTCTGCGCCGGCGGGGATCTCGCGGGCGATACCCCCGGATTCCTCGACGGCGAGGAACTCCGTGTAGTGGGAGAGGGACGTCAGGATGACCGGGTCGCCTTTGTCTACATACGTCCGGGCGACTGCCTGGAACCCGCGGCGGGCACCGGGGACCGTCCTGACGGTGTCCATCCCGAGCCACGCCGCGACCTCCCGGTGGAACTCTGCGATCGGCGGCTTGCTGATGTAATCGAGCCGGTTGGGTTTCCGGCAGTTGTCGCAGACGGAATAGCCGTCGCCGTACGCGATGACGGCCTTCATCGCGTCAGCGGTCAGCCTCCCTCCTGCCTGGATCGGATCGATGTTGATGGCAAGCTCGTTGACCTGCCGTGCTTCGATCCCGGCGGCACACCTCATCGCAGCATCTCCTGTTTCAGCGATGCTACCTGGCGCTCGAGGTTCTCCAGCAGACGTGTCGCCTCTTCGCGCTGGCGGGGATCCAGCTGGTGCGTCGGAGCGGTTTTCCGGAGGATCATGCGGAGGTCGGTTAAGGTAAACGTCGCAGAAAAAACCATGTCAACTGCCCGTTTTGACAGGATAATCACCGGTATACTATCCGTCATGGAGGATTAAGTAACCCGCGGGCAGGCCCCTGCAGGGGAAAAAGAATTCTCCACCTGCTCCTCTCCGAAATCTTCCTCTCCCGGATGGGAGGCAAGCCTGTTATGACGGGGAAGATCCCGTCTCCCCGGTACGGGACACCGGTCTCCAGGCGGATGCCGGGATGCGGATCTCGAACCGCGCGCCGCTGCCCGACTGCCCGTTCTCGGCAATCGTCATGCCGGTGACCGCGAGGATCTGCCGGGAGAGTGTCAGCCCGAGCCCGGTATTCTTCCCGTACCCCCGCTCGAAGATGCGTTCCTTCTCCTCCTCCCTGACCCCGACGCCGTCATCCTGGATGACAAGAGAGAGGACCCCGTTTGCCTGTTGTGCCGACGATACCCGGATAGAGGTCACGTGCCCGCCATGCCGGACGGCATTTTCAAGAACGTTGTAGATGACCTTGTGGACGAGCGGGTCGGCGTAGATCTCCACGGGGTCCGCCTGCGCGGTGATGATGACGCCACTGGACGGTACGTTCTTTACGGCACGATCGATCATGGCATTCAGGGACTGCCAGGCTGGTTCAAGGACGCCGATCTCCTGGTATTCCCGGGAGAACCTGAGATGGTCCGAGATCTTCTCGACAAGGTCGAGAGACGATGAAATGTACTGCCCGGCCGCCAGGTCCGTACCCGGTTTCTGGGAGAGCAGTGTCAGGTAGCTCGAGAGTGCGGTGACAAGGTTGCTGATATCGTGACGGGTAACCTGGTTGAGCAGCGAGAGATTCCCGCTCGCCTGGCGCAGGGCTTTCTCCTGCTCCTTCCGGCGCGTGATATCGTGGATGATCAGGACGATACCTGCCGCCTTTCCTGCAGGATCCTTCACGAGAGAACCGGCGATGCTGACCACCATGCGCCTCTCTCCTTCAAGGTCTGCCTCGAACTCCGTGATCGTCCCCTGTGCAAGGACCGACGCTTTCAGGGTCCGGTAGAACCGGTCCGGAATAACCGTTGCAACGGCCTGTCCGGCTAGGAGCAGGGGATCGGCTCCAGCGGTTGCGGCTGCGGACGCATTTGCGGTCACGATCCGGTCGTCCATATCCGCAAGGATGAAGCCGTCCGGCATCGTGCGCAGGATCTCCGATACGGCTGTCTCCGGGCTCAGCGTGAAGAGACGGTACTTCATGATGGCATACGCGATGATAAAGGAGAAGAGGATCATCCCGATAAAGACGAGGTTGGGGAGAAAGATCCCGGATGAAGGAAGGATCAGTCCCGACAGGGACCCGCAGATCACGACGATAACGATACTGATGGTGACGAGGAAGTACTGCTTCCGGAGGTTTGCATCAGGTGTCCGGAGCCACGATGCAAGGCCGATGGAGATTGCGAGTGCCATCACGATAACCATGAAGGCAGTGGTTGCCTGGTACACGAGGCTTTCGGACACCGGCACGTAGATATACCCGATGTCCGGATGGAACCGCACCGTGTAGATCAGGTCGGTAACGATCCCGAGAAGGGAGAAGACCGAAGCGGGGATGTACAGAAAAAGGAAAATCCACAGGCGGTTCTGCCGCCATGATGCCCGATGGTGGGTAAAAGCAAGGATGAAATGGAAGCAAAAGGCGATTGCGAGCGGCCAGAACGCGCTCGCCCTGAGCCAGAAGTTCACTGCCTCGAACCCGGCCGACTGCCAGATCATGAATTCGCCGGTCGCCCAGTATGCTGCCGCCAGCATCGCGGCAAGGAAAAGACGGTTGACTGCCGACGCGGGATTCTTGGCGTAGACAAAGATCCCGAGCCCGTACGTGATGACCGCCGAGAAGAGGCAGAAGAAAGCGAGTTCGGCTAACAGTATCACCGGATACTCCACCTGCCTGATCGCGGGAGACGGGAGCCCGGAGAAAGGATACTGCCCCGTTTCCCCGGCACCGCCGGGCCGTCTCCGTCTCTCTGCACCATTGGATTCAGTCCAATGACTCTGTCTGCGGAGATAAAAACGGTTTGTATGTTGTTTCGGGATGAGCCGGATGCAATCAGGCGGCATCGGGGGCCGCCCTTCCGTACCACCGCCATGAAAAACATTTCGTTACGGCCGGAAGACAGGGCCGGAACACATTCCGTCGCTTAGTTCCCGCAGGACTTCGTCGTCGTCCAGATCGTACCACTGGCGGTAGGCATCTGCCACGGCAAACCTTCCGCCGCTCCGTATGTTCGCAACGAAAAACCGGTCAGCCGATCCGGCAATCAGCGGAATCGTGGATGACGGGGCTGTCGGAACTGCGACAGATACGGATGCCGGTCCCACGGACCGGACAGACTCCAGCGCGGCGAGCATCGTGAACCCCGAAGCCAGACCATCATCGACGATGAAGATTTCCTCGGCAGTGATGTCGGGGAAAGGCTTTGATTCCGTGAAGCAGGCAATGCGGCCAAGGACATTCCGGCGTGTCTCTTCGGTTGCCGCATCGACCCTGTCCCTGGTAAGCCCGAGTGCCCGGACCAGGCTTTCATTGATCCGGACCCTCCCGTCCCAGGTCACCGCTCCGAATCCTGCCTCGGTATTCCCGGGGATCCGGATCTTCCGCACAACAGCAAGCGAGAGCGGGGACCCAAATGCCCGTGCCAGTTCGCACCCCACCGGCACTCCCCCCGCCGGGATGGCGAGTACACGGTCGCAGCGGACGCCCGGAACCGACCGGATGAGTGCCGCAAGCTGCTTTCCCGCATCGTGCCGGTCGGCAAAGACGAATTTTCTCTCCCTGATCCGGGGAAGATCGATCATCCCGCCCATAAACACACCCCCTCGTTCCCGGTGGTATCCGCTACCTTTGCCTTCCAGGTTTTCTCCAGATAAGGTTGTCGACATGTTTCAGTCAATGAGATGATTGCGTTGGGAACCCGGTGCCCGGATCGTGAGGAATCCTTCCGGGGCAAGGCTTGTTGCCAGCATCACTTCGTTAATCCATCGGTGGTCCGTCCACGTGCGTACGTTCCTGTCCCGGCGATTCATCCAGAACTCTTCGATAGTTGTTTTTACCGGCAGGTACTGTGCCAGTGTTCGGATGTACCGGTTGAGGGGGTCGCGTTTCAGGACAGGATCGGATCCGGCCGTGGCTGCAAGGTTCCGGATTGCAGAGAGGCCGATCGAGAGCCCCAGTTCCCGGAACCCGAGCCGGGATTCTGCGGGCAATGCAAGGGATCCCCGGCGGAGAACGATCTCCATCCCCGTGCAGGCGGAGAGAAGAATGCGTTCGAGGATCTCGGCCTGCCCTGTCCCCCCTCCCCCGAGCTGGACGATCCTGCCGGCGTCTGCCATCAGGCCTCCGATGCTGAGAGGATCGCCGGAGAGGAGGGAGCTGTTCCTGCAGAGGGCGGCATAATCCTCCGAGGCCTCCATCAGCCATCGCTCCTGTTCCGGGTCTGGCCCGGCTCCTGCTGCGAGCAGTTCCCTGCACGTCACCCAGCCGTCGAGAGGATCGTGCTGGCCCATCGAAGGAACAAGGGGCCGGCGAAGGTCGATGCTCATCTTCCAGTACATCCTCTTTCCCGCCCCGTCGGGTGCAGCCGCGATGAACCCGGTATGCGCCGCCCGGGCAAGTTCAACAGCCCACCGGCGATATTTCGGGTCGCCGGTTACCATGCCGACCCGGTTCAATGCATGCATCCACTTGGTCAGGTAATGGAAATACTGCCCGTCCCGGTCCCATTCGAGGCGCTCATCACAGGGGTCGTCCCGGCCCCGTTCCGGGAGAATTTTTCCAATCCTGAGTCCCCCAATCGTCGGGTGGCGCGCCCCCTCCGCATCAGAAAATCCGCTGATCCACCCCGTGCGCTTATCATCCCGTCGGTGCCGGCCAAGGGTACGGTGCACCTGGTCAACGAGCAGAATCGCCATGCGGGAATACGCCACATCGCCAATCGTTTCAGATAGGCCGCAAAAGGTGCAGACTGCAAACGCATCCGTCCAGAGGTACCGTTCCGGGTCCGGCCGTACAGGATGTAATCCGGTCGATGCGGCGAATTCTTCCATGATCCTGGAGGCTTGCAGGAGGTGCGGGGGGAGTGACATATCACCTCACTCTCCGGTTACGAGACGATAGGCATATCTCACCGGGCAACTGTTCAGCCCGCCATTTTCAGAGTTTGTTTCAATTTTTGCCATTCGGGCAAGTGCTCATAAAGCATATCCCCGTATTTTTTTACAGTGATAACGATGTCCGACACACGAGCCCTTGATTCAGGAACCCTGTCCTACGACCAGTCAGCTGCCCGCTTCATTCAACCGTTAACGACAGGTCAGCACGGGGAAGAGCGGGCTCTTTCCCCCAATGCGGAAAGCCTGCCGGATGAGCTGGACCTCTTCCAAGGTTTCACGGAGAGGCACCTGCGCCCGCTTGCAAACGGTGACGTTCAAAGCATGCTGATCTGGGCGGAATGGGTCCGGTACCACCTGAGAGCGGCGAAAGATTTCCCCCGCCTCATCCGTGAAGCGGAATTCAACTATCTCATCACCGGTCTCTTCAACACCCATGTTGCTCTTGACGAGCACCGCGGGCGTATCTACCCGGGGATCCGGTTTGTTCCCTGATCACAGGCTTTCCGCCCCTGCCGATTCCCGGCCCTCTTTTTTTTATCTGAGGTACATCTTCCCGCTCTCTTAACCAGTCAGTCTATTCGGGGGGTGGATCCCGCGATGAGGGCCTGATCTCCGGATCTGACCAGTGTCCGATGGAAAAACCTCCCCATACAACAACATTCAAAACCGGCGCGGATCAATCTAATTTATACCATTGGAATGGGGGTTTAATTGCAGTTCAACAACAGCGTCTTGATCATCGGATACGGTGCGGTTTCCAAGTGCACACTGCCGATCCTGGTAAAACACGTGAACATCCCGTACGAAAAGATCACGATCATCGATTTCGAGGATAAGGCACGGGAGCTGCGGGCATGGACGAGCCAGGGTCTTCGCTTCTTCAAGAGGAAGGTCACAC